>JBFXKH010000027.1:0-28688 GCA_050173995.1 Lysobacterales bacterium | reverse complement strand
CTAGAGGCTAGAGGCTAGAGGCTAGAGGCTAGAGGCTAGAGGCTAGAGGCTAGAGGCTAGAGGCTAGAGGCTAGAGGCTAGAGGCTAGAGGCTAGAGGCTAGAGGCTAGAGGCTAGAGGCTAGAGGCAAGGGACTAGGGGCTGGGGAAAGTCCCGCCTTTAGCCCCTAGCCCCTAGCCCCTAGCCCCTGCTTTGTTGCGCTTCACCCCACTCACCGCACCACCAGCACCGGCACCGTGCTGTGGGTCAGTACTTTGTGGGTTTCGCTGCCTAGGACCAGGGCGCTGAAGCCGCGGCGGCCGTGCGAGGCCATTACCAGCAGGTCGGCGCCGACCGTTTTGACCGTGGCCAGGATACCCTCGTAGGGGTGCAGTGCCGATTCGCGGATGGTTTGCACCGCGCCTAGGCCATGCTCGCTGGCGAGCTTGCGGAAATCGGCGAACAAGCGCTCGGCGATCGATTGGCATTGCTCCTCGAATTCGCTGCTGCTCATCACCGGCACGAACGGATACGGGGTGCCGGCGAGAATCTGCGGCGCGTAGGGTTCGGCCACCCACACCGCGGACAATTGCGCGCCGAGTGCGCGGGCCAGCCCGAGCGCATGCAGGATCGCCCGCTGGTTCAATTCGCTGCCGTCGATCGCCACCAGAATGTGCTTGTACATGACGCGCTCCCAAGCTCGGCCCAGATCGCCAAGGCCATCCTACGCCGTTTGCTGCGGTTCGGGCTTGACCCTAGTCAAATGGCCGGCGCCTACAGCAAGGCCAGCGACAGCCCCGGCCAATAGGTGATCACCAGTACACAGCCCAGCAGCAACCAGAAAAACGGCAGCGCGGCGCGGGCCAGTTCCAGCACCGGGGTATTGAATCGATAGCTGGCAATGAACAGGTTCATGCCGACCGGCGGCGTGAAGTAACCGATCTGCATATTGGCCAGGAAAATAACGCCTAGATGCACCGGGTGTACCCCGTAGTGCAGGGCGATCGGCACCAGGATCGGCACCACCAGCACGGTCGCCGAGAACACGTCGAGCAGCATGCCGAGCAAGATCAGGAAGGCGTTCAGCAACAATAGAAATCCCCAGCGGCTATGCACGTGCTGGTTGACCCACTGCACCATCCGCGCCGGCACTTCAGCGTCGATGATGACATTGGTCAGTGCCAGCGAGACGCCCAGAATCAGCAGGATCGCGCCGACCAGCATCATCGCCTCGCGCATAATCTCCGGCAGGCGCCGCAGCGGAATTTCACGCCGGATCAGCACCGTCACCAGCAACACATACAGCGCGGTGACCGCGGCCACTTCGGAGGCAGCGAAGAAACCGCCGTAAACGCCACCCAGAACCAGCACCGGCAGCGGCAACTCGTAACGCGCGTCCCATAATGCGGCCTGCGCTTCGCGCGCAGAGAACGGCAGGTCATGGCGCCGCGCCGGGGCGCGCCACATGCCGTAGCCGCCCAGCACCGCCAGCATCAACAGCCCGGGCAATACCCCGGCCAGAAACATGTCGTCGATGCCGACCGCGGGCGTGGTGCCGAGCTGCTGGGCGACGATGCCATACAGGATCAGCGGCACCGAGGGCGCAAACAGCAGACCTAGACTGCCCGAGGTGGTGATCAATCCGAGCGAAAAGCGCTCCGGGTAGTTGGCCTGGCGCAGGGCCGGCAACAACAGACCGCCGATGGCGACGATGGTCACCCCGGAGGCACCGGTGAACGCGGTGAAAATGGCGCAGGCCAGCAAGGCGACGATCGCCAATCCGCCGTGCAGCCAGCCGAGCAGGGCTTCGGTCAGCCGTACCAGCCGCGCCGGTGCCTGGCTTTCGCTGAGCAGATAGCCGGCCAGGGTGAACAGCGGGATCGCGATCAGCACCGGCATTTCGGTCAGGCCGTAAAACTGCGCGATCAGCAGGGTCTGGTCGTAACCGGCGGCGTGCATGCCGAGCCAGGCCACCGCCGCGATCAAGGCGAACAGAGGCGCGCCGAGTAACAGCAGCAGCACCAGAGCCAGAATCAGCAGCAGGGTCACGGTGTCGGTTCCTCGCCGGTCAGCACCGCGCGCAGCGCGAAGCGCAGAGCCAGCAAGCCGAATGCCAGCGGCAGGATTATCTCGGCCCACCATCCCGGCACCGTGTTGAACAGCAGGGTGCCGGCTTCGCGATCGACTTCGATCAGGCCCAGCGATGCTTCGGCCAACATCGCCGACACCACGGCGGCAAAGCCGAAGGCGAACAAGCGCGCGACCCGGCGTGCCGGACCGTGCAGTACACGCCCGAGTACATCCAGGCTGATGTGCTTGTCGCCCCGGGCCGCCGCCAGCGCGCCGAGCATGGCCAGCCACAGCACCAGCACCCGCAGCAGCGGGTCGAGCCAGACGATGCCCTGGTTGCCCAGCCTGAGCAGAACCTGCGCCCCGGACAGCAACACCAGCATCAGGGCCAGGATCGCAATCAGACCGTTTTCCAGTCGATTCAACCAGACCAGCAGGCGCGTGCCGGCGTAACTCACGGCTTGGCGGCGTCCTTCGCCGTGGATTTCGTCCGGAATTCGGTCTGCGCCTTGCGGATCGCTGCGACGATTTCCGCTGAGATGGATCCGTCCGCGAGCATCTGCTGCAAGGTCAGGTCACCGATACTGCGCCAGAAGCTGACTTCGTCCGGGTCCGGCCGGTGGAAGGCGATGCCCTGTTTTTCAAGCACCGCGCGGGCCGACACATTGTCGGCCACGCCGGACGCATCGAGATTCCGAAATGCGTTCTCGAAAGCGTCGCGCACCACTTGCTGATCGTCCGCCGAAATCTTTGCGAAGGCCTTTTGATCGATCGCCAGCATGCCGGCGACATAGCTGAGCGGCAGATCGACCACATGCCGGACTTTGGTGTGCCACTGAAAGGCGATCGCGCCGCTGGTGGTGATCGCGACGGTTTCCAGCAGGCCGGTTTGCAGCGAGGTATAGACATCGCCGAGCGGCAAGGTGACCGGGTTTACCCCGCCATTGCTGAAGGCGACCTGGGCGATTCGGTCATTCTGCATCGCCCAGACCTTGGTCGCGCGCAGTTCGTTCTTGGTGCTGATCGGCCGGGTACTCATCAGGTAGGCGAATCCACCACCAGACATACCCAGCACGACAAATCCGCCGCGCAGCAGCCCGTCCCGGATCAACGGATCGACCCGCTCGCGCACATAGCCGACTTCGTCCAGGCTCTCGAACAGGAACGGCATGCTATAGATCTGCGCGCTCGGGAACACGTTGGATAGCTCCGAACCCGAGAACGCTCCGCCCTGCAATTGTCCCAGGGTGATCTTGCGCAGCACCGCGACATCGTTGCCCATCACGCCACCGGGAAAAAACTTGATCAGCACCCGACCTTGGGTGCGTTCCTTGATGGTCTCGCCGGCACCGCGCAATTCGCGCATCCAACCCGTCCCCTCGGGCGCCAGGGTGGCGAGTTTGAGCGTGGCGGCGGCGCTGGCGCCAGTGGTCATGAAGGCCAGCAGAAGGAGTAGGGATTTACCGATCATCAGAAGTAGTCCTTTCCGGTTTCGAGCAGTTCGCGGGCGCGTTGTCGGGCGATGGTGTTGGCCAGCGTCAGCCCGGGCGCGTGCGGGTCGGCAGCGAGCACTTCGCCGAGCACCCGATCATGCAGCCGGGCATCGAACAACAGGCGCGCACAATACTCCGCCAACAGGGTCTTGGGCATCAGATTTTGACCTTGGGAAAATTCGAATGCCGCGTTCAGGTGGTCGATGCCGCGCTGCGGACGGCCGCCGAGACTCTCCGGCCGCAGGCAATCGAGTACGCCCAGGTAGGCCTGCACATTGCCACGGTCGTAATTCGGATCGACCGCGACCACCCGCGCAAATACCGCGGCGATCCGTGGCAGATCGGCGATCCGCGCCCAATCGCCGGCATCGGCCTGCAGCCACCCGATCCAACTGGTCGCCAATACGTATAGATTTTCGGTGGCCGATGCCTTCTGCGCCGAAATCAAGGCGTCGAATCGGGCAAAATCGCCGCCGTCGAACGCCGCGCAGAATCGCCGGTCGCGCACGCACATCGCGCGCCGGGCATAGTCGAAACCACGGTCGGCCAGGCGCTTGCGGCGCTCCTGATCGAGCACGAAATTGCTGGCGTAGGCGCTGTACATGCGGGCGCCGGCAAACAGCAGTCCGGCGTTGTCTGGGTCACTGGCGATGAAGCCGTCGAGCAGGATCAGATAGGCGGGAAGACCGGCGGCGACGGTTTCCGTATCGTCCTGGTCCAGCACACCGGCGGTCAGGCTGGACGACAGCCGGTCGGCGGCCCGGTTGGCGATCGCCGAGCAGCCGGACATCGCGACGATGCCCGCCAGCAAGGCAGCTTTACCAAGCATCGCACAGCTCATTGAGTACCGACCAGGATTGCGCATGTCCGACTTCCAGCGGGGATTGATCAGAGGACCCGATTGCATGGGGCGCCCTGACACGATCAGTCGAAACGACGCAGCAGCGCCGCTTCCAGGGTATTTTGCATCAAGGTCGCCACCGTCATCGGACCGACGCCGCCGGGCACCGGCGTGATCCAACTGGCGCGCTCGCGTGCCGGCGCGAATTCGATGTCGCCGGTCAGCGATCCATCGGCTAGCCGGTTGATGCCGACATCGATCACCACCGCGCCGGGCTTGACCCAGGCGCCGGGAATCAGGCCGGGCTTGCCGACCGCGACGACCAGGATGTCGGCGCGACCTACATGGTCGGCGAGGTCTCGGGTGAAACGGTGGCAACAGGTGGTGGTGGCGCCGGCCAGCAGCAGTTCCAGCCCGAGCGGCCGGCCGACATGGTTGGAGACGCCGACGATCACCGCATCGCGGCCGCGCACCGGCTGGTCGGTGTGCGCGAGCAGGGTCATGATGCCCTTGGGTGTGCACGGCCGCAGTCCGAACTGACGCAGGGCCAGTCGTCCGACATTCTCGGCGTGAAAACCGTCGACGTCCTTGTCCGGGTGGATGCGCTGGATCAGGCTGGTGGCGTCGATGTGCGCGGGCAACGGCAATTGCAGCAAGATGCCATCCACGGCCGGATCGACATTGAGTTGGTCGATCAGTTCGAACAACTGGTTCGAGGCAATGTCGGCGGCCAGATCGTAGTCGCGCACGGCGAAGCCGACCTGGGCACAGGCGCGCCGCTTGTTGCGCACGTACACCGCCGAGGCCGGGTCGTCGCCGACCAGGATCACCGCCAAGCCGGGCGCGCGCTGGCCGCGCTCGACCAAGGCCCGGGTGCTGGCTGCCACCTGATCGAGCACCTGGGCGGCGATGCGCCTGCCATCGAGTATGCGGGCAGCCATGAAACGTCTCAATCCTGCGATTAGCGGAAGACGACCATTATTGCCGATTGCTCGTGGATTTCCCTGACCGGCAGCGCAACTGCCAGCGGCTTGCCACTTGTCGGCGGCCGGTTTCCCAAGCGGCCACACCGCCCCACCCCGATCAATCCTTGGGCGGCGGCGGCGCCAGCACCTCGCGGTTGCCATTGTGCTGCGGCAACGAGACCACGCCCTGCGCCTCCATCTCCTCGATCAGCCGGGCGGCGCGGTTGTAGCCGATCTTGAGCCGGCGCTGTACCCCGGAAATCGAAGCGCGGCGCGACTCGGTGACGATACGCACCGCCTGGTCGTATAGCGCGTCGATATCGCCCTCGCCTTCGGTCTCGGCCTCGGGCAGTCCGGTCGGCCCGATCACCACGCCTTCGCCGGCACTCTGCACCTCTTCGAGCACGCCGGGCAGATAGCTTGGCTGGCCCTGATGCGACTTGAGATGGGCGACCACACGATGCACTTCCTCGTCGCTGACGAAGGCGCCGTGCACGCGCTCCGGGGTGCCGGTTCCGGGCGCCAGATAGAGCATGTCGCCATTGCCGAGCAGTTGCTCGGCGCCGCCCTGGTCGAGAATCGTCCGCGAATCGATCCGGCTCGATACCTGGAAGGCGATCCGGGTCGGGATATTGGCCTTGATCAGCCCGGTGATTACATCGACCGAGGGGCGCTGCGTGGCCAGAATCAAATGGATGCCGGCGGCGCGCGCCTTCTGCGCCAATCGCGCGATTAGCTCTTCGACCTTTTTGCCGACGATCATCATCATGTCGGCGAACTCGTCGATCACCACCACGATGTAAGGCATTTTCTCCAGCGGCTCGGCACGCAGTTCGGGCTGCTCCGGGCGGACCACGAACAACGGATCCAGAATCGGGTGGCCGGCCTCCTCGGCATCGCGCACTTTCTTGTTGAAGCCGCCCAGGTTGCGCACCCCGACCGCGCTCATCAACTTGTAGCGACGTTCCATCTCGGCCACGCACCAGCGCAGCCCGTTGCTCGCTTCCTTCATGTCGGTAACCACCGGTGCAAGCAGGTGCGGAATGCCCTGGTAGACCGAAAGTTCAAGCATCTTCGGGTCGATCATCAACATGCGAACGTCATCGGCGGTGGCCTTGTACAGCAAGGACAGCACCATGGCGTTGACCGCCACCGATTTGCCGGAACCGGTGGTGCCGGCGACCAGCAGGTGCGGCATGCGCGCCAGATCGACCACGGTCGGACGGCCGCCAATGTCCTTGCCCAGCGCCAGTGCCAACGGCGAGCCGACCCGGTCGTATTCCTTAGATCGCAGCATTTCCGAGAGATAGACGATCTCGCGACTGGTGTTCGGGATTTCCAGCCCGACCACCGATTTGCCCGCGATCACATCGACCACCCGCACCGACTGCACCGATAGCCCGCGGGCGATGTCCTTGTCCAGCGAGTTGATCTGGCCGACCCGGACGCCCGGCGCCGGTTGCAGTTCATAGCGGGTGATCACCGGTCCCGGATAGGCGCCTACTACCGACACATCGACGCGAAATTCCTTGAGCTTGATCTCGACCGCGCGCGACATCGCCTCCAGACTGGCTTCCGACCAGCTGTGCGCCTGCGCCCTGGGTTCGTCGAGCAGCGACAGCGGTGGGAGTTCGCCGGCCGGCAGCGCATGGAACAGCGGAATCTGCAACTCGCGTTCGGCGCGCTCGCTTTTTTCCAGCGGCGGCAGCGGCTGTTCGATGCGGATCGGTTCGCGCCGCGACTGGCGCACCCGCTCGGCTTTGAGCGACACCGCACGTTCCTGCTGCAGGACGCGGCCGGCACGCCCAGCATGACGCGCGCGCCAGCGCTCGAGCAGCCATCCTGCTGCTGCCACGGTCAAGCCGCCGATCCGTTCCATCAAGCCAAACCAGGACAAACCGGTCACCAGGGTGACCGATATCAGCAGCAATCCGAACAAGATCAACGTCGCGCCCATCGGTCCCAGCGCCGAACTGGCGACACCACCAAGTATCTGGCCGAGCACACCGCCGGCATGCGCAGGCAGTTGCCAGCCAAGATGATCGAAATGCAGGTGCGACAGCGCCGCTGCGGTAACCAGCAGGCCAACACAGCCAAGCAACAGCCAGGCAGAATCGGACCGGCTGCTGGCAGGCAACGGCTGCAAATCGCGCACCAGCCGCCAGGCCACGCCAAGCAGCAGCAGGGGAAATAGGTAAGCGGTCACACCGAACAATTGCAGCAGCGAGTCGGCGGTCCAGGCGCCGATCCAACCGCCGCGGTTTTCGACCGGATCGTTGCCGCCGGCATGCGACCAACTCGGGTCGCCCGGGCTGTAACTGAACAGACACAGGGCCAGATAAACCAGCACCGGCAACAGCAGAAACACCAGGGCTTCGCGTAGCCGCCGGTCCCAGACCGTCGGCAGATCGGACGAGCTCATTTCGGTTGGCTTGCTTGCCACATCGGTGTTCCTGGTCGAGGCCGGGCATTTTAGCGGGAGAACCGGGCGCACCGGGAAAAACCCTGGCGGTCGGATTGTGCCGATCAGCGCCCCCGCGTCAGCAGCGAGTGCCGGCACTACACTGCCCACAATCAAGCCCAGCCCTCGCCGCCATGCCGATCGATCCCGCCATCCACGACTGGCCCCTGCCCTACGCCGAGCAACTCGACCAGCGCCCGCTGGCGGCGATCACCCTGGTGGTGATCCATTGCACCGAGCTGCCCGACCTGGCCATGGCCCGCAGCTATGGCGAACGGGTGCTGTATCTGGACAGCGGCACCGGCAACAGCGGCCACTACTACATCGATCACGACGGCCGGGTGCATCGCTTCGTGCCGATCGAGCGGGTGGCCAACCACACCCGCGGCTACAACCCGCAGTCGATCGGGATCGAGCTCAGCAACCGTGGGCGCTATCCGGACTGGCTGGATTCGCGCCGGCAAGAGATGACCGAGTCCTACACCGAGCCCCAGCTCGACGCGCTGGCCGTTCTGCTCACCGCACTACGCCGCGAGCTGCCGCGGCTGCAACACATCGCCGGTCACGAGGACCTGGATACCGAGTTGGTGCCGGCCAGCGACGACCCCAGCCTGCGGGTGCGCCGCAAGCGCGACCCCGGCCCGCTGTTTCCCTGGGCACGCTTCGAACGGCTCGGCTTGCAGCGGCTCGGGGCGGATGAGCGCGCCGCGACAGGGAGCGACGAGCACCCGCTCGGCATCGGCACCACCGCCCCATCTGTCCTGCAGTGAAGTCGCACGTCGTGCCGTCCGCATCCGGCGCCACAGCGAATTGACCGGCCGGCCGAACTTGTGCCCGGCGCTCCCGGGTACCGATGCGCAGCAACTACGGTCATACTTGGCTTTGCCAAACCGTGCCTGCCCAACATGACCGAATCCATCGTTTCCGAACTGATCGAGCTGCTCGAGCTTGAGCGCCTGGAAGAAAACCTGTATCGCGGCCAGAGTCGCGATATCGGCACCAAATATGTGTTTGGCGGCCAGGTGCTCGGCCAGGCGCTTTCGGCCGCGCAACGCACGGTGGAAGGGCGCGCGGTGCATTCGCTGCACGCTTATTTTTTGCGCGCCGGTGACATCGAAACCCCGGTCGTCTACCAGGTCGAGCGCCCGCGCGATGGCCGAAGCTTCACCACCCGCAGCGTCGCGGCGATCCAGCACGGGCAGCAGATCTTCGGCATGGCCGCCAGTTTCCAGGTCGAAGAACGAGGCGTCGAGCACCAACTGTCGATGCCCATCGTGCCCGGCCCGACAGAACTGGATCCGCCCGCCGAGCTATCGGCGGATACGCTTGCGCACATCCCCGCCAAACTGCAACGCTGGCTGAGCCGAAAGGGCCCGTTCGAGTTCCGGCATGTCTACCCGCGCGACGAGCTTCGCCCACCCAAACGCCCGCCGTTCCAACAAGTCTGGATCAAACTGCGCGAACCCATTGGCGACGATCCCAATCTGCACCGGGCGATGCTCGCCTATGCCTCGGACTTCCACTTGATCGGCACCGCCACCCTGCCGCATGGGATTTCCTACCTGCAACCGAATGTGATGATGGCGAGTCTCGATCACGCCATGTGGTTTCATCGTCCGTTCCGGGCCGACCAGTGGCTGCTGTACTCCTGCGACAGCCCCAGCGCCCAGGGCGCCCGTGGCCTGACGCGCGGCATGTTCTACAGCGAGTCCGGTCAGTTGGTGGCATCGACCGTCCAGGAAGGTCTGATCCGCATTCTCGACCGGGAATCCGACTGATGCGTCAGGTATTCAGTTCTCCGCGGCTGGAAAACGTCGACGGCGTCGAGGCCTTTCTTCACCAGCACGGCATCGCCACCCACGTCAGCAACCGCGACAAGCTGCGTCGCGACCGCTTTCGCCGGCCGAGCTACAGCCAACCCGCCAGCACCAGCAGTTGGCCGGCGGTGTGGGTTCTGCAAGCCGAGGACCTGCCGCGGGCGCGACAATTGCTGCGCGATGCGGGGCTGATGGGCAGCACCCGGCCGGACGTCGCGCCGGGCTATAACCTTAGCCCCAGGCGCGAAGTGGAATCGATACCGACCGCGGCCCGGATTCGCCGGATTTTGCTGGCCCTGGTGCTGCTCTCCACGGGCTATTTCCTGTGGACCACGCAATCCCGACCACCGCCTCCGCCGGCCGCTCGATCGCTGCCAGCGACGCCTCCCGGACCAACCAGCCCGGACCAGGGACCGAACGAGGTCACGCCAGTGGAGATCATCGACCCTCGCCCGACGCCCGCTCCCCAGTGACACAGGTCTGAATCCTCCAGCAATGCGCCGCGACGCCATGGCCGATTATCCGATCCGCTTCTTCCTGACCCGTGAACACCGTTGCGGCTATTTTGAAGATCGCCTGGCGCGCAACGTGCTACTCGACCCAAAGAACCCTTTGCGGGGCGACTACTACGCCCACGCCCTGACGGTCGGATACCGTCGGAGCGCGAGCAACCTTTACAGCCCTCGGTGTCTGGACTGCCAGGCCTGTGTTTCCGCGCGGCTACCGACCGAACGCTTTCAGGCCGATCGCAGCCAGTTGCGTTGCTGGCGACAGAATGCCGATCTCGGGATCGACATCAGCCCGGCCCATTTCGACGAGGATCTGTACCGCTTGTACCGCCGCTATCTGGAAGGCCGCCATCCAGACAGCACCGCGACCCAGGGTGAAGCCGAGCATCTTCGCGAACTGCTCGAAACGCCCTGGGCCAATACCCAGGTGTTGCGCATCCACCGCGACGGGCAATTGCTGGCCGCCGCGATCACCGATTGCCAGATCAGCGGATTGTCTGCCGTGTATACCTTCTTCGATCCCGAGCAAAGCCGGCGCAGCCTCGGCGTTTTCGCCATACTGGCTCAGATCGAGTGGGCGCGCCGCGAGAAGCTACCTCACTTGTATCTTGGTTTCTGGATCGATCAGCATCCGAAGATGGGCTACAAAACGCGCTTCCAGCCGCTCGAGCTGTTCCACAATCAGTATTGGCAGACGCATTACCTAGCCCCCGCGGTGGTTCGCACCAGAGCCTGAGCCATGGCCACGGAACTGCACCAAGAGCGCCTGGACTGCGTGCTGCGGCATCTGCTCGACAGCGCTGCGCGCAGCGTCGTCGACCTTGGCTGCGGCACCGGCGAACTGCTCTGCCTGCTGGCCGGACAGGCGCAGTTCCAACGGATATTGGGCATCGACATCGACCGTGAGGCACTGGCCGAAGCGCGTCTGCTGCTCGGGCTCGAGCTCGCCGCAACCGGCGGCCGGATCGACATCCAGCAGGCCTCGTTCGAGCAGTTCGACCGCGCCCTGATGGGCTTCGACGCCGCGGTCCTGCTCGAGACCATCGAGCATATCGAACCGGGCCGGCTGGCACGGGTGGAACAGGCGGTATTCGGCCAGATGCGCCCGACCCTGGTGCTTATCACCACACCCAACCAGGAATACAACCTGGTGTACGGCATGGCGCCGGGCCAGATGCGCCACCCCGGGCATCGCTTCGAATGGTCGCGGCCGCGGTTTCAGCATTGGGCGCAAGGCGTCGCCGACCGCCAGCGCTATCGGGTGCGCTTCATCGACATCGGCCCGCCGCACCCGCTGCACGGCAGCTCGACGCAGATGGCCCGCTTCGAGCGCAGCGACGATTGATTGCGGTCCGCTCGCCGCGGATGCAATCAACGGCTGTGTTTATTTCAATCGTTGTTGTAGTATTGAAGCGTGAACCAGACCACCGCCATCGCCGCCTTTGCCTGCCTGTCTTCTGAGCATCGGTTGGCGATTTTCCGTCTGTTGGTGAAACATGCGCCGGACGGCCTGGTTGCTGGTGAAATCGCCAGCGCGCTTGACATTGCGCCGACCAATCTGTCGTTTCATCTGAAATCATTGACCCATGCCGGACTGCTCGATCTGGCGCCGCAGGGCCGCTTCCAGCGCTACCGGGCCAATCTGAAACTGATGCAAGGGCTGATCGGCTATCTGACCGACGCCTGCTGCGCCGGCCGGCGCGGACGCTGCGCCGAACTGCCGACTCAGTCGGCCTGCCAACCGGCAGCGGCACATTCCCATCCGCAGCGAAGGGCACGCCGATGAAAGTACTTTTTCTGTGTACCGGCAACTCGTGCCGATCGATCCTCGCCGAGGCCACTTTCAATCACCTGGCACCGGCCGGTATTCACGCACTGAGCGCCGGCAGCCATCCGACCGGGCAGGTCCACCCGCGTTCGCTCGCCCTGCTGGCGCGCCATGGCATCGCCAGTGCGGGCTATCACAGCAAGTCCTGGAACGATCTGCCGGTCGCCCCGGACCTGGTGGTCACGGTCTGCGCCAGCGCCGCCGGCGAGAGCTGCCCAGTGTTTCTCGGCGCGGCGCTGAAAACCCACTGGGGTGTCGATGATCCGGCCCATGTCCGCGGCAGCGAGGCCGAGATCGACGCCGCCTTCGAACGCGCCTACCGGATCCTGCGCGCGCGCATCGAAGCGTTCCTGGCCCTGCCGCTGTCCACCCTGGCGGCCGACCGACCGCGCTTCCAGAACGAGCTCGACCGAATCGGCACCCTCACCAGCGAAACATAGGTTGTGCTGAGCGCAGCGGTGTTTAACGGCGGAGCCGGTCAGCGCAACAGGAATAGCAAAAACATAGGTTGTGCTGAGCGCAGCGGTGTTTAACGGCGGAGCCGGACAGCGCAACAGCCATTGCCGAGACCTCGCTTCGAATCGTTGCGCTTCGTTTCGCTGCGCTGCGCACAGCACAACCTATTTCCATTCCCCGTTCCCCGTTCCCCGCCCCATTCTCCATCCCCCAACCCCTACCCAACGATGAATACCTTCGAACGTTACCTCAGCCTGTGGGTCGCACTCTGCATCGCCATCGGCATTGGCCTCGGACAACTGCTGCCGGGCTTGTTTCAGAGCATTGGCCGGATGCAGGTGGCCGAGGTCAATCTGCCGGTCGGCCTGCTGATCTGGGTGATGATCGTGCCGATGCTGGTCAAGGTCGATTTCACCGCCCTGCACGAGCTACGCCAGCATGTCCGCGGCATCGGCGTGACCTTGTTCGTCAACTGGCTGGTCAAGCCGTTTTCGATGGCCCTGCTCGCCTGGCTGTTCATCCGCCACTGGTTCGCGCCGCTGCTGCCGGCGGCGCAGATCGACAGCTACATCGCCGGACTGATCCTGCTCGCCGCCGCGCCGTGTACCGCGATGGTGTTCGTGTGGAGCCGGCTCAGCAACGGCGATCCGTTGTTCACCCTGTCGCAGGTAGCACTGAACGACAGCATCATGGTGTTCGCGTTCGCGCCGCTGGTCGGCCTGCTGCTCGGGCTGTCGGCGATCAGCGTGCCGTGGGCGACCCTGCTGATTTCGGTCGGGCTGTACATCGTCATCCCGGTGTTGATCGCGCAGGGCTGGCGGCGTGCGCTGCTGGCACGCGGCCCGGCCGCGTTCGATCGGGCGATGCTGCGGATCGGCCCGTGGTCGATCGCCGCTCTTCTGGCGACCCTGGTACTGCTGTTCGCCTTCCAGGGCCGGGCGATCATCGAGCAACCACTGGTGATCGCCCTGCTCGCGGTGCCGATCCTGATCCAGGTGCTGTTCAATTCGGCGCTGGCCTATGGACTCAATCGCCTGGTCGGCGAAAAGCACAGCATCGCCTGTCCCTCGGCGCTGATCGGTGCCTCCAATTTTTTCGAACTGGCGGTGGCAGCGGCGATCAGCCTGTTCGGCTTCGAATCCGGTGCGGCGCTGGCCACGGTGGTCGGCGTACTGATCGAGGTGCCGGTGATGCTGCTGGTGGTGCGCGTGGTCAACGCCTCGCGCGGCTGGTACGAGGCGGGCCTGCCGGCCGCGCCAAGATGACACGATGGTGCCGGGCGCTTGGCAGCGCCTTTGTCAGTAACCGGCCTACAATCCCCGACCCAGCCACCACCGCGGGCATGCGCCGATGCCGGAACCCTTGCCAGACGATGCCCGGGATGAACGCGTCGCTCGCGCCGCCCGGCTGATCCGCGCCGCCGATGCCTTGGTGATTGCGGCCGGTGCCGGCATCGGGGTTGATTCCGGCCTACCGGATTTTCGTGGCGGCCAGGGCTTCTGGACCGCCTATCCGGCGCTCGGACGGGCCGGCATCGGCTTCACCGAAATCGCCAATCCACGCGCCTTCGCCGAGTCGGCCGAGCTGGCCTGGGGGTTCTACGGCCACCGGCTGGCGCTGTATCGGCGCACCACACCACACGCCGGTTTCCGCCTGCTGCGGCATTGGGGTTTACGCATGGCCCAGGGCTGCGGCGTGTTCACCAGCAATGTCGATGGCCAGTTTCAACGCGCCGGCTTCGACCCGGCGCGCATCCACGAATGCCATGGCTCGATCCACCACCTGCAATGCACTGCGCTTTGTTCCGGCGCGGTCTGGCCGGCCGAGGGCTTTGTGCCGGAAATCGATGAAACGCGCTGCGTGCTGGACAATGCCGCCCCGACCTGTCCGCGCTGCGGCGCCCTAGCCCGACCCAATATCCTGATGTTCGACGATTACGACTGGGTGGAACGACCGAGTAGTCTGCAATCGATGCGGCTGGAGGGCTGGCTGCACGGACTGGTCCGACCGCTGCTGATCGAAATCGGTGCAGGTACCGCCATTCCTTCGGTACGCGATTTCAGCCGGCGCCTACAGGCCGGCCGCGGCGCCCGCCTGATCCGCATCAATCCCGACGACGCCACGGTGGCGAGCGACCAGGACGTCGCGCTGCCACTCGCCGCCCTGCCAGCCCTGCGCGCGATTGCCGATGCCCTGGGAGCCGACTGGCAAACACGCTAAGCGAGCACCACGGCCGGATGCGGGACACTGATCGCTGCAGCTTCGGTGATCTGCCCGGGTTGCCATTAAACTGCGTGTTTCCTGTGGAGCCTGCCATGCCGCTCGATGCGCTCACCGCCCTGTCCCCACTGGATGGCCGTTACGCCGGCCGGGTCGCCGCACTGCGTCCGATCTTCAGCGAATTCGGTCTGATCGCGCGCCGCGTGCGGGTCGAAGTCGAATGGTTGCTGGCCTTGTCCGAGCAACCGGCGGTGGCCGAGCTGCCGGCGTTCTCGTCGGGCGCGCGCGCTTTCCTACACGCACTGGTGAAGGATTTTTCAATCGCCGACGCCGAACGCATCAAGGCGATCGAGGCGACCACCAACCACGATGTCAAGGCGGTCGAGTACTTCCTCAAGGAACGGATCGGCGCGCTGCCCGAGCTGGCCCGGCACGCCGAGTTCATCCACTTCGCCTGCACCAGCGAAGACATCAACAATCTCGCCTACGCACTGATGCTGAAGGACGCCCGCGACCAAGTTCTGCTGCCGCGGCTGCGCGCGCTCGCCGAGCATCTGCGCGCTCTGGCCGGCACCCACGCCGCCCAGCCGATGCTGGCGCGCACCCACGGGCAGACCGCCTCACCGACCACGCTCGGCAAGGAAATCGCCAATGTACTGGCACGCCTTGAACGTCAGCTCGGGCAGCTCGCTGTCTGGCAATCGCCGGGCAAGATCAATGGCGCGGTCGGCAATTACAACGCGCATTGCATCGCCTACCCGGAAGTCGATTGGCCGGCCGTATCGGAACGCCTGGTCGGCGCGCTCGGCCTGCAATGGAATCCGCTGACCACCCAGATCGAACCGCACGATGGCATCGCCGAACTGGCCGACATAACCCGCCGTCTGAACGTGATCCTGATCGACTTTTGCCGCGACCTGTGGGGCTATATCGCGCTGGGCTATTTCCGCCAGACCCTGAAATCGGGCGAGGTCGGCTCTTCGACCATGCCGCACAAGGTCAATCCGATCGACTTCGAGAACGCCGAAGGCAATCTCGGTATCGCCAATGCCCTGCTCGAACATTTCAGCAACAAGCTGCCGATCTCGCGCTGGCAACGCGACCTCAGCGATTCGACCGTGCTGCGCAACCTCGGCGTCGCCTTTGGCCATAGCCTGCTGGCACTGACTTCACTGGAGCAGGGGCTGGGCAAGCTTGCGGTCAACAGCGAACGCATGCTTGCCGATCTGGATGCGAGTTGGGAAGTGTTGGCCGAGGCGGTACAGACGGTGATGCGCCGCCATGGCCTGGCCGAACCTTACGAACAGTTGAAGGCGCTGACCCGCGGCCGTGGCATCGACGCGACCAGCCTGCGCGAATTCATCGCAGCGCAGGACTTGCCGGCCGATGCGCGCCAGCGCCTGCTCGATCTGAGCCCGGCCACCTACACCGGTCTGGCCCAGGCCCTGGCTGACGGCTGCGTGCCCGCCAGCGAGGCTTGAATCATGAGCACGCCAACGCTTGAAGTTACTGGTCGTCCAGACCACCCGTTCGGGATGACGCCGCAGCGTTTCCTGCGCGACCACTGGCAGAAGCGGCCCTTGTTGGTGCGCCAGGCACTGCCTGGGTTCCAGACCCCGATCAGCCCGAACGAACTCGCCGGCCTCGCCTGCGAGCCGCTGGCGCTGTCGCGGTTGATCCGCCACACGCCGCGCTCCGGGCGCTGGCAGGTCGAATCCGGGCCGTTCGCCGAGGATCGCTTCCAGCGCTTGCCCAGCAGTCATTGGACCCTGCTGGTGCAGGATGTGGACAAATGGGATCCGGCGGTGGCGCAGTTGTTGCGGCTGGTCGATTTTCTGCCAGCCTGGCGCCAGGATGACATCATGATTTCCTACGCGGTCAAGGGCGGCTCGGTCGGCGCGCATCTGGACCAATACGACGTGTTCCTGCTGCAGGGGCTGGGGCGGCGGCGCTGGCAGATCGATACCCGGGCCACGGCGCCACGCGCCTTCCGCGACGACGTCGAACTCAAATTGCTGGCGCAGTTCGAGCCAGACCAGGATTGGGTGCTGGAGCCTGGCGACCTGCTGTACCTGCCGCCGAACCTGCCGCACCATGGGGTTGCCTTGGACGAGTGCATGACCCTGTCCTTGGGCATGCGCGCACCCTCGGCGACCGAACTGATCCTGGATCTGGCCGAAAGCGTGGCCGCGGCCCTGCCCGAAGACCAACGCTACGCCGATCCCGATCTCGCGCCGCGTCGGGATCGTCATGCCATCGAAGCCTGCGATCTGGCCCGTGTTCGGCAAGCGATCAGCGCGCTGCGCGGGCTCGACGATCAGGCAATCGCCGAGTGGTTCGCCAATTTCGCCAGCCGCTATCGTCTGGCCCAGACACCGGCTGCGCCGCCACGCGCTTTGTCCCGGGAACGAATCGATCAACGCCTGCAACGCGGCGCGCGCTTGCTGCGCCAACCATTTTCCGCGCTGACCTCGATTGCATGGCGGCGTGGCCGAAAGGTCTTTCTGGCCGGCGAGGAATTTACCGTCTCCACCCGGCTCTACACCGCCCTGACCCGGACCGACGGTATCGATGCGCCGGCTTGGCAGGCGCTGACAACTACCGACCAGGCCGTCCTCACCCGGATGGTCAACGCCGGCCACTTTGGAATCGGCCGATGAATCCTGCCTTCACCCTGCGCAGCGCCAGCTATCCGCAAGACCTGGAACACCTACGCGCGGTGCGCGAACCGGTGTTCGTGGTCGAACAACATTGCCCGCTGGACGAGGAATGGGACGAACTCGACCCGCTGTCGCGGCACGTACTGGCGATCGATGCAGCAGGGCGACCGGTCGGCACCGGGCGACTGACCCCGCAAGCCCGCATTGGACGCATGGCGGTGCTGGCGCCAGCACGGGGCAGCGGCGTGGGTGCAGCGATACTGCGGCACCTGATCGATCTCGCCCGACAATCGGCTTATCCGGAGGTCACCCTGTCGGCGCAAACCCAGGCGATCGGATTCTATGAGCGCGCCGGCTTCGTCGCCGAAGGCCCGGAATATCTGGACGCCAACATCCCGCACCGACTGATGCGCCTGAAGCTGTCGATGGCCGGCGGCCCGATCAGCTTCCAGCGCGCCGACCAGGCGCGAATAGCGGCGATCGAAATCGCCGCCGCGGCACGGCATCAACTGTGGCTGGTCTCGCCGGATCTGGAACCGGCCGTTTACGACGACGATGCGTTCGTCGCCGCGGTCAAACGGGTCGCCCGTTCCGGGCGCGGTGCGGCAGTTCGCCTGTTGACCGGCGATATCCGCATCGCCCTGCAAAATGGCCATCGTCTGCTCGACCTGGCCCAGCGCCTGCCCAGCCTGATCGAAGTCCGCCGCCAGCGCCCCGAAGAATCAGGGCCGGTGGACAGCGCCCTGCTGTTCAACGACCAGGGCGGATGGATGCGCCGCGGCGACAGCGCCAGCTACGACGGCGAAGGCCACTACCAGGATGCGCCGCGCACCCGACAACTGCTGGCTTCCTTCCAGCGCGCATGGGACCGGGCCGAAGTCGAAACCCGGCTGCGGGTGCTAAAGATATGAAGGCTGAACGATCCGGCGAACGAAAGTCCGGAAACGAAAGGGGAGCGAAAAACACCGCCAGGGCCTCGACCTTCTAAATACCCGAGCCCATGGCCAGGTCGGGCCAGGCCGCGCAGCGACAGGGTCCGCAACTGCACCAAGCGGACTCTCGCCAGACAGTCGCGTCCACGCCGCCGGCGCCTGCCTCGATTACCGCGTTGGCCGTTTTCCCGCCCTATCCAACCGCCACTGTCGCCGGCACATCAATGTGGATCGAAAGCGCGTGGATGTCGCTCTGCATCAGATCGCCGAGCGCGGCGTAGACCATCCGATGGCAGGCGATCAGCGACTGGCCGCGAAAACCCTCGGCTTCGATCCGTACCGCGAAATGCCCGCGGCCGTCGCGCGCACCGGCATGGCCGCGGTGACGTTCGCTCTGGTCCTCGACTTCAACCCGAACCGGGTGCAACTCGGCCTGCAAACGCGCACGGATTGCCGCCACCCGTTGTCCCGCCGTCAGCGAACTCACGGCAGCACCCGGCGAAACGGAAACACCCGCACCTCGGCATACACCCCGGCAGACACATAGGGATCGGCATCGGCCCAGGCGCGGGCCGCGTCCAGCGAAGCAAACTCGGCCACGATCACACTGCCGACAAAACCGGCCTCACCCGGATCCTCGGCATCGATCGCCGGCAAGGGACCGGCCAGCAGCAGCCGCCCGGCAGAAGACAGTTCGTGCAATCGTTGCAGATGCGCGGGTCGGGCGGCACGGCGTGCGGCCAGCGAATCAGCGCGATCGATCCCCTGGATCAGGTAGAACATGGGGCAGATTCCTCCGCGCGAAACCTCGAACAATCGGGCCGTCCATTCGGCACAGCCGCTAGAACCCAACCGCCGGCTTTGGCCTGCAGCACGGTTCGGAGTTGGTGCCGGAAACAGGAGTCGAACCTGCGACCTACGCATTACGAATGCGCCGCTCTACCAACTGAGCTATTCCGGCCAGCCGCGCATTCTAGCAAACCCCGCGGCCGGCGCGCTAACCGGGCACGGCGCGCCACAGCGCGTAAGATCGGCCGAGATCGTCGTAACGCTGCCACGGCAATCGGCCCGGCTGCCCTCTCCGCCCGGGTATTGATCTGGGGGGTGGGCTTGGAAAGGTGTACCCGTTTCGGGTATGGTTCGGAAACCACTATGACCTGCATCTTCAAACGAAGGAATTTTGCGCGATGGCAGGCGGACGAAAAGCTGCCCGATGCCGGCTTGTGTAAGGCGGTTCAGGAGATGGAAAGCGGTCTGGTCGACGCGGACCTGGGCGGCTTCCTCTACAAGAAGCGGGTGGCTCGCCCCGGCGGCGGCAAGAGCGGCGGCTATCGCACGCTGCTGTCGGCCCGAATCGGTAGCCGCTACGTGTTCCTGCATGGGTTCCCCAAGCGCGACAAAGCGAACATCACACTGGACGAGAAGAAGGCGCTGCAATTCGCCGGCAAGGTGTTGCTGGAACTATCCGCCGAAGCATTGTCGAAGGCGCTGCAGTCAGGCGTGTTATTGGAGGTGCATTGTGAGCAAGATCATTGAATCCCTGCGTGACGACTTGGCCGCACTCCATGAAGCGGGTGCTATCGGCAAGGTGACGATGCGCGAGTTCGACGCCATCTGCCCGCCACTGGTGCGGGCGTTCGGTGCCAAGGACATCAAACGCCTGCGCGAAGCCTTGAAGTTCAGCCAGCCGGTGTTCGCCCTCCATTTGCACACCTCAGCCTCGACCGTACGCAAGTGGGAGCAAGGCGAAACCCATCCCACCGGGCCAGCCCTCAAGCTGCTCAACGTCATCGCCGACAAGGGATTGCAGGCCATCATCTGATGCCTGACGAGGGGGACTGGCATTGGCGACCCAGATTGCCCCTTTCAGCTCACAGCATCTCGAAGCGGCGCCGCGTGCTCGCCTATACCGAGCGCGGGCTGAGCGGCACTCAGCTCAAGGCCGTGCTGGAGAACCGCGTCGTCCACGCAGAAGTGCTGAACCACGGCCGCGCTGAGTTGCTGGAGGAGAACTATTTCCGTGCTGTGTTTGAGGTTACGAAAGGCGTTGCGCAGCGGATTCGGCTGGTTTAGGGCCTGAACGGCGATGGCGCTGACCTGGTGAATTAAGGCACTCGTGGGCCTGCTGCCCATTCTACCCACGGAGCCGCTCACCACCGATTCCGAAAATATGCGCGCAGAGGCTTTGCCAATCTGCTGATCGGCCTGTTCGGCGCGGCGCGCAGTCCGCTGGCCCATGCACCCAGGTCGAATTTGAACTTGATTACACCGGCTCCTGTTAAAATCGAGCAGGGCGCGCCGTCTTCAGTCGCGCAAAGCATAGCGAGCGTTTGACGTGAGGCTGTCAGGTTTCGCTAACGACGCTTGCTCCGCCCAGGCCATGGCAGTTGTCCGGTAAGTTCAGCCAAGCCGCCATCGTCCTGGTCGCGCGCACCGAAGCGGAACGCCTCGACCCCAGGTAAATCGTCGCTATCGAACCACAACAGCGAGGTAGTTGTATCGGTACGTGCGTAATGCCTGGAAAGCTCCCAGAGGCCGAGCCCCTTTTCCCACTCGTCGAACCAGATGTCTTGTGAAACCTCATCCGTTTCCGCAGCACTGATACCTGAAGAACGGAGGCGGTGAGCCACTGAGCCAACCGGGATGACGGACTTGGGCGGTATCCAAGCCCCAGCCTTTCGCAAGCCAGTGGAGCGCGCTGCATAACGCACTGCACCGCGCTCCATGGTGACGAATGCGCACGGCATATCGCTGAGACTGGCAAACCTTGACGCTGCTGCAGGGAATGATGTGCCGAAGAAGTCGGCCATGTGTTGGATGATATCCAGGGAGGGCTCTTCCTTGGGCACAGCGGAGAGCCATTGCTGATAGGGCATTAGCAGTTCAGCGGCAAACGTGTCGCAGGCGATCTCGTTTGGATGTCGCTTTGCATAGGACCATGACGGCACCTCGTCGTGACTTGATTCCAAACCAAGCACAATATGAGCAATTTCGTGGCAGAGAGTGAAGCGCTGACGCTCTTCGGTTTCCAGCGAATTCACAGTGATGATGTGCCTCCCGTTCGGCTTGGTAACGGTATAGCCAGACTCCCCCTCACCAAGCTCATCCTTCTTGACCTTGGCGTTAGCCGCGGTCACATACGGGGACAGGTCTTCTCGGATGTTCGAAACATCGACTCTTGCGACAAACGCGCGCGCTCTCTGCCTGACATCCGCCTCGTCCATATTCAGTCGTCCTCGTCGTCGTCGAAGGCCTTCTTGATACGGGCGATGAGCGTCGCGGGGTCAGGCCTTGCATTTCCCCGATGCCTGACTCCAGCCGCAGCCGAAAAAACATCGATGCTGATCGAGGGATCTTGTAGCACGAACTCAACAAGGCTTGGATCAGCGTCTGTGTGGCCAACTAGCCACATCACGAGTGCGACATCTCTTTCTCCCGGCTTGAAAACCTTCAACAGCTTCTCAACCAAGTCTTTGGATGGGTTTGTCTTCTCGCCTGTTTCGAGGCGGTGGACATAAGCATGATCAACTGACGATAGCTGGCCGATCTCACGCAGGGACAGGGTTCTGCGTTCGCGTAGCGTCTTGAGGGCGACGCCTAGACCTGTTTGCGGCATGAGTTCTGATCCTTGCGGTTGCGGGAAGAAGGGCCAAGCCCTCTGTTGCCCCTTGACGTCCGGTTGATGTTCAGAGGTGCACGCCGCACGCAAGTTGCACAGGCGCACGCGCTCTGATACATTGTTGTCCAGCCAGACAACTGATGCATATTTTACACCTGCTCCAGGTTGGATTGGCTTGGCCTTCCCGTTGTCTGCATGAGCAACGCATTGTGCTACAGCGGGCGGCCATTGACAACCCAGCCGAGCGGCTGGGACTTCGATAGTTCTTCTGTAGGAGAGCCCTCATGGCAGGCAAGAATCAACATGTTGTTCCTCATCAGGACGGTTGGGCAGTCAAGAGAGCCGGCAATCAGCGGGTGACCTCCACGCACGACACGGAGCAACAGGCCATTGACGCAGCAATGGACATCGCACGCAACCAGCAGCCCGAACTCGTCATCCACCGCCCGGATGGCCGTATCCGTGACAAGGACAGTCACGGCAACGACCCCTTACCGCCAAAGGGCTGAAGCGCCATGACGAGCATCCCCACCTACCATGTACTTGCCCTGTCAGGGGGCGGTTATCGCGGACTGTACACCGCCACGGTTCTCGCCGAACTCGAAACCGTGCTGGGCCGTCCTATCGCTTCGCACTTTGATCTAATTTGCGGCACATCGGCAGGAGGGATGCTGGCTTTGGGACTGGCTGCGGAAATTCCGGCCCACGAACTCAAGGCACTGTTTGAAGAACAGGGTAGCCGCATCTTTGGTTACCGCAACCTATGGCGACGGCTTCTGGGCTTCTGGCTGACTGCAAAGCATGACTCAACAGGGCTGCGAGAAGTGCTGACCGAGCAATTCCAAGGGACCACGATCGGAGACCTGAAGCATCGTGTTCTCGTGCCCGCAGTCAACTACTCGACAGGTCGCGGGCAGTTCTTCAAAACACCGCACCATCCGTCCTTTGAACTGGATCACCGCATGAAGATCGTCGATGTTGCGTTGGCGACAGCCGCCGCGCCCGTCTACTTTCCTCTGGCGCGCAACGACCGCGGTGTCTTCGCGGACGGAGGACTGGTGGGCAACGCCCCCGGCCTGCTCGGGTTGCACGAAGTCAAGACGTTCCTGGCGCCGAATCAGGATGCGCTGATTCGGGTCCTCGCCATCGGCACGATGACCATCGGTGCGACCGTTCGCGGCGGCGCCAGCCTTGACCGCGGATTCGGAAAATGGCGCGGGGGACTTTTCGACCTCGTAATTTCTGCCCAGGAGTCGTCGGTGGACTACATGCTGCGGCAGGCGCTGGGCAACGACTACTTCCAGATCGACGACAAGGCAACGCCGGATCAAAGCAAGGACGTGAAGGCGCTGGATAGGGTTTCCATTGGCGCCACGAATACGCTCAAGGATCGCGGCAACCACGCGGCGCAGCGTGCGCTCGGCGATCCTCTTTTCCAACCGTTTCGAGCGCGCCAGGCCGACGCTCCCAACTTCTATCACGGCCCCAACAAGAATGTTCCGGAGGCCGCATGCTGAACTTGAGTCCGCTCTTCTTCACCACTCTTGATGACGAGTCGTGCATGCACGACGAGCTGGATCTGACGCCTGAGCAACGGGCATGGATCGCCGACGCACGCACTGATGTCAGGGACTGCCTGCGCGCAGGCATCCCCGGCGTGCTGAGGGCAAGCGGATACACGGAAGACGTGCCGCAGCCGCGCTTCTTCACGCAAGGGTCATGGGCATACAAGACGCTGAACTCACCGGCAAGACACTCGCAGCAGGCGGATGTCGATGATGGCTGCTATCTCCCAATGAGTTTCGTCTCGCAGACGAGGCGTCCCAGCACGGCGGCGACGGTGTTCTTTGCCGCTGCGGAAGAAGCCTTGAAGCCGCTGGTCGAGGAAAAGAGGTGGAGGCTTGTCACCGACAAGCCAACGTGCATCCGCATCGTCATTGCAAGTTATGCACACATTGACATCCCGCTGTACGCGATCCCCGATCAGGAATTTGTAAAACTGGCAGAGGCCTCTATGAGGCGATTTGGGTATGACTCGCTGATGGACGCCGTGATCAAAGCGGAGCGGGATGCTTGGACGGCATTGCCTCGCGAGAAGGTGCTCCTCGCCCACCGGGAATGCAACTGGATGCCCTCCGACCCTAGGCCCGTCAAGGAATGGTTCCTGGGCGAGGTGGAAGCCAAGGGGGAGCAGTTCCGGCGTGTGGTTCGTTACCTGAAAGCCTTCCGCGATTGGAGGTGGTCCAGCGGAGGACCCGCCTCGATCCTGTTGATGGCTGCCGCAGCTCCGCTCTTTGAGAAGCGCGACCGGCGCGACGACCTCGCGTTGCTGGATGTCGCCGCCGCACTGCCGGCCCGGTTGCGTGCGGGAGTGAACAACCCCGTGGATGAGTCAGAGTCGCTCACAGAGCGACTTGGCCAGGCTGGTGTCGAAGAAGCGGCAAAGGCCTTCGAAGAATTTGAGAAGGTGCTGCGCGGAGCAACCGGCGCCGGCAGTCCTTCACAGGCCTGCATCTGGATGCGAGGCGAGTTCGGCCCGCGCTTTCCGAACGAGCCGGATCGGGTCAAGGTCGTGTCCGTTGCCGCAACCATTGCAGCGGCTCCCGCCGCTGCTGGTCCTAGCGAACTTATCGGCCGAACGAAGGCTGGATGAGCAGCACCGCAGCAGTCGCAGACGTGATCGAGGCATTCAAGCAGCGAGGCTTCGAGTTTGTTGGCAAGACGGCTGACGGCTGGTTCAGGCTGCACGGGCGGTTGATCCCGCCCCAAGCGGACAAGGGTTGTCCGTGCGAAGTCCAGCTCGACCCCACGTTCTTCGACTTGCCTCGCATCAGGCTGCTGGAAATCCCTCCTGAGCTGCCCGCAGCGGTTCCTCATCTTGGCGCAGATGGTGGGCTGTGCTATCTGGCCAAGGGCACCGTCGTTCTGGACATCTACGATCCTGTCGGGCAGTCGCTGGCGTGCCTGCAAAGCGCGGCCGTTGTGTTCGGGCAGATCGTGAAGGGGGAGATGACCGAAGATCTCGCGGAGGAGTTCTTCGCCTATTGGCACGGCGGGCTTTGCTTCGTGGACATGCAAGGCAATGACCTGGGGCGACAGAACTGCATAGTCGCGCAGGCCAATGGGAGTCCTGTGTGGTTCATCACCGACAACGAAGATCGAACAGCTGAAAAGCTGAAGTCGCTCGGCTACCAAGTCACCGATAGAAGGGTGCTGACTTATCGGGTAAAGACTGATGCTCAACCCCGCCCGCTGACCAGCCATTGGCCTCCTGAAACAGTTGGGGATGTCCTGGCGTGGCAAAGCACCCTTGACCCTCGGTGCCGACGCAAGATTCACGAGCGTATCAAGGAAGGGGAAAGGAAGAAGGCCAACGGCGTTCTGATCGTCATCGAGTCTCCGTTGATGACGTATGGCTTTGCGGTTCTCTATGATCACCAACGTCCGGCCCAAAGGAGCAAACTCGCAGATCGCAGGGATTCGAGCTACGGGTTGAAGATAATGCCCATCTCGGTGGTCAGAATTGACGATCGGTACCTTGCCCAGCGGAACATGCCGAAGTCGAAGACGCTTGCAGGCAAGAATCTGGCCCTCGTGGGATGCGGCACGATCGGCGGATATCTGTCGGACATGCTGGTCAAGGCTGGGGCAGGGACATGCGGCGGAAAACTCTCGTTGGTGGATTTCGACTGCCTTCTCCCGCAAAACATCGGGCGCCATCGCCTGGGATTCCCAGACCTGCTGTCGAACAAAGCAGAGGCAATGGCGAAGGAACTTAAGCGCTTGGCACCAGGTGCCGAGATTCGTGCGCTGCCCGTGGATGCCAGGCAGGCCCAATTGGGAGAGCTGGACCTGCTCATAGATGCCACCGGGGAAGAATCCCTCGGGCATTGGCTGTGTGGCCACTATCCGCCTCCGACGCCCATGCTTTCGGCCTGGATCGAGGGGGCGGGAACGGCTGTCCGTGCGCTCCTGAGGACGAACGCATCTGGTGCGTGCTTTCGATGTCTTTGGCATAGCAACAGAAGGGGCGACCTCCGTTCTACCCTCGATCCTCTTCCTGTCATCTTGGCGGGGCATGGGTGCGAAGGCCTGTACGTACCATTTCCTGCTTCAGTGTCGGTGCACGCTGCCAGCCTGGGCGCTGAGATGACCCTTGATTGGGTCAACGGCGTCTATTCCCCCGCGTTGCGAACTAGGTTGATCGACCGCGCCCAGCAGCTTGCCACACCCGATTGCGATCCGCTGCGGGATCGGGAATGCCCCTTATGCAGTTTATGAGTTCTTGGGCGGCCGACGACAGAACGCTGCTGCATTTCTCGAAGTCCACGTTGGAGACGTTCTATCAGCATGTCCAGGCCAGTGATTCAGACTGCGAAGCTGGCGGGCTGCTACTCGGTTCGGTCCATGGAACTCACATGCTCATTGAGCATGCAACGGTTCCCACGGCATGGGACAAACGGTTTCGCTACCTGTTCGAGAGAATGCCATTCGGCCACGAAGCGATTGCACTGACTCGATGGATGGCGAGCCAGGGAGCCATCCGCTATTTGGGCGAATGGCACACCCATCCGGAAGACAACCCCAACCCGTCTGGCCTTGATAGATCGGAATGGCACCGCTTATCAGCAAATCGTCAGGACAAGCGGCCAATGCTTGCTGTCATCGTCGGGCGAAAATCTCTATATGTCGAATTAGTGCCTCATTCAGGACGTGGTTCAGTGTTCATCGCTCTGGAATAGTGACTAATCAACCAATGCCGTCCTGGCGTACCAATCTCGGGCTCGCGGGCTACGCCTAGTGCCTCGCGCCAAAATCCTGGAACACGTTCCACGCAATTCCGCCTGAGCAGCCTGAACATGTCGCAGCTTTCACTGTTTCTCGATTCCTCGCTATGGGTGCGTGACGACCAGAGGCGATGCTTGCTGGCATCGGCGGACCAGATTCCGGCGGCGGTCCGCCAGATCATCAACAAGAAGGACCCATGTGGGGCGCTGCTCACTTCTCCGCCGCGTGTCGAGGACTACCCGCGCACCAAGTTCCAAGCTGTCGGGCTCCGAGTAAGCGCTTTTCGCGGCGCTGTTCATCGGCAGGTGGAATCGACGAATCGAGTACTTGGACCATTTCCGCGGCGGCACCATCGACCAGGCATCGGAACACCAGGCATCGGAACACAGGCATCGGAATTAGTCGACTTGGACCACCGCGCCGCGCGATACGCGTCTATCCATTGTTGGACGGTCGTCGCGGCGATTCTGGACCCACGAGCATCGAAAACTTCATCCCTGGGGCCCCTTGGTTGACGAAAGGGCCTGGCCAAAGCAATGCGATGATTCACCCAACTTCACGCACGTAGCTCCGGCCCATGCAATTGGCGGGTATCGACGGGAGTCTGCACATAGCCGACTCCAGGCTTCCCGAGTATGGCCACTAGCAGCCGGCAAACCAGTGCTCGCATCTCCAGCGTGACGTTGGCCCGATCTGTTGTGAGCTGATTGCTCCCGTAAATCGAGAAACCCAACGGTTCATTAAAGAAAAGCGCTTCGTGGAAGGTGTCGTTGCGAACCACCGATAGCGGCGAGGGACACGTCTTGTCGTTCCTGTCGTTCTTGTCGTTCTTGGCCCACTCGGGCACGGGGATCCTGAACTTTTCACACATCCACTGAATGCGCGCTCCGTGGGACAGACGAGGTTCTTTGCACTCTTCGGCTGCGATGAGGCGGTAACAGGCATCCAGCGCCATGTAAAGGTACTGGAACTGCTCGAACGGAAGGTTCTGCGGATACTGCGCTAGAAACAGGGCATGGATGACAGCAGCAACCCGCTTGTGGGCACGCAAATCGCTGCGTTTCGATTCCAAATAGTTCAGTGCGAGTTCGATGGCATCGCCGACGCCGTGGCGACCCAGGGAAAAATCCACGAGCATCCCTGGTTGGATGGGGGTCGCGTCGAGAAATCCAGCCTCAGTGGTGGTTAGCCGCATACCGACGAAGAACGACATGCACCACACCACGAAATTGTGGTCTTCACGGCTCGCGCTCTCATTGAGAGTCAAGACATGGGTCTTGGGTAAGGCGAATAGGCGGGCGTTGCCGGCCACCGAGCGCCCATCGCCGGTCGTGAAATCTTGACACTGCTGCGCACTTGAATAGTACCAACCCGCGCGGACATTCGAGTGCCCCGTTACGGCCGCCACCCGGCTTTCATGAAGGGGGAGTGTCCGGACAGAAAAGCGATCGCTTTCTATGTCGCAGGACCTGGGGTAGTAGCCAAACTCCGGTGCTTGTCGTTCCATAGCGCTTTCCTGAAAGACCTCTGCTCGTTGGGCACGCGCCATGCGTTTGCTGATAACACTGCATGCCTCAAGCTCTGAGGTCTGATCGATACAAGCCGCCCCCACCGAGGCCGGGACGGCCTACGATGGTGCCCGGAGCCGGAATCGAACCGGCACGGCCGCAAAGCCGAGGGATTTTAAGTCCCTTGCGTCTACCTGTTTCGCCATCCGGGCAGGCGGGCATTGTTGCGGGTTTGGCCACGCAGGTGAAGCCGTTTCGAACGGCATGGGGCGGGGAATGAAGAACGGGCGATCAGCAGCGGCGCGTCCGGGCGAACGAGGGGACCCAGTGTTGAAGACTTCCACACGCCTGAAGGCGTCGTCCCGGCGAACGCCGGGACCCAGTGCTGAAGGCTTCCACACGCCTGAAGGCGTCGTCCCGGCGAACGCCCATAAGCGCTAACCTAATATCTCGATCAAGCGATCGGTTTGGCGCTGGCGTTTTCGTGGTGGTTCGGCGAGTTGGTGTCGAATCGCTGGCCAGCGTATGAGTGATTGTCGCAAC
>JBFXKH010000026.1:0-29183 GCA_050173995.1 Lysobacterales bacterium | reverse complement strand
CCTCCGGTTGCTTCCAACCCCGCCTCGCGGCGACGCAGTTACCTTCGACTACGGGGCCTTGGCTTACCCCGGTCCGGACTTCCACCGGACTGTGTGTGTGCCTTCACGAGCGCACTGGGAGCGACGGCACGTCGCTTTCAGAGGACAGAAGACGGAGGACAGAAGACAGATAAAGCAGCCCGCGCTCGCTTTGGCTCTTCTGTCCTCCGTCTTCTATCCTCCGTCCTCTGGAAGTGACGTGCCGTCGCTCCCACAATTAGCGCCAGATTCGACAGTCGCGACGTGCCGTCGCTCCCACACTTAACGAATGGCTGCGCAGGCGCTACACAGAACGCATCTTCACCGCCACAGCGGCCAGGCCCTGGGGACGTGAAGGGTGATCACCGCAGGAGCATCGCCGGATCGCCGAGCAGATTGCTGCCTTGCTGGGTTTCCACCGAACGCTGACCTTTTTCAGCCAGACGGCGACGGGCGTCGCGCACGGCGTCGCCGAGGCGAACCCCTTGTTCGTAGCCGGACATCAGTTCTGGGCCCAACTGGCTGTGATTGGAAATATCGGTCAGCGCCGAAGCACCAAACACCGCAGCGGCCCCATGGCTGCCCTGCAGCAGCAATTCCTGGCCCAATGAGTTGGCGGACGGAGAAACGAAGTAGGTGTTCCAGCAACCCCACTGCAGCACGCTTGGCACCGCCGGGCTACCCGCCAACAGACCGACATCAGCGACACTGATCAGTGGGTCGAAAGTCCATTGACCCGGCGCCGAATGTCCGACGTAGCTAACCAGCGCGGGCCCGCTGCGCCAGGCCTGCAAGAGTAGTTGACGGGCAGCGGAAACGCCTAGGTGGTCCACGTCTGCTGGCGTCACCGACCAGCTACCCGGCAGACGCGCCGCAAACTCATCGCTCATACTCGGGAAACTGTTGCCAGCGTCGCTGGCGCCAGACACCAGCAGCGCGGATCGGCTCGCGGCCGGCGCTTCGGCGGCTACGATCTTGTCGACAATGCGATCCAGTTCCCCGACCGTGCGCACTGGCAGGCGCCCGAGCGCAAGATCGGACACTCCGTCGTCATCGGTATCGGCGAAGACCGAATCCAACGGCGCGTAATTCACCACGGCACTGGTCGGACGGTAAAAAGTGGGCACGTAACTGACCGAACCGATACCCAGATAATTGTGATAGTCGTAGGTGTCGCCACCGACCAGCAGCACGTAGCGGGTGCCGCGCCGTGCGGCGGCGAAACGCAAATAGGCGCGAATCGCCTCCGGGTCGGGCTCGCCATTGCCAAACTGTGCATAGATATCGGCCACGTTCACCACATCGGTCGTCAGCCCCTGCGACTGCCGTAACGACAACAACGGCGCCAAGTTATCGACAAACAACGCATGGCTGATGACCAGATAGTCGGCACGGCCCGACTGGATATCCACCGGCGTCGAGAGAATCTCGATGCGCGGATGCGGAAGCGCCGCTGCATCGGCGACAAAGACATCGTCGCCGCTGCTCACCGTCGGCACGAACACATCCCAGCCCGCTCCCGCCGGCTGGCTGCGAGCATCGGCCAGATAGCGCCATTGATCGCCGCTGCGCGCATAGGCGACGACATCGCTGCTGGCCAGGGCCCGCACGCGCAGACTGCTGGCGTTGGAACTTAGTGCAGCCTCCTCGAAACCATCGACCAGTAAGTCGGTGCCGACCGCGCCAGGCGGAGTCTGCACCGGGTCGTTGGCGACGGCCCCGAATTGTACCGACCGACCCAGCCAAATTCCGGATTCGGCCACGGCAAGACGCGGATACCTGAGGCGAATCGCATCCAGATTCACCACATCGAACGCAAAACCGGTGTCGCCGCTGGCTTCGACTCGAACTTCGAGCTCGGTGCTGAGCGGTGCAAGACGCAGGCGTTCGGAGAGTTCAATCTGGCTGATGCCATCGGCGCGCGCTTCATCGACCATCTGACCGGCGACTTCCATGCGTACATGATGATCGAGCCCTTGGCCGGGCCAGTCGGCCACCCCGATCACGTTGCTGCTGAGCTCGGCGTCGATGGCGATATCGGCCAGGGCCGACAGCGGCAGGTGCACCGTCTTACCGACCGGCGCATTGGCGAAGGCCAGCAGGCGGTCGGCATACCAGGGGTCGGCAGTCGGCGAAGCAAAATTATAGGCGTTCTCTGGCGCATAGTCGGCGCTGGCCATCGCCCAGGCCGGCCGCGAGGGCCCCGGCGCACGCGCGTCGGTCGCGATGTTCAGAGCGAGAGCCGCCGATTGAACCAGCAGATAGGCGGCTTCGGCACCATACAGCGAGTCGCGAGGTTCGCCATAAAACTCGAGGTAACTGCCTGGGCCAAAGTTGCCGGATGGACTCACCACACGACGCGGCACCGGAAGTTGCTGCCGAAGTACGGCGATTTCGCTGTCGGCCAGGCCTTGCAAATCAATTCCCGCCGCGAGCAGATCTTCGTAGCGCAATCGCTGAAAACCCGGGCGATCGACCATGACGCGGGCGCCGATCTGGCCAGCAACGGCCAATTTGGCCGCGACCCGCTGCGCCGATGCGTGGTTGCTTACGGCCAAGGCCGGCCAATCGATGGCATAGGCCTGCGGTGGCGCGCCGACCGGCTGGTTCAACCGATACGGTCCATGCATTTCGCGATTGCCATAACGATCGTACTCGGCCAGCCAATACTGTCCGCTGGCAGCGATCGCGAGCGGCGCCCGGTATAGGGTGGGCTCGGCGGCATTGCCACGTTCACTGGCGGTAAACGCGGTCTGCAAAGGCTGATCGGCTGTCGCATCGGCAAACCAGCGAAAGGCCACCGTATCGACTTCGGCGGCCGTGGCCCAACGCGCATCGACGCCGCCATTGCCGACCCGAAGATCGACATGGGCGAGCGATACCGGCAGCAAGGCACACTGAAATCCCGGCAGGATGCCGGGTGGCGTACCGGTGTAGGCCACCGCACTGCCGATGCCGCCGGGTTGTGCGCCGTAATTGTCCAGCGCCGTGGTGGTGCGACCCGCCAGTCCGCCGCTGACGGCCACCGTGCCGGTGGCCAGCGTCGGCCCGAGCAAAACGCGACCGCCGCCTCCGCCACCACCCGGGCCATGGCGCGCGCCCGGAAACGCGCCCGGCGCCTGGCCGATCCAGGCATCGGAGCCGGCTGCACCCAGCGCATTCAAGGTAATCCCGGTGGCATCGCTGGCGCCGACCGTTTCGTTGTCTCTGAGCACGATCGTGCCGCCGGCGCCGCCACCGCCGCCGCCATCGTTGTCCGGTGCCGGACCCTGGGCGCCGTTGGCGAGGATGCTGCCGCTGCCAGCAAACTGACCGGTCTGCACGATGACCAGGCCGCCGCCCGCGCCACCACTGGATTGCCGGAGGGCGGAATTGTTGCGGGCACCGGCGCCACCGCCACCGCCCGCCACGATGCGATCGAGCGCGGCACCAACGGGGGTAAAGGCACCGCCGCCGTAGCCGCCGGTAGGCTGATTCGAGTTCCAGGCATTGCCGCCCAGGCCGCCCGCTCCACCGTTGGCGCCACCGCCACCGCCAGCGTTTTGGTCATTGGCAGCGGGGTTGCTGTCGGTGCCACCGCCACCGGCATTGCCCGGCGCACCACGCGCGGCGCCGCCACTGCGATAGCCCTCATCGGCATTGAAATCGATCACCAAGCCAGTGGCCTGGTCATAGAGAAAGCGGGTGGTGCCGGCGATCCCCTCACCTTTGGCGCCGTTCGCATTGAGGGTAAGGCTGTGGCGAAAAGCAGTTGGGCTAACGCTTCCACTACCGCCCAGGCCACGACCACCACCGCCGCGAAAGCCGCGGCCCGTCACGTCGATGGCGTTGCCATTGGGGTTGAACTGGCCGACCACGTCCAGCGCAACGATGCCGCCGGCGTTGCCATCCCAGTAAGGCGCGGTGACGGTGCCGGTTAGGCTGGCCTTGTTGTACTGCGGCACGCGAATCACCTGGAAACTGCCGCGCCCTCGCTCATTGTTACGAATGGCAGTGCGATAGGCGTTGATCAAGCCCGGCCCCGGATTGCGGCCCCGAATCGGCACCTGATTGGCACCACAACCCACGCCGCCATTGCTACCCACCGCACCGAGAGCGGTGACGTATTCGTATAACCCCGAGGTATTGAAATCGTTCACCCCGCCCGGAGTGTTGGCGATGCCATCGCCGTAAATAGTGCTGTCGGTACGATCAATCGTCGCGTCCTGCATCTGAATCACCAGCAGCAGATCGCCCGCAGCAATCGGCGTGGCCGCGCCGACTGCGGGACCAACCGTGATGCAGCGGGCGCCGACCACCGGACTATTGGTGCCGGGATAGTAGGTATTCAAGACCCCCGAAAGCGCAAAGGCGTCGCCGTCTTTGCCCGGCGTCGCACAGTCGGCGGCCAAGGTTTGTGCGCCGCTGTCTGCGCACACCGACGCCAAGACCAGCACTGCCGTCAAAGATGCCGAAACCTGTTTGCTGCGCAAATGTCTGAACAACGCCATGGAAACCTGACTTCGAAACGCTTCTGGAGCGACGCGACCGCCCTAAGATAGCGCCGGATCTCTGAGTCGACCCGGCGTGGAAAGTCAATTTCTGTGCGCCGCTGCACACTTTGGCGGCGCGAAGCGCCGCACTCCATGAAACCCGCCGTGCAGGCGATGCACGCGGCAAGATTGCGCTGTGCTGCGGCTGGGTGATAAGGGCGACCCACCGGGTCGCCCCTACCGCAGCGCCGCCAAGGCCGGCGCAAACTCGGCCTCGCGGCCGAGCGCGGCAGCGACCCGGGCCAGTTCCGGCGCCAGTTCGGCGGCGCTGGCCGAGGTCAGGGTGGCGTGGCCGACTTTGCGGCCGGCGCGCGGCGATTTGCCGTAATCGTGAAAGTAGCCGCGCGCCGACGACAGGATCGCGCATCGATCGGGCAGTTCGCCGACCCAGTTCAACATCACCGAAACCCCGCACGCCGTGGTGCTGCCGAGCGGCAGGCCGAGCACCGCGCGCAGGTGGTTGGCGAACTGACTGCAATCGGCGCCCTCGATCGTCCAGTGCCCGGAGTTGTGTACCCTGGGCGCCATCTCGTTGGCGAGCAACTGCCCGCCGCAGTCGAACAGTTCCAGCGCGAATACGCCGACGTAATCGAGCCGCTCGGCGATCGCGCGGGCCGCCGCGACGGCTTTGGCGGCGAGCCCGGCAGCGACCGATGCCGGCGCCAGACTGGCCGACAGCACACCCTGGCGATGCCAGTTCTGGGTCAGCGGATAGCTGCGGAATTCGCCGTCCCGGCCGCGCACCGCGAGCACCGACAGCTCGCGTTCGAAGGCCACGAAGGCTTCCAGGATCAGCGGCGCATGGCCGAGTTCGGCCCAGGCCGGATCGATATCGGCGGCGGATTTCAGCCGCACTTGGCCCTTGCCGTCGTAGCCCAGACGGCGGGTTTTCAGGATGCAGGGAAAGCCGATCGTCTGGGTGGCGGCGAGCAGATCGGCATGGTCATCGACCACCGCGAATGCCGGTGTAGCGAGCCCGAGCTCGGCGAACAGGCGTTTCTCGGCGAGGCGGTCCTGGGCCAGCGCCAGCGCGTTGGGGTTGGGATAGACCGGCAGACGTTCGGCCAGCCAGGCCGCCGACTGTGCCGGCACATTCTCGAAATCGAAAGTGACCACATCGACCTCGCTGGCGAATCGCGCGAGCGCGGCCTGATCGGTGTAGTCGGCGACGATCAGCGGCGCAAACTGACCGGCGCAGGCCTCGCCGCTCACATCCAGCACGCGAAAGTGCAGTCCGAGCGGCGCCCCGGCCAGGGCCAGCATGCGCGCCAACTGGCCACCGCCGAGAATGCCGACGGTGGTCACGGCTGGGCCGGATCCGGCCGGGCCAGTACCGCCTCGGTCTGCTGGCGACGGTAGTCGTCGAGCCGGGCGGCGAGCCCGGGATCGTTGAGCGCCAGCAGCGCCACCGCAAACAGCGCGGCATTGCTCGCCCCGGCGCTGCCGATGGCGAAGGTGGCGACCGGCACCCCGGAGGGCATCTGCACGATCGACAACAGCGAGTCGATACCGTTCAGGGTACGCGATGGCACCGGCACGCCGAGCACCGGAATACGCGTCTTGGCGGCCAGCATGCCGGGCAGATGCGCGGCGCCGCCGGCCCCGGCGATGATCGCCTGCAGGCCGCGCGCGGCGGCGGCTTCGGCGTAGGCGAACAGCAAGTCCGGGGTGCGATGCGCCGAGACCACCCGCGTCTCATGGCCGACGCCGAATTTTTCGAGCACCGCCACGGCGGTTTGCATGGTCTCCCAGTCCGAGCGCGAGCCCATCACCACACCCACCCGAATCGCTGTGCTTTCGGTCATGCCGGAATCCACCCAGGTCTGCTGCGATCACCCACTGCTGCGACGCGCGGCGGGTCATTCGGGGCTGCTATCTTATCCGTTCCGATCAAGCCAAAGACTGTGGCCATGGCGCTAGACCCACGATTCCTCGACATCCTCTGCTGCCCGGTCAGCAAACGCCCCCTGCTCGCGCTAGGCAAGGCCAGGCTGGCCGCCCTCAATCAGGCGATTGCCGCCAGCAGCGTGCAGACGGTCACCGGAGAGGCGCTGCATCGCGCCCTGGATGCCGGCCTGATCAGCGATGACGGCAAGGTGATCTACCGGATCGACGACGGCATCCCGGTGCTGCTGCCCGAGGAGGGCATCGGCACCACCCAGTTGCAGGATTTCCCGGCGTGAGCGAAGCGCTGGCCGCGGTGCCGGAAGCGCAAATCCGTGCCGACGTGGCGCGGGCGCTGGACGAAGACCTGGGCGCGCTCGACCTGACCGCGCAATTGCTGCCGGCCTGGGCCCGCGCCGATGCGCTGATCCTATGCCGCGATCCGGCGCTGCTGTGCGGGGTGGCCTGGGCGGCACAGGCGTTTCGCGCGCTCGATCCGGAGATCGAACTCGACTGGCAGTACCGCGATGGCGACCAGGTGCCGGCCGACACCCGCCTGGTGCGCATCCGCGGCAAGGCCCGCGCCATCGTCAGCGCCGAACGCACGGCGCTCAATTTCCTGCAAACCCTGTCCGCCACTGCCACCCTGACCCGGCGCTATGTCGATGCACTCGCCGGCACCCGCTGCCGGGTGCTGGATACCCGCAAGACCCTGCCCGGCCTGCGCCTCGCGCAGAAATACGCGGTGCGGGTCGGTGGCGGCAGCAACCATCGGCTGGGGCTTTACGACGCGGTGCTGATCAAGGAGAACCACATCCGCGCCGCCGGCTCGATCGCCCAGGCAATCGCCGCCGCCCGCGCCATCGCCGGACCACGCATGGTCGAGATCGAAGTCGAATCGCTGGCCGAGTTCGAGATCGCGCTGGCCGCCGGCCCCGACCGTATCATGCTCGACGAGCTGCCGCGCCCCGACCTGGAGCGGGCCGTGGCCATCAACCGCGGCCGGGTCGAGCTGGAAATATCCGGCGGCGTCACCCTGGAACAGATCCGCGAACTGGCTGGCGTCGGCGTCGACTACATCTCGGTCGGCGCCCTGACCAAGAACATCCAGGCGATCGACCTGTCCTTGCGCCTGGAGTAGTCTGGAGTAGCCCGGATGAAGCGCAGCGGGCTTTCAACAGCGGAGCGGGTCATCCGGGATTTTCGGTCGATAGCAACATCGCGCCGCCTGACGGATTGTTGCGCCTCGCTGCGCTCAGCACAACCTATGCGCTGGCCGGAAGTGGTCCGGATGATGCGCAGCGGGCTTTCAACAGCGGAGTTGGTAATTCCGGGGGAATACGGCCATCGTAGACGTTCCCCGGATTCCGCTGCGCTTCATCCGGGCTACGCGCTGCGCTTCATCCGGGCTACGAAGCTGCATGCGGGCTACCCTATCGGGCATGCACTCGCCATCGGCACCCGTCCGCAGTTCCCAATCCGGCCCGCACCCCGGCCTCGCCCGCGTGGTGGTCAGGCATCTGGCCAGGCCCTGGCAGCAACCCCTGCACGCACACAGCCAGTCGATGTTTGCGCGGCTCTGTGCCGAGCTGGCTGGCGGCACGGGCCCGCTGCTGCTCGATTCCGGCTGCGGCAACGGTGAGAGCACCCGGCTTTTGGCCGCGCGTTTTCCCGGCCATCGGGTGATCGGCGTCGATCGGAGTGCGCTGCGCCTGCGACGGCTGGCACCCGAGGGATTCGCCGTGCATGGCAATGCGATCCTGCTGCGCGCCGAACTGGGCAGCTTCTGGCGCCTGTTCGCCTCCGCCGGCCTCTGCGCCGAGCGGCACTGGCTGCTGTATCCGAACCCCTGGCCCAGGCCCGAACATCTGTAACGTCGCTGGCACGGCCACCCAATCTTCCCCTGCCTGCTCGCCACCGCCGAGCGCATCGAGCTGCGCAGCAACTGGCGGCTGTACCTCGACGAGTTCGGCAGCGCGCTGGACCTGGCCGGGCAATGGCAACACCGCATCGAAACGCTGACCGAAGCCGAGCCGATCAGCCCGTTCGAGCGCAAATACCGCCACTCGGGCCATCACTTATGGCGGCTATCGGCGAACCGTTGCGATCCGCGTAAGCTGAGTTGGGCGCAACGAACCCCAGCCGACGTGCCCGCTCCTTCACTGCAACCAAGTCAGGGCGGATAGCAGCAGGCACCGCAGGCACAGCAACTGAGCGCTCAGCAACAACGCAGCGTTCCTCCAGGACCGTTGCAAGCAACCGCGCAGCATGAAGACTCCTCAGTTGTTCGGTTGAATCCCCCGGTTGCAGTCGCAATCGATGGCGAGGAATTGGCCGCGCAGCCCGCCAATGCCATTTCATAATCCGCTTCGGAAAGAACATGCGACCTGATTGCATGGCTTAGCACGCTGATCTCGATCCTGCCACGCTCACCGCTGATCTGAGCGCTGCCGTTCTGTCCTGGTCGAATGAACAGCGTGGGACTGACCAATAAATCCTGGCGCTTGGCATCACCCTCGAATAGTTGCGCTTCAACCGCGATGGCGTTTTCAACCTTGCCAACGCGCTGTTGATCTTTCAACAAGAGATGCAAACTGTAGTAGTGTCCATCCGGCTCGGCGGCTTGCACTTCGACCACAGCGGGAGCACCGGCGACCAATTCGACCATTGGGGTCATGACTTTCTCCCCGTCGACCTTCACTTCCATTGCAAGCACATGCCCGGCGAGAGCATTCAGCGGAGCCGCAACTGCGCCGCCAATCGACAGCAATATCGCCACCAGCCCGCACATACAAATCCGCTTTGGCATAACCTTTCTCCCATTCACCTGCCCCCGGCGGCCGTGAAATTAGCCCAAACCTCGCGCCAGATCAATGGGACTTTTTCTAGCTGTTAGCCCAAAGCCGTGATGCTTCCGTTGTCCCAAACGTATCGGCGCCTTTGACCAACGCGCATGGACGGGGGATATCTCGCCAACACATAGGCCGGCAGAAGACCGCGCAGCGGCGGAGCCGAAATCGACCTTTCGGGGTTGCCAGCGGCCAAGGCATCCGAAGCGGCGCGGACTCCACCAGACCCAAGCGTCACGGCTCCGCAGCCAGGCCGCGGGCAGCGCTTGTCGGGTCCGCGCCTGCGGCGCTTGACCCGACCTACGACGCGGGTGCTCAGGGCAGGACTTTGTCGATCAGCAGTTCGACCGGGGCGTCGATGGTGGCTTGCTTGAGGGTGGGCGAGAGGGCTTCCAGGTCGCCGCTGCCGGGCGTGGCATCGCCGCGTTGGGAGATGCGCGCGCCGATCACGATGTCCGGGAAGTTGGACAGGGCCATGCCCGGCATCATGCTGCTCGAATCGTCCAGGCGGACCGCCACCGGCCAGTCGCCGACCGTGAGCCTGGCGATCGCCAGCGGCATGCGCGAGCCATTGGCCGGACGCGCGAATACAAACAGGGTGGCGCCCTTGGCCACCTGGCTGGCCAGTGCCGGATCGATGCGCACCCGCACTTCGATGGCGCGACCCGGTGTTGCGGCCGGGGCGTTGGCCGCGGGTGCCGCACTGGCCGCCGCAGCGACCGCGGCGGGCGCCGATGCATCGGCTTGTGGCGCCAGCGGCGCGCCATCCAGCGCGGCGATTTCCTGGCGCAGGCCGGGCAGCGCATCGGAATCGGCCGGCAGATTGGCGGCCAGGCGTTTCCATTGTTGCTTGGCGCGATCGCGATCGCCGGCCTGCACGGCGGCGATGCCGGACAGCCATAGCGCACGCGGATGGTCGGGGGCGCGCTGGAGGATCGCGTCCAGGCGTTCGAGCGGGGCGCCGGCAAACTGGCGATCGGGTGAAGCGAGCGCCGTGGCTTCGATCAGTTCGACCTCGGCATCGATGTCGCCGGGCAACAGTTCGAGCGCTTTCTGCGCCGCCGCCAGCGCCTCGGCATAACGCTGCTGCGAGGCATAACCGCGCGACAACAGCCGCCAGCCCTCGGCGTCGTCGGGCTCGGCCTGGAGCCGCGCCGCGAGCTTGGCCAGCGCGCTGTCCATATCCATGGTGGCGACGCCTGCGGCGGCACCCGCGGCCGTCGCGGCGGCATGCGGTCCGGGCGCGGCCACCGGTTCCAATGCCGCCGGTGTACCCAGTTGCCGATACAGCAGCAGCGCCAGCACCGGCACCAGGACCACCAGGCCGAGCGCCAGACGCGGTGCGGTGGCGGTCGCGGGGCTGGGCTCGACGGCCGGCAGGGCCGCCAGTTTGGCCTGATGTTCCTCAGCGGAAATCACTCCGGCGTTCCGCGCCGCGGCCAGGGCGGCGCGGGCGCGATGGGCATCACGCTCGGCTTCGGAACCGGAATCGGCACCGAGCAGTCGCTTGACCAGGGGCAGCAGGGCGAGCGCGGCGATCAGACCGGCGGCCAACAGAAACGTGATATTCAAGGAAACTCTCCACCCTCTTCACCGGCGTCCGGCGTGGTTTTGGCCGCGGCATCGCCAGCCGGTTCGGGCGCGCGCCGCCACATGCCACGCGCCAGCACGAAGGCGATCAACAGCATGATCGCCGGGCCGATCCACAGCGCCCAGGTGATCGGCTTGAATGGCGGCCGATAGAGCACGAAGTCGCCGTAGCGGGCGACCAGAAACTGTTTGATCTCGGCATCGCTCTGCCCGGCGCGAACCATCCCGGCCACTTCGCGCCGAAGATCCTGGGCGAGCGGGGCATCCGAATCGGCCAGGTTCTGGTTCTGGCAGACCATGCACCGCAACTCTTCGGTCAGTTGCTGGAAGCGCCGTTCCTGCGCCGGCTGCTCGAACGCGATCGGATCGATCGCGAAGGCCGAAGGGACCACCAGCACCGCCGCCAACACCGCCGCCGCCAGCAGCCAAATCGCCGAACGCTTCATGGTGCCTCCTTGACCGCCAGCCGCGGCAGTATCTCGCGCTCGACCGCGGCCCAATCGAGCGGGCCGATATGCTTGTGGATGATGGTGCCCTGGGCATCGACCACGAAGGTCTCGGGCGCGCCGTAGACGCCGAAGTCGATCGCCACTCGGCCTTCCTGGTCGGCGGCGATGCGCGTGTACGGATTGCCGGATTGGCGCAGCACGGCGAGCGCGGCCTCGGGTTCGTCCTTCCAGTTGTAGCCGATGATCGCCACCTTGCCGGTGGCGGCCAGACGCATCAGCACCGGGTGTTCCTCGCGGCAGGCAAAGCACCAGCTCGCCCAGACATTGAGCAGGTACGGCCGGCCACGCAGTTCGGCATTACCGACCTGGGCATTCGAATCGAGCAGGTCGGGCAGGCTGAATATCGGCGCCGGCCGGTCGATCAGCGGCGAGGGCACCAGCCGGGTGTCCTTGCCGATACCGCTGGCGAGCAGCACGGCAAGGGCAATGAACAGCGCAAACGGCAGCAGATAGCGCCACATATCAGGCTCCCTGTAACTGCGCGGCCGCAGCCGGCGCCGCCGCGCGGCGGCGCGCTTCGCGCAGACGCACATCGCTGGCCGCGATCAACCCGCCGGCCATCATCAACAGGGCGCCCAGCCAGATCCAGCGGATGAACGGTTTCATGTACACCCGGAACGCCCAGGCGCCATTATCCAGCGGCTCGCCCAGGGCGACATACAAGTCGCGAGTGAAACCGGGATCGATCGCCGCCTCGGTCATCACCTGGCCGCGCAGGTAGCTGCGCTTCTGCGGATGCAGGGTGGCGAGCAGTTGGCCGTCGCGACGCACCTCGACCACCCCCGCCTGCGCGCTGAAGTTCGGCCCCTGGCGCGGCAGCAGTTCGGTCAGGGTGAAGGTGAGCCCGTGGATTTCGGTGCTCTCACCCGGTGCCATGCGCAGATCCTTCTCGACACTGGTCGCGTCGGTCACCATCACCCCGACCACGAACACGCCAAGCCCGGCATGGGCGATCAGCATGCCGATCGCCTCCCGCCCCAGGCCGCGCGCACGGCGCGCCGGATCGGCACGGAAACGCAGCACATAGGCCAGTACCCCGAACAGTACCCAGGCGCCGAGCAGCACCCCACACAAGGCCCGCCACGGCAGACCGCCGGCCAGCAGCCAGGCGGCGCCGGCGATCAGCAGCGCCGCGATCAACACGAACCGCAGCGGCAGCGCGATGCGCCCGACCTGATCCTTCTGCCAGCGCGCGAACGGTCCGAACGGCACCAGCACGAACAAGGGCGCGGTCAGGATTGCGAACAGCAGACCGAAATACGGCGGCCCCACCGAGACCTTGCCCCAGCCCATGGCGTCGGCGATCAGTGGATACAGGGTACCGAGCAGGACCATCGCCATCGCCGAAACCAGCAGCAGGTTGTTGACCAGCAGCAGGCTCTCGCGCGAGACCGGGGCAAAGCCGGCATCGACACCGAAGCGCGGCGCTCGCCAGGCGTACAGCGCGAGCGCGCCGCCGGTGACGATACCGAGGAAGGTCAAGACGAAGATGCCGCGCGCCGGGTCGCTGGCGAAGGCGTGTACCGAGGTCAGCACCCCGGAGCGGACCAGAAAGGTGCCGAGCAGACTGAGCGAGAACGCCAGGATCGCGAGCAGCAGCGTCCAGCGCAGCAACTGCCCGCGCTTCTCGGTCACCGCCTGCGAGTGGATCAGGGCAGTGCCGACCAGCCAGGGCATGAACGAGGCGTTTTCGACCGGATCCCAGAACCACCAGCCGCCCCAGCCGAGCTCGTAATAGGCCCACCAACTGCCGAGCGCGATGCCGAGGGTGAGCAGCGACCAGGCGACCAGGGTCCAGGGCCGCGACCAGCGCACCCAGCGCGCGTCGACCCGGCCTTCGATCAGGGCCGCGACTGCGAACGCGAAGGCAACTGCAAAACCGACATAGCCCGCATACAGCATCGGCGGATGCACGATCAGGCCGAAATCCTGCAACAGCGGATTGAGATCGGCGCCGTCGGCCAGACCCGGCAGCTCGCGCAGGAACGGATTGGAGGTAGCGACGATGAACAACAAAAAGCCGAAGGAAATCAGCCCCAGCACCGACAGCACCCGCGCCCGGAACGCCGGCGGCAGATTGCCGCTCAACACTGCGACCAGCACGGTCCAGATCGACAGTATCAGCGACCACAGCAGCAAGGAGCCTTCGTGCGCGCCCCAAACCGCCGAGATGCGGTAGCGCAGCGGCAACTTCAGGTTGGAGTTTTCGGCCACGTAGGCAACCGAGAAATCCTGCACCACAAACGCGTGGGCGAGGATCAGAAAGGCCAGCGTCACCAGCCCGAACAAGCTGATCGCGGCACTGGGCGCCAGCGCCATCCAGCGACTGCGACCGGTGGCGGCGCCAACCAGCGGCAGGGTGCCGAGCAGCAGCGCCATCAACAAGGCCAGTATCAGGGTGAACTGGCCGATCTCGGGAATCATTGCGCTGCCTCCTCGGCCTGCTTGACCTTGGCCCGGGCGATCGCGTCGGCGACTTCCTTGGGCATGTAGTTCTCGTCGTGCTTGGCCAGCACCTCGTCGGCGCGGAAGTGCTCGCCATCGACCAGCGTACCGGTCGCGACCACGCTCTGGCCCTCGCGGAACAGATCCGGCAGGATGCCGCTATAGGACACGTCGATCTGTTTGAAGCGGTCGGTAACCACGAAGTCCACCGCCAGCTTGCCCGGATCGCGCTGCACTGAACCCTCCAGCACCACGCCGCCCAGGCGGAAACTGCGTCCGACCGGAATCTCGCCGGCACGGATGTCGCTCGGGCTGACGAAATGCTGCAGGTTCTGGCGCAGCGCGACCAGCACCAGGGCGGTAGCGATGCCCAGCGCGGCCAGGGCCAGGCCGATCAGGATCAAACGACGACGGCGAATCGGGTTCATGCTTGGGTCCTCTTGGCGACGCGCTTGGCGCGGGTGGCGAGATCGCGCAGCAACTGGCGGCGGCGCAGCAGCGGCAGGGCCAGATCCAGCGCCAGAAACAGCGCAAATGCCGCGTACGAGGCGACAATGAAGGGAGTCGGATTCATCGATTGGGTTCCTCGGGCGGCGTCGGCAGCAGCTTCTGCACCCAGTCCTTGCCGGATTCCATAGCGATCAGCTCGATCCGCGCACGCTGCATCAGGCTGGCCGCAAACCAGAACTTGCAGGCCACCGCGACCAGCAACATCGGCCACAGCATGCTCGCATCGATCGAGCTCTTGCCGGCCAGCAGATTGATTGAATTGCCTTGATGCAGAGTGTTCCACCAGGTCACCGAGTAATGAATGATCGGCAGGTTGGCGAGCCCGATCAGGGCCAGCAGCGAGGCCGCGCGCGCGCCCTTGCGACGATCGTCGAAGGCATGGAACAGGCCGAGCACGCCGAAATACAGGAACAGCAGCACCAGTTCCGAAGTCAGCCGCGCATCCCATACCCAGTAGGTGCCCCAGGTCGGCCGCCCCCACAGCGAGCCGGTGATCAGGGTGATCGCGGTAAACCCCATGCCGATCGGCGCCGCCGAGATCAGCAGCACCTCACTGATCTTGACATGCCAGACCAGGGCGAGCAGACCGAAAAACGCCATCGCCGCGAAAATGAACATCGACATCCACGCCGCCGGTACATGGATGTACATGATCCGCGCGCTTTCGCCCTGCAGATAATCGGCTGGTGCCCGCAGCAGGCCCAGATACAGCCCGACCACGCCGAACACCAGGGTCAGCGCCCACAACCAGGGCAGCCAGCGGCCGGCCAGGCGATAGAACTCGGGGGGCGAGCCGGTCTTGTGGAACCACAGCCAGAGTGGATGCATCGGGGTCGTCATCGGTCAACTCGCAGAGAGCTTGAGAGCGGAAGCGCAGACCAGCGGGCCGAAGGCCAGCGCCAGCACGGTGCCGGCAGCGAGCAGCAACAGCGGTTGCAGGGCATTGGCACCCGTCAGCGAAGCCTCGACCGCGCCGGCACCAAAGATCAGCGCCGGCACCGCCAGGGGCAGAACAATCAGCGACAAAAGGATACCGGAGCGGCGCAGACTGGCGGTGAGCGCGGCGGCACAGGCGCCGAGCACGCTCAATTGCGGGGTGGCCAGCGCCAGCGCCAGGACCAGGGTGCCACTGCCACGCGCCGGCATGCCGAGCGCGTAAGCGATCAGCGGCGCCAACACGATCAGCGGCAGCGCGGTCGCCAACCAGTGCAGGAAAATCTTGCCGGCGACCAGCAGCGTGAGCGGCTGACGGCTGACCAGCATCGCATCCAGGCTGCCGTCTTCCAGATCGCTTCTGAACAAATTGTCGAGCGAGAGCAGGCTCGCCAGCAGCACGATCACCCAGGCGACGCCACCGGCGACCCGCGCCAGACGCCCGGCTTCCGGGCCCAAAGCCAGCGGAAACAAAGTCGCCACCATCAGCGCGAACAGGATCGGATTCAACAATTCGCCGCGCCGCCGCCACAGGCCGAGCGCATCGCGTTGCAACAAGCCGCCGAGGGCGGTAGCGGTGGAATTAGCCATGCGCGCACACCATCGGTTGACGACGCAACCGGGATACCGCCGGGTCGAGCATGCCGTGCGCGGTGATCACCGCCGCACCGCCGCGAGCGATATGGGATTCCAGCATGCGATCGACCAGACGGTGGCCCTCGCGGTCGAGATTGGCATAGGGTTCATCGAGCAACCATAGCGCGACCGGGGCAAGCAGGGTGGCGGCCAGCGCCGCGCGTTTTTTCTGGCCGGCCGACAGAAAGCGCAGCGGCGTATCCTCGAAACCCTCCAGGCCGACGCTGTGCAGGGCCGCGGCGATCGAGCTGCCGCGCCGCAGGCCGGTCAGCCGCACGCAAAAGCGCAGATTCTCGCGCGCGCTCAAATCCAGTTTAAGCCCACCCTGGTGGCCGAGAAACACCAGCGGCGGCGTTTCGGCATCAGGCGCGCGCCCCTCGCGCCAGACTTCACCGGCGCTGGCGTCGAGCAAGCCGGCCAGCACCCTGAGCAGGGTGGTCTTGCCGCTGCCGTTGCCGCCCTCGACCAGCAACACCTCGCCGGCCCGCACCATCAGGTCCATCGGCCCAAAAATCGCCTCGTCCTGGCGGGCAAAGCCGAGCGCCCGGCCTTCGATCAGGGCTGGCGCTTCATCGCTGCGATTCATTGCCGGGCAGGGTCGTGGTCATGGGCCACCATGCTAACCAGCCGCGGCCGCGAGCGCATGACCAGAATCAAAGAAACTGCCGAATGGGCGCGGAGGACAGAGGACAACAAAGGCGTCGTCCCGGCGAACGCCGGGACCCAGTTTCGGGGATGCCGATACGGTCACCACTGGGCCCCGGCGTTCGCCGGGGCGACGGTTCCTTCTGTCTTCTGTCCCCTGTCTCCAGACCTCGGTCTTCTGTCTTCTGTCTTCAGTCCTCTGTCGCCTGAACCGGCGATCGCCGGGTAGCGTTCCGGACCACCACGGATGGCGCGCAGATAGACCCGCAACTGGCTCTTCTCGACCAACGCCCCACTCGCCGCGATCTGCGGCTCCAGCAGGCCATGCAATTCGACCAGGTTGTACCAGGGCACGGTCGGATAGGCATGGTGGCCAATGTGCCAGTTGATGTTGTTCCAGAAGAACGAGTGCACCCGATTGGAAGTCACCGTGCGGGTGCCGGCCATCGCACCGACGTTCCAGGGCGTGCCGTAATGCTCGGCGACAAAGCGCATGGAATTGAACTGCGAGAAAAAGAAGACCGGCCACAGCCACAGCGCCAGCGCCTCGCCCAGCACGCCATGCCGTTCGGCCCAGGCCAGCATCAGCCAGTAGACCGCGATCTTGAGCACGGTCTCGAAGCCGTGGATCGCCCATTGCTTCCGGTTGAAGCGCTGGAACGGATAAATGAAATTGAAGTGCACGAAACTGAGCAATCCGCCCAATGTCAGATAGGCATAGAACAGCAGAAAGTCCGGCCACTGGCGCCGGCCCATCATAAACGCGTCCGGATCGCGTGTGGTGCGGTTGTAGCGATGATGTTCCAGATGGTCGGTCTTGAAGGCGATGAACGTGGCGAACAGTGGAATCATCATCGCGATGCCGACCGCTAGGTTCAGCCTGGGGTGGTTGCACAGCGCATTGTGCGTGGCATCGTGCATGAAGGTCACGATGCCCATCCACAGATAGCCGATGCCGACGTAGGCCAGCCAGCGCAGCGCGCTCACATCGGTGCGCCAGGCGATCCAGAACAGCATCGCCATGAGCCCAACCAACAGCGGCATCTTGAGCAGATTGGGCAGCCAGCGTTGGCTACGCAGGCGGTCCAGATCCGCCCTGGAAATTTCAGCGGATGACACGTTGGGCATGAGCAATCCGGGCGGGAGCGACAGAGGGATTGCACCCTAACACCCTCCGGGAGTATTCCCTGTTAACAACGCCGGCATAAGCATTGGTCCTGCGCTGGGGCGCGGGGCGCGGGGCGCGCGGTGTGATTTGATTACCATCGCATCGGGCTGTGCCAAAATCCGTCTGCGCTCGCTGATTCTGCGGCGCAGGAGACCTGCCATGACCACTCGCCTGCCCTGGTTTTCCGTTCTTTGCGGCCTTGTGCTCGCCGCGCTCGCCGGGTGGCCACAGCCGCCCCGCGCCGCCAGCGTAGCCAATGCATCGGCAGGCGCCGAAGCGATGCACACGTATTTGGTGTATTTCCGCGATCCACCGGCGACGCGCTTTGCCGCCAGCGAACAGGTGGCCGAAGCCAAGGCACTGGGCCTTAACCCGACCGCGGCCAAGGGCAAGCGGCGATTCGATGCCGACAGCGCGGATGCAAAGCGCTACATCGCCTATCTTGATCGGCAGCAGGACCGCATCCTGGCCGACGCCGCAGCTTTGTTCGGGCGGGCGCTGCCGCCGCGCTTTCGTTACCGCTATCTGGGCAATGGCGTCGCCCTGCGACTGTCCCCGGAAGAAGCCGCGCAGTTGCGCGAACTGCCCGGCGTGGCCGCGGTGCGCAGGAATTTCAAGCGCCGCCCCTTAACCGATGCCGGGCCGGCCTTCATCGAGGCGCCGCTGCTGTGGAATGGCACGCTGCCCGGTTCCGCCTTGCAGACCAAGGGCGAGGGCGTGGTGATCGGGGTGATCGACACCGGCATCAACGCCAGCCACCCGGCCTTCGCCGATATCGGCGGCGACGGTTTCAACCACAGCAATCCACGCGGCCAGCGCTTCGGCCTGTGCAACCAGCCCGGCGAGACCCGCTGCAACGACAAGCTGATCGGCATCTACGATTTCGTCGACGAACCGGACAGCCAAAAAGGCGCCGATATCGACGGCCATGGCAGCCATGTCGCCAGCACCGCGGCCGGCAATTTCTATGTGGCGAGCGGCCAGTCAGGGCTGTTGCCGCTCAACCTCTCGGGGGTGGCGCCGCACGCCAACCTGATCATGTACAAGGCCTGTGGTAGCGACGGCATCGATTGCCCGTTCGACGCACTGTTCGCCGCGCTCGATCGGGCCACCCGCGACGGCGTCGATGTGATCAATTATTCGATCGGCGGCGAGCCCCGCGATCCCTGGACCGACCTGGCCGGCAGCAGCCCGGACGACGCCGGCCTGTTCCTGAATGCCCGCGCCGCCGGCATCGTCGGTGTGGTCGCCGCCGGCAACGAAGGCCCCGGCCCCGGCACGGTGACCTCGCCCGGCAACGCGCCCTGGGTGATCACCGCGGCCAATAGCAGCAGCGACCGGCGCTTTCAGGAAAGCCTGCGCGGGGTCAGCGGCACTGGTCTTTCCACGCCGCGCGATTTCGTCGGCGCCGGCCTGACCACGGCGCTAGGCAATCGCCCGATCGTGCATGCCCGGGATTTCGGCGACGCCGACTGCAATCGTGGCAGCGACATCGACTTTCCGCCGACCGGGGCCAGCAATCCGTTCGCCGCTGGGACCTTCAGCGGCCAGATCGTGATCTGCGAGCGCGGCATCAATGCCCGCGTGGCCAAGGGCTTCAACCTCAAGGCGGCCGGGGCCGGCGGCATGGTCCTGGTCAATACCGCGGCCGAGGGCGAGTCGATCGTCGCCGACGATCACTTCCTGCCGGCCGTGCATCTCGGCTTCGCGAGCGGCAGTGAACTCGCCGCCGTGGTCGAGGCCGCGCGCCAGGCCGGCGGTGCTCTGAGCGGCGACATTTCCGGCGCCGAACGCATCCTCGGCAGCGGCGGCGATGTGTTGAACCGGAGCTCCAGCCGCGGCCCCAACCCCGGCTTCGACGGGGTGCTGAAGCCGGACCTGGCCGCGCCCGGCACCGATATCCTGGCCGCGTCCAACCTCAACAATGGCTATGCCAGCCTGACCGGCACCTCGATGGCCACCCCGCATATCGCCGGTGCCGCCGCCCTGCTGCTGGCCGCGCATCCGGGCTGGAGCGTGGCCCAGGTCGAATCGGCCCTGCTCGGCAGCGCATCGGCGAGCATCGTGCTGGACGATGGCGTGACCCCGGCGCACGGCGTCGAGGGCGGCGTCGGCCGCACGCGGATCGGCAGCGCGGTGCGCGCGCCGCTGCATCTGGCGATTGCCACTGGCCAGTACATCGCCGCCAATCCCGCCAGCGGCGGCGATCCGCGGCAACTGAACCGCCCGGCCCTGCACAATGCCCACTGCCGCGACACCTGCAGCTTCACCCGCACCGTCACCGACAATGGCACGGGTGGCAACTACAGCGTGCTGACCGAGGCCAGCGATGGCGCCCTGGTCACGGTGACCCCAACCAACTTCACGCTGGCGCCGGGCGGACAGCAGACCCTCAACATCACCGTCGATGTCCGTAACGACCAGAGCACCGGCCACTGGATCGACGGCGGCGTGCGCCTGCGCAATACCTCGGCGGCGCCGGACACGCTGGCAGATTTTGTGCTGCCGCTTTCGGTATTCGCCGACCCCGGCCCGATCCCGGCGAGCATTGAGCTCAGCACCAACGCCGGTAATGCCAGCGCCATCGCCAACCTGTCCGGCCTGGTCGCGATCGGCGATGCCAGCTTCGCCGCCGCCGGCACCACGATCATCGTGCCGGCCGCGATCAATCTGACCGCGGACCCGGACGACCCGGACGACGCCTTCAACAATACCGGCGCATTCCAGCGCCTGTTCCTGCTCGATGCCCCCGACGGCGGCGAGCAGGGGCGCATCTACGCCGAGGCCAGCTCGGGTTTTGCGCTCGGCGGCAAGGTCTTCATTGGCCGCGACGACAATGGCGACGGCCTGGCCGATGCCGGCGAAGTACGCTGCCAGAGTCCGGCGACCAGCGGCACCTGGCGCTGCGCGGTGGACAGCGATTGGTCGATCCCAGGCACCCGCTACTGGGTACTGGCGCACAACGCGCGCAGCAACAACCAGACGCTCAGCACCACCGTGCGCATCGTCAACGTCGCCAGGGATGCCGATGGCGAACACGGCATCGTGGTCTCCGGGCCGCGCCGTCTGGCCGCCAACAGCACCATCCCGCTGCGCATCGGCTGGAACCTGCCGCAATTGCGGGGCGGCGAAACCGCGGCCAGCTTCGTGCGCATCGGCGCCAACCACGAACAGCCGGACCAACTCGGCTGGGTGCCGCTATTCATCCGCCGCAACAGCAACAGCACGCCGGCGCCGATCGTGCTCGATGCCGGCGGCGACACGGTCGAACTCAATCTGGCCGCGGCGCAGGCACACGAGCGCATGGTGATCGACGTGCCGGCCAATGCCGTCAGCCTGACCGTCAGCAGTACCGGCAGCAGCGGCGATATCGACCTGTATCTGGCCCGCGCCACAGCGCCGCCGACCCCGCCGCTGTTCGCACCGGCACCGCCGCGCGGCGACGCGCAGGGCACCTCGATCCATCCCGGCAGCAACGAAACCATCACCCTGACCGCGCCGACCCTGAGCCCAGGGCGTTGGTATGTCACCCCGGTCAATGCCGGCGGCACCCCAGTGACCTTTACCCTCAGCGTCAGTCTGCAAACCAGCGGCGCCATCGTCCAACCGGCGGCCAACGCCTGGTTCAACCCGGATCGCGACGGCCACGGCATCTTCCTCGCCAAGACCGACAGCGCCTGGGTACTGGCCTGGTACACCTTCGAGACCGACGGCAAACCGACCTGGTACCTGGCCTCGGCCCCGGCCCCGGCAGCCGAAGCCGGTAGCTGGAGCGCGCCGCTCGCCCGCTTCACCTGGAACGGCGTGGAAACCGGCACCGGCTCGTTCGGCAATGCGGTCGGCAAGGTCATGCTCAGCTTCGACCGCAGCGATGGCTTCAGCTACTCCTGGCTGCTGTTCGGCGAATACGGCAGCGAACCGTTCCGCGCCATCGGCCCGACCGCCTGCGCCCAGGATGGCGCGGTGCTGCGCAGCATCAGCGGCGGCTGGTTCGACCCCAACAACCCGGGCTGGGGTCTGTTCGCGCAGAGCTTCATCAACGGCATCGACGCCAACGCCCTGTACCTGTTCGACCAACGCGGCGAACCGCGCTGGCTGTTCGGCAGCGGCAGCTTCCCCGGCGCCGCCGAACTCCCGGTCTTCCAGATCAACGGCTTCTGCCCGACCTGCACCTTCGCCCCAACCACCGCCACCCAGGTCGGCACCCTGACCCGCAGCTACGACAGCAACCAGACCGGCCGCCACAACATCCAGGCAACCTTCGTCAACGGCGTCCCCGGCGCCTGGCAGCTCGACAAACCCGTCAGCAAAATCACCGCCGACCAGGCCTGCGCCGGCCAGTAAGTCCAATCCAATGGCCGCCCGCCCAGCCCGCGGTTTTTATATCCAGAAACTGGACCCAGCATCGTAGGGTGGATAAGTACCGCGCATCCGGTTCAGGGGACAGATGACGGATGACAGATGACTGGGGACCGAGGACAGGAGACAGAGGACCGCAAAGGCGTCGTCCCGGCGAACGCCGGGACCCAGTATCAGGGATGCTGATACGGTCACCACTGGGCCCCGGCGTTCGCCGGGGCGACGGAAGTAGGGTGGATAAGCGCAGCGCATCCACCATCCAGCCGCCTGCCATCCTGCCGAAAACGGCGGATGCGCTGCGCTTATCCGCCCTACGTTTGCTTTGGCGTTGCCCCACAACACGTAGCCCGGATAAAGCGCAGCGGGCGCCCAACAGCGGAGCGGGTCATTCCCGGCAGCATGTTCCGACCAGCGTCCGCCAAGAGCATCCAAAGCGGCGCCGAGCGCCGCACTCCATAAGGGCAGCCAAGCACGTAAGTCGGCTCAATCGCCGCAGGCGCGGAGCTAGCACTATCCGGTCAGCACGAGAGTCGGAGCAAGCACCGCAGGCGTGAGATGCTTGGCGACAGCGGCGCGGGTCAACCGACGTGATTCGGTGCTGCGCTACCGGCGGAAATGTCGGCTCCGGCGCTGCGCGCCTTGAGCCGACCTACGGCTCGCTCCCACCATTCTGGCCGGGTCGCGAGCTGCCGCTCGCTCCTACCAAAAGCACTGCATACGGGTTTCGACGATGCCGGGATCGTCGGACAAACGCCGGGCGGCGGTGCTTGTGGCTTTCGGACCAACATTTCCTTCCTTCTTCGTACTTCAATGCGAGCTGCGCAGAGCGACGAACTGGCTACTGGGCCCTTCCGATCGAATGCTCAGGTTCGGGCTGTTCGGCAGCACATAGGCCAGTGGCCGCGTTAGGTCGAATGGGAACAAAACCGGCAGCGACCGGATGCTGGGCATCGGAACAGGCTTGCCGACATGACGCACCGCAGCCTCGATCAGCCATGCTGTGAGATCGTCATTGTCGATCTTTGTCGGCGCAAGACGGATAAACCGTTTGCCATTTGCTATGCGTTCGATCGCACCCCAACTGGCCTGCGACTGGAGAACCATATTGGTCATCCTGTACGTACCTTCACGTTCCCCATAAGCCTCGCTCATCCGCCGATGTACTTCAGCCGAAGCACAGTCCCCTTGGATCGCGGACAGGCGGCCGACCAGTTCGGCAACCCGGCCAAAGAACGGATAGCACGCTATCGCCATGCCCCATGTCAAAGGAAATGTTGGATCGCTTGCGGCGAGTTGGAAGATTGCAACTCCGCGCTCAGCAAAGCCCGCTATATCCGCACGTGGCTCCAACCAAAGGCGGTTCAAAACGGTCCGGGTTTTCTTTCGCGCGGCCAGGCTAAGGCCGGCATTCTGTAGTTCCATCTGCAATGCTTCCAATGTTCCCAGATTCGCTCGGACTCGAAGCGCAGCAACCGCCCAATCAAGCGCGATAAAACGGTCGAAGCCGATTGTTGGCGCCGATAAGTTCATTCTGTACCACCCAGATAACTGACTTTCACAAAGGGCACGATCAACTCTTCGACCGACACTCCGCCGTGGACTACCACCTGCTCGCCTTCCGGCACAAAGGCGGTTCGTCCGTCTGCGAATAGGGGCATGAAGTTCGCGGGTAGTCCAGCGATGTCCAACCTGACTGTGGTGGGATAGGCCGCAGCGGAATCGGCAAGCAATGGCTCGCTCCGATAGACACGGACGCGTTCGCCGCGAGTCTCCGCAATGACGCCTTGATTGGGTCTGCCGACGCCTGTGGACTCCACGTTGCCGTGGTCCGCCGTCAGGTAGATGTGGTATCCCTTGTCCAGCAACAACGAGAACAGCCGGTCGACGAAACCGGTCTTCAGCCAGTGCTCGATCCACATCGCGACGTCTTTCTTCGACCGCTCATTGTGGATTCGCTGATCCACCTCATCGATCACCAAACCGACCACCTTCGGGCGCCGGTCGATCAGATCCGCTTCCAGTGCGTCGAGCTGAATGGTCTGTCGCAACGCGCGGCGGTACATCACCTCATTCGGGTTAACACCTTCGTTCTGCCAGAACGTCTTCCACAAGGATTCTTCCTTGTCGGTTCGGTCGATGGAGTCGTCGAATTCACGTGGCTTCATGCCCGAGAACAATGCCTGGCGCGACACCGAGGTGACCGTAGGCAGCCATGCGAACGCCGTCCCTTCATCGAACGCGAAGCGCTTCGTGGTGGTGATCAGGCGCTCGCGGATCTGCACCCACTGGTCGAAGGCGAGCCCGTCGAATACCAACAGGGCCACCTTGGTTTCCCCTGCGGACCGCCGATGGCGCAAGAAGCGCGGCACGTGATGCACCATCACCGGCCCTTTGGTCACCGGCTGCAAGATCAGGTCGGCATAGTGCTTGGCCGCGACCCACGCTTGCAGGTGCTCGTCTGATTGCGCCTGCAACGTCTTAATGCGTTCCTGAATCACCGGCAGGTGTTCGCTGCCTTCCGTCCCAGGCAGACCATGTGTGCGGGCCAAGATTTCGCCATAACGTTTGGCGAACTCGCTCCAGTCCTTGTGCGACGAGGCTGCCGTTGGCGTCGCCTCGATCAGTCCATCGATGCCTTTAAGCACCAGGGCCTGCAACGCAGCGGGGTCCTGGACGATGCCGGCTTTGATCCAACCCGGCATCCCGGCCGGAACGCTGTGCACCGCGAGCGGATGCAAGCTGCCGTCAAGGAACATGGAATCGACCAGCACCTGCACATCGGAATGATCGAAGGGAATCTCGATCTTGGCGACGTAGTCTGGCGGTGGCGGTTCCCCAGTGCGCGTGCCATCCAGGCCCAGGGTCGCCAGATAGCGGTACCACGCATCCTGCACCACCCGCAGCAGCGCACTCTTGGACGCCAGCCATGTGGCGACGGGTTGGTCTGCGAACAGCCCCTTGCCCTGGATGATGCCCGCCGCGTGCTGGGCGAACAGGGGTGGCAAGGAACGGTTGGCGAAGTGCATGCGCAGCAGCTCACGCCAGAAGTCCACCGGATTGCGAATGGAACGCGGCGTCAGTTGATAGACGTGTTCGAGGATGAAGTCCTTGGACTCGTTCTCGCCACGCGCTGTCTGCAACTCGGTCTGATGAGCATGAAACAGCCCGGCAAAATGCTCCGGCTCGACCTGCTGCACCGCGCTATAAGCCAGCCTGGGGAAAAGTTCGGCAAGACTGAGCCGAACCACTCGCCCGTGGTGCACGATGTCCCACGGCAACTCATTGGTGTCTGCGCTGCGCAGATGAAGCACCAGCGAGGGCGCTGGCCCTTGCTCACCGCGATCCCATGCGGCGCGGTAGCGTTCCTCGAACTCCGCACGGAAGGCAAACGGGTCTTCGTACAGCATCACCTCGAAGCCCCGGCCGCGCAGCTCGGACAACAGCTTCTCGTCGAGTAGCACGTCGTCGGGGTCGCAGGCCACCCACAGCCGGGTGAGGTCGGCCGTGAAGTGGCTGAGAATGCGTTCTGACCACTGGCTCATCCCACCTGTCCTCCGGGCCTCACATCGCCGGAGACGCGCACCATCATCACGGCATTCAAATCCGGCACGTTGGCCTCCATGTCATCCAGGGCGGCCATACGTGCATCGTGTTCCTGTTGCAGTCGCTTGCGCCGATGCTCACGCACAGCGGGCAGGCCGATGCGCCCGATCGCCTGACCCCGGGCCTCGAAGGCATACACCGCGCGCTCGCGTTCTTCCTTCAGTCGAGCACGGTGTTCGTTCAGCAGCTCGGTGAATATCCGCTCGCCTTGGGTGCTGGCGGCTGCATGCGATGCCTCGAACCATTTCACCGACTCCTCGGCGCCGGTGACGGCATGCACGTCCACGGTTTCTGTCAGTAGCAAGTCCCACACGCGTTTGGCAGTAGGTACGAAAGGGCGTCCATCCTCGTTGACGAACACTGGCAGGAAGCGCTTTCGGCTCAGGCCTTCCGCTGCCAGGCTGATCTCCCACAGCGACCAGATGCCGCGCACCGAATCGGGTAAACCGGTCACCCGCATCACCGGCAGCGGCTGGCCGGCAACAAAGCGCGGCAGTTCGCTGATGATGGCGCGGGCACGTGGGTCTTCCATCGTCACCCACTCCAGCTCCGGGTTCTCGTCCGCCGTGCGGGCGTCGAAACACGCCTGCGCCGACTCGCTGCCGTCCGCCCATTTCACCCGCCAGGCACTACCCACCTTGGTGGCTGAACCACCGCGCGCGGCCAACCCGCTGGTGATGGCGCGTTCCAGCCAGAACTGCGCCGGGTGATCACGCCACTTGCGGGCGTCGTCGGCGTCCAGGTCATGCTCTTCGGCAAGCAAGTCGCTGTTCTTTTTCGACTCCACCAACGTCGATCGCAGTTGCGACACCACGGCGTCGCATTCCTGCTCGATCGCATCCGGGTTCTGCAGGCCATGAACGAACAACTCGTCGAAAATCGGATCGGCCTCGACCGAGTCCATCACATCAGCCGCCTTGTCGACACCAAACTCCTGCGCGATGACCTCGAGCTTTGCCTCCAGCACCTGACGCACACGGTGCTCCACCGTGTCTTCCAGTACGAAATTGATGGCGCGCACCACATGGTGCTGGCCGATACGGTCGACGCGGCCGATGCGCTGTTCGATCCGCATCGGGTTCCACGGCATGTCGAAGTTGACGATGACGTGGCAGAACTGCAGGTTCAGGCCTTCGCCGCCGGCATCCGTTGAGATCAGGACACGCACGTCTTTGGAGAAGACCTGCTGCGCCCGCGAGCGCGCATCCAGGTCCATGCCGCCGTTCAGCGTGGCCACCGAGAAGCCCCGGCTCTCCAGGTAGTGCGCCAGCATCGATTGCGTGGGCACGAACTCGGTGAAGATCAGCACCTTCAGCGCCGGGTCGCCTTCTTCCTGCTGCAGCTTATAGATCAGCTCCAGCAGCGCCTCGGCCTTGGCGTCAGTGCCCGCAGCCTCGGTTTCACGCGCCAGCTCCAGCAGCATCTCGACTTCGGACTTCTCCAGCTCCCAGCCGCTGGACTGCATGGCCAGATCCACCTGCGACTGGCCGTCGAGATCGGCCCACTCGTCCTGGCTGGTGTTTTCGAACAGATTCGCTTGCGGCTGTGGCGCATCGAGCAGGGCCTGGCGCTTCTCCAGCGTGGTGCGGATAGCTGCCGTACTGGAGGTCACCAGCCGCTGCATCAGGATCATCAGGAAGCCGATGTGGCGTTGCTTGGCCGCCATGGCCTGGTTGTAGCCGTGGCGCACGTAATCGGTCACCGCCTCGTACAGGCGCTGCTGCGAGCCATGCCGTGCCTGCCAGGCCACCGCCTGCAGCCGGGTGACGCGGAGCTTGAACAGCGGCTGGCCCTCGGCGTTAATCGACAGCCGCTTTTCAGTCCGGATCACGAACGGACGCACCCGGTCGCGGCTGACACTGCTCTCATCCGGAAAGGCTTCCCGGTCCAGCAACTGCATCAAGCGCATGAACTGGTCGGTCTTGCCTTGGTGCGGCGTGGCCGACAGCAGCAAGAGATAGGGCGACGCTTCCGCCAGCGCCGCGCCCAGCTTGTAGCGGGCCACCTGCTCGGTGCTGCCGCCCATGCGGTGGGCCTCGTCGATGATGACCAGATCCCACGACGCCGAAATCAGGTCCTCAAAGCGCTCGCGGTTGTAGGTATTCAGTTGCTCCAGGCTCCAGCCGCGACGGCCTTCCAGGGGCTTCACCGAATCCAGTGAGCAGATCACCTGGTCGTGCATGCGCCACAGGTTCTCCTCCTCGCCCGCGCCGCCACTGCGCCATTGCGACCTCCATCCCTGGAGGTCGTCCCTGCGGGACCAGCCTTGCGGCTGTCCAAATTCGTTCCCGACGAATTTGTGGCGAAAGGCCGCCAGCTCGGACGGCTCGATGAACTGGAACTTCTCGCCGAAGTGCAGGCGCATTTCCGCCTGCCACTGGCGTACCAGCCCCTTCGGCGCCACCACCAGGATGCGCTTCACCCGGCCACGCAATTTCAACTCGCGCAGCACCAAGCCAGCTTCGATGGTCTTGCCGAGGCCCACTTCATCAGCCAGCAGGTAGCGAATGCGGTCGCGGCTGACCGCGCGGTTCAGCGCGTAGAGCTGGTGCGGCAGCGGCACCACGCTGGACTGGATCGGAGCCAGCAGCAGGTTGTCTTCCAGTGCGTCCAGCAGCTTGGCCGCTGCCGTGGTGTGCAGGATCTGCTCCACACTCGGGCGGACGCTTTCCAGCGAGGTCATATCCACCGCCCGTGCGCGCACCACGGCGTCCTTGGCTGGCAGCCAGACGCGGTAGGCGCTTTCGCCCCACACGTCCTGTCGCTCGATCACCCGGCACGGGGATGCTTGCCGGGTGAACCAGCACCAGTCACCCACGCTGAAGCCGCTTTCTGCCACGCTCAGCCACCTGCCTCGGTACGGGTCAGCGCCAGGTCATACAAGGTGAGCAGCTTCTCGTCCTCCTGCAGCGTCTCCTCGGGCAGCTTGTTGGCGACGCTGATAATCGTTCCGTAGTCCTTGCTGGCCCATGCCGCACGGAAGCCTGTACGCAGCACCTCAAGGCGCGACTCCTTGATCTTGCGACCGGCGAACGCCTTGTAGGTCTCGAACTCCTTCAGCAGAGTCTTCTCGCGCTTCTTCTCCAAGTCCTGGGCCTTGTTCGGGTCGGGCACGTACCACCGGTCCTTGGCCTTTGCCACCAGCGCAGGGTTGCTCTTGTCGAGGCTGCGCAGGTCCTTGTGGTTAGTGGAGAGGTAGCTGTGGATCTGGCTCGGCACATCGCCGGTGCCGTCAAACCGCAGGAAGTTGTCGTCCAACAACTCATCCAACTCCGGGATGAGCTCACCCTTCTTCTTGGCGGCCCCGATTTGCGGAATGTATTCATGCGCGACCTCAGCCCTTGTGGATGGCCGCCTGAGTAGGAGGCTGGTCAACTGTAGTGTCCCTGATGATTGCATAGCTCCAAGAAGTTACACTCTGGCGCTGGCCAGGGGCGTTCTTGAAGCGCTTCTCAAGACCAAGGACTCTGCATGAAACTGAACCTTCACGCCAATGCAACCA
>JBFXKH010000025.1:0-29572 GCA_050173995.1 Lysobacterales bacterium | reverse complement strand
TTGTTGTGGGAGCGACGGAACGTCGCGACTGTCACTGCGACCGACAGTCGCGACGTGCCGTCGCTCCCACAAAACTGTCACTGCGACCGACAGTCGCGACGTGCCGTCGCTCCCACAACGGCTGCCCACTCCCCACTCCCGCCCAACCATGGACCAAGGTCCGACTGGTCGGATGCCGCGACTTGCGTTAGCGTTGGCGGGTCTGCCAACGGACCGGGACCGAGATGAGCGAATTGCTGTGGCAACCTAGCGCCGAGCGCGTCGAGCGCGCCAACCTTAGCCGACTGATCCGGCATATCCACGACCAGGTCGATGCCCAGGTCAACGGCTATCCGGCGCTGTACGAGTTCTCGGTCAAGTACCCAGAGAAGTTCTGGCTCGCGGTCTGGGATTTCTGCGGCATCCGCGCCAGCGGCGAACGCGAGCCGGTGCTGGTCGATGCCGAGCGCATGCCGGGGGCGAGCTGGTTCCCGAATGTGCGGCTGAACTTCGCCGAAAACCTGCTGCGCTTTCGCGACGAGCGCAGCGCGCTCATGTTCTGCAACGAGGCCGGCAGCAGCCGCGAGCTGTCCTATCGTGAGCTGTACGACCAGGTATCGCGATTGTCGGCCGCGCTGGCCGCGGCCGGCGTGGTCGCCGGCGACCGGGTCGCCGCTTTTATGCCGAACATACCCGAGACCGTGGTCGCGATGCTGGCCACCACCAGCCTGGGCGCGGTCTGGTCGAGTTGCTCGCCGGATTTCGGTGCCAATGGCGTGGTCGACCGCTTCGGCCAGATCGAACCGAAAATCCTGTTCTCGGCCGACGCCTACCTGTATGGCGGCAAGACCTTCGATTGCCTGGACAAACTACGCGAGATCGCCGCACGCCTGCCCAGCGTCGAACGCATCGTGGTGGTGCCCTACATCGACCCGGCGCCGGCGCTGGACGGATTGGACCGTGCCGTACTGCTGCCCGACCTGGTCGCGCCCTACCCCGTGGCGACCATCGCCTTCCCGCGCCTGCCCTGGGCGCACCCGCTGTATATCCTGTATTCCAGCGGCACCACCGGCATCCCCAAGTGCATCGTCCACGGCGCCGGCGGCACCCTGATCCAGCACCTCAAGGAACTGGTGCTGCACGCCGATGTCAAGCGCGAAGACAAGCTGTTCTACTACACCACCTGCGGCTGGATGATGTGGAACTGGCTGGTCTCCGGCCTCGCCACCGGTGCCAGCGTGTGCCTGTTCGACGGCTCGCCGTTCCACCCCGACGGCAATGTGCTGTGGGATCTGGCCGACCGCTTCGGCATCAGCATCTTCGGCACCAGCGCCAAGTACATCGCCGCGATCGACAAGGCCGGCATCCGTCCCGGCAATACCCACAAACTGCTGAATCTGAAAACCCTGCTGTCGACCGGATCGCCGCTGGCGCCGGAAGGATTCGACTACGTCTATCGCGAGATCAAGGATCGCCTGCTGCTCGGCTCGATTTCCGGCGGCACCGACATCGTCTCCTGCTTTGCCCTGGCCTGCCCGATCCTGCCGGTCTACCGCGGCGAACTGCAAACCCGCGGACTCGGCATGAAGGTCGAAATCCTCGACGAAGACGCCAAGCCGGTGCGCGGCCGCCCCGGCGAGCTGGCCTGCACCGCCCCGTTCCCGTGCATGCCGGTCGGCTTCTGGAACGACCCGGACCAGAGCAAATACCACGCTGCCTACTTCGAACACTTCCCCAATGTCTGGTGCCACGGTGACTTCGCCACCCTGACCGAACACGACGGCATCATCATCCACGGCCGCTCCGACGCAACCCTCAATCCCGGCGGCGTGCGCATCGGCACCGCCGAAATCTATCGCCAGGTCGAACGCGTGCCCGAGGTACTGGAATCGCTCGCGATCGGTCAGGACTTCGAACAGGACTTGCGGGTGGTATTGTTCGTCCGCCTACGCGACGGCCTGCACCTGGACGATGCCCTCCGCGACCGCATCCGCCGCGCCATCCGCGAACACACCACCCCGCGCCACGTACCGGCAAAAATCCTCCAGGTCGCCGACATCCCGCGCACCCGCTCCGGCAAAATTGTCGAACTCGCCGTGCGCAACGTCGTCCACGGCCGACCGGTGCAGAACAGCGAAGCCCTGGCCAACCCCGAAGCCCTGGAACTGTTCCGCGACCTGCCGGAACTCGCGGACTGACGGCGTGCAAATCAGCTTAGGAAGTAGTGCAAAAAGTAGCCCGGACGAATCGCAGTGGCTCTCGACAGCGGAGCCGGTCAATCCCGAACCCGCCACCGATAACGTGCTGTCACACCTCGCCACCGCCCGGTTCGGCCTGCGACCGTCCGGATAAACGTAGGCTGGCGGTAAGCGCAGCGAACCCCAGCATCTGCGCTGGCCTGTGCCGCCGCCAGGCTCGCGCACGCAAGGCGATCGGGCCTACAATCCCCAGATCCAACTCCATATGGATGGATTGGTTCAGCCCGCCAGGGTCGCATTGCAACCGTTCTTCCGGTTGCGCTACGGTGCTGGATGAATGTCTGCAGGTTGGCGGTAATTTTGGACACCTAAAGCAGCCCATAGCGAGCGAGCAGCACTCGCTCGGAGACGTTTATCATGATAGTGACCCATCTCAAGCTCAAGAACTGGCGCAACTTTCGCGCCGTGGACGTGCCGCTGCATGAGCGCACGTACCTGCTTGGGGCAAATGCGTCGGGCAAGTCCAATTTTTTGGATGTATTCCGATTCCTGCGCGATGTTTGCAAGCCGCATGGTGGTGGATTGCAAAAAGCGATCCATGATCGAGGTGGAATCCAAAAACTACGTTGCCTGCATGCGCGCAAAGATCCCGAAGTTCGGATCGAGGTGGATCTTGCCGACAGCGCTGAGGATGGGGCCGAGACGTGGCGATATGTGTTGGGATTCAAGCCTGAGGGAAAGGGCGCGCAGCGCACTCTCATCTCCGTTGAGCAAGTCTTTCGCGGTGGCAAGCTCCTGCTGGATCGGCCTAACCCGAAGACCGACAAGAAGGATCCAATGCGGCTGACACAGACCGCGTTGGAGCAGATCCAGGCAAACGCGAAGTTTCGAGCAATTGCCGAATTTTTTGGCGAGGCAACATATCTTCATCTAGTCCCGCAGTTACTCAAGTACGCCGATCAGCTCGGTGGAAAATTACTCGAGGATGATCCGTTCGGCCAAGGCTTCTTGGAGCGTGTTGCCAAGACCCAGGATCGCGCGCGCGAGTCGCGCTTGAAGAAGATCGGGCAAGCCTTGAAACTGGCCGTCCCGCAATTCGTAGAACTTCGATTCACACCGGATAAAGTTAGCGGAAGGCCACACTTGGAGGCCCGTTACGCACACCATCGGCCCAACGCAGGCTGGCAGCGCGAGGAACACTTCTCGGACGGAACTTTGCGCCTCCTTGGATTGTTGTGGGTGCTCCTCGAAGGGGACTCTCTGTTGCTCCTCGAAGAGCCCGAGTTGTCGCTGAATGATGCAATCGTTCGCCAAATCCCACTTCTGCTGCAACGAATTCAGCGCGATAAAAAACGCCGTTCGAGGCAGGTTTTTATCAGTACGCACAGTGAGGCATTGCTGAGCAATCCGGGCATAGATGGACGCGGCGTCCTGTTGCTGGTGGCGGCGCCCGAGGGAACTGTTGTGCGCGTCCTTGACGAAAGGGAAAGCAGCGCGTTGCTGAGCGGGCTGTCTGTTGCCGAAGTAGTGCTTCCAAAGGCCCGTCCCAGCGCGGCAGCGCAGCTGGGGCTGTGGCAGTGAGTGGGATCACGCTCGCAACCGAAGATGAGCTCAGCGAGCAGGTGGGGCTTTGTCTCGCCGCTGAAGTGGGGTTGCACGCGCACCAATGCCTTCGACGAGGTGGATCGGGGTACCTGCGGAGCCGCATCGGAAACTTCTGTCGGATGGCAGCGCATGAACCCGTGTTCCTTATCACCGATCTCGACCAATCCAAATGTGCGCCGACACTGATTGCCAATTGGCTGCAAGATATTGCGCAGCCAGCAGGACTGGTGTTCAGGGTGGCAGTGCGGGAAATCGAGTCATGGATCATTGCCGATCACGAGGGGTTGCGCACCCTGATGGGAACGCGTATCCGCTCCCTGCCCGAGAATCCCGATGGCCTGAGCGACCCGAAACGAACATTGTTGGGAATCGCGGAAAAGGCGCATCGTGCAGTACGCGAAGATTTAGTGGTGCGACGAAACGCCATTGCCTCGCAGGGGCTGGGATATAACGCCAGACTTTGCGAGATGGTTCGTACCCAGTGGTCCCCGACTCGGGCGGCGCAACGTTCCCCGAGTCTTGCGCGCACACGCAAACATTTATGCGCGTTGGCCACTCGGTATGCACAACGGTAACAGCTAAAGACAACGCGAGGTCGGCATGGGTGACGAGAGTGGTGCGCGTCTTCCGGAAACCGACGCGACGCGCTATGTGGGGGTCCAGCGCTCATCAGCGCTTCGACAAATCAAGCGCATTGATCGCAGCATCGCAAGCCTCCGGATCAAGGCTGGCGTCATGGTCGTTCAAGTAGCGCGTGTCACAGCTCATGACTATCGGAGGCGCTGAAATGAGCAAACCAATTCCAGCCAAAAAGCGCGTCGACGTTACGCCTGGCGAGTCCGTTCGCATCATTCGCGAACTGCAGGGGCTCAGCCAGAATGAACTGTCCGCGCTTTGCGGCATCCCACAAACAACCATCTCCAGCATCGAAACGGGTCGGGTCAATTTGGGCGTAGAGCGTGCCAAGGTGTTGGGCGCTGCGCTGCATTGCCACCCGGCGGTTCTTGCTTTTCCCGGCTGGCAACTGGATTCAGCCGCCTGACGAATAGGCTTGGATCGTGCGCGGCCACGATCCGGACCGTAGGTTGGTGGTGTGGTCGTTGATTGGGGCACTGCGGGCACTCACACAGGCCCACAGCTGGCCTGGTCGGGCATGGCACATGCAGCGACCAGACCGCCGCAATGGCCCACATCGAGCGCGGTGCCGATGTGTTCGAGCCCATCGGCACCGGCGGGTATTTTGGCGTGCGGCGCTCGGCGCCGCTTTGGATGCTTTGCGTCAGTCGCTGCCAGTAGAGCATCCAAAGCGGCGCGTAGCGCCGCACTCCAAAGGTCCGCACCTGGGCACAGCCAACGCCAGCGCAGCCGGGTTCCGCCGATCGCCCCATCCGTTGTTGCCTTGGCCAGCCATCGGCCGTGGGGGAGAGGTATCATCCTCGCCGCACAGGCGCCGCAGTGGGGCTTTGTCCGCGTAGCGGCTTCGTCCAGCGGTTCATTCAAGCCGCAGCCGCTTCGCGGCTTGGCTCAGGCGTCGGGCTGCGAAGCCACTACTTGGTGTACCCAGGAGGCCGGATGAGAGAGCATTTGCTGTCGCTGCTATTCTGGTCGATCATCCTGGTGCCGGTCGGCGTCTTCGCGCGACAGATCGGACAAGTGCGCAGCGGCGTGATGCGCAGATTCAAGGCAGCTTGGTTGTTCTTCTTTTATTCGATCATCCCCGTGTTGCTATACGTTCTGCTGTTTCTTATCTTGGTTGGGATTGAGGAGCTGACGAAACTATCGATAGTCGCGGAGGAGGAAGCGAGAACGCTTCTGCTGGTGGCTGGCGCCGGGTTGGCCGAGGTACTGCTGTTGACCGTGGTCTTTGCCATTGCAGTGGGGTTCTTGCGCACGCCCGCAGATGCAGCCTGACGAGTTCGGTTGCAGATGAAGCGTGGTGAGTTGTGGTGGGCGTCGCTGCCTGCAGCTACCGGCTCCGATCCAGGCTTCCGACGTCCGGTGCTGGTTGTGCAATCGCAGGCATTCAATGAAAGTCGCATAGGGACCGTCATCGTGGCTGTCGTCACGTCCAACCTGGCCTTGGCAGCGGCACCGGGCAATGTGCGTTTGGCCAGGTCCGAATCGGGGTTGCCGAGAGCCTCGGTAATCAACGTCTCGCAACTCATCACCTTGGATCGCGCTTTGCTCGCGTCCAAAGTCAGGTCGCTCTCCGGCAAGGCCATGTCACAAGTCGATGAAGGCCTGCGGCTGGTGCTGGCGTTGTCGCCCTGAGCGACAAAACTTCAACTCTCAGCCCCCATGAAAGCACTGATGAGATTTGCGACACTGCTGGTGCTGGTCGCTTTGGTGGCCTGCGCAACCACAGCTGCGGGCGGTTCAAGACTTACCGAGTCGGCCGAGCTATGGGATGCAAGCCGTGACCGGCACATTCCGATCGCAGTTTATTTCCCGGCGCGTCCGCACGACTGCATCCGTGACAGGCCATGCCCGGTCGCTTTGCTAAGCCCTGGCTATGGCCTGCGCCACACTGACTACTCGTTTGTCGCCGCCACACTGGCACGATCTGGCTACCTGGTTGTGGCCATTCAACACGACCTGCCTACCGACGCCCCGCTAAGCAGGTCCGGCGACCTATTCGCCAGTCGCATGCCGGCGTGGCATCGTGGCGTCGAGAATCTTCACTTCGTGCGTGACGCCCTGTCCCGTACACACACTGGCTTTGACTGGTCTCGGTTAACGCTGGTCGGCCACTCGAACGGGGGAGACATTTCGGCCCTTTTCGTACATCGGTCTCCTGCGCTTGCGACGGCGCTGGTCACGCTCGACCATCGCAGATACCCGCTTCCCCGGAGCCGGTCGATCAAAGTCCTGTCGATTCGTGGCAGCGACTTCGAGGCGGACCCTGGTGTTCTACCCACAGCGCAGGAAGCGAATGCCGGCACGTGTATCACGGCAATCGCCGGCGCCCGTCATAACGACATGAACGACCATGGCCCCACCGAGCTACAGTCCAGGATCGGCACGCTGATCTCGCAATTCCTCGACGACGGCCGGTGTGGGCCACCAGGGCAGGTCCAGAAGACCGGCGCGCTTGCAGTACGATGCTCTGGCAAACCCACCGCTGCGATTAGACATTAGGCCGCGCATCCCATGTCTTCGATTTTTCGCATTACATCGCTTTCCGATTGGCAGGTTGCACTCGCAACCGGGGTGCTACCGCGCTGCGCCGCTGACCGTCGTGATGACTGTGTCCACGTCAACGCTGCCGACGACAGTGCGCAGGTTGCTTCGGCGTTCTTCTCCGCCGACGAGCAACCGCTTGCACTTGAACTCGATCAGCTCGCTCTTGCGCCAAAGGTTACCTGGCTCCCGCCCACGCTTGCCAAGCCGTGGCGGCAAGGCCGCGCCGCCATTCCAAACATTCTTGTCGCGCAAGTGCTCGCGGCTCGTGCGCTGTTGCCAGTGAATTCCGAATCCGGCGAGGGCTTCGTGCTGGCGCGGCAGGCGGCCAGCCATCCGTTGCAGCCGACCCGTCCCGACGCGCCTCGCCCGCCTACACGGTTGCTCTGACGGAGGCGTCAGCCGACCCGGCGAAATTGATTTCGACGCCATTGCCGGCGGGATCGGTGAAGAACATCTGCAGTTGGCCCGTGCCTGGAACGGTATCGGTGGTGAAGGCGATGCCGGCTGCCTGCAGCCTGACCCGGTAGGCGGCAGCATCGGTGCAGGCGAACGCAACATGATCGAAAGTTGCGGCACGGCCCGTGCAGCGCTGCTCGCCTGGCCGCGCCTCGGTGAGATGAAGGACATCCTTGCTGCCGGCGTAGAGCCAGTAGCCGAAGCTGGAGAACGCCGGGCGAGCGCCAACCGAAAGGCCAACAATGTCGCAGTAGAAATCGCGCAAAGCATCGAGCAGCTCGCGCGGGGCGCGCAGATTGAAATGACAGATGCCGGAGACCTGCATGGTGGTGGCAAACGCCTGAAGTGGACCGTGCCGTGAAGCGGTGTCGGCTTGGACGGAAGATCGAACCAGCCGCGAAAAATACCAAACCCCAAGTCAGCGGCCGTGCAGCCAAAATCATACCGCGGCCCTTGGATCGATGGAGGACGGCAGTTGGCGGGACGGCAGTCGGCAGTCGGAGGACGGCAGTCGGACAACAGACGGCAGTTGGACAACCACGTTTTGGCCGGAACGGTGGAATCGGGTCGAGCCGGCGATCGGTTCAGACCAAGCGGCGCGCAGCGACGCACTCCATGGGCCAGTATCTTGGCGCAGCAAGCGCCAGCGCGTCTGGGTTCCACCGATCACCACAGCCGCTGATTTTGGCGATCCACCGACCGTGGCGGCGATGTATCATCCTGACCGAACAGGTGCCGCAGTAGGCTTCCTCCGCGTAACGGCTTCGTCCAACAACTGCGTGCCTCCGACCAGCGACTGCGGCCTTTACCGGCTTTCGCCCGCAGGCGATGCCGGACGATAGGTTTTCGATAGGGAGGTTCCTGGGTGCCGCCAACCGCCAAAGTCAGCGGAGTTCTGCGTCGCCTCAAGGACGATGGCTGGGTCTTGGTGGCAACTCGCGGTAGCCATAGGCAGTTCAAACATCCTGCGAAGCCTGGCCGGGTCACGGTTGCCGGAAAACCCAGCGATGACCTTGGCGCTGGTACAATCGACAGCATCCTTAAGCAGGCTGGCCTGAAGAGGTAGACCCGATGCGTTTTGCCGTAGTGATTGAGCAAGCCCCGGGCAATTATTCCGCCTATGTCCCCGACCTTCCGGGCTGCATAGCAACCGGCGCGACGGTGGCTGACGTAGAGCGCGATATCCGGGAGGCCATCGCCTTTCACATCGCCGGGTTGCGTGAAGACGGAATGCCGATTCCGGCGCCTGCCAGTGTAGTTGAGTACATCGACATCGCTGCATAATCCTGGCTTGTTGACGCGATGCCTGAAGTACGGTGTGCGCCATCAGGAGCCGATCATGCGCACGACACTCGCCATCGACGACGACGTCCTTGCTGCCGAGTAGCCGAAGCTGGAGAACGCCGGGCGAACGCCGACCGAAAGGCCAACGACCTCTCAGTAGAAGTCGCGCAGAGAATCGAGCAGCTCGCGCGGCGCTCGCAGATTGAAATGACAGATGCCGGAGACCTGCATGGTGGTGGCGAACGCCTGAAGTGGGCCGTGCCGTGAAGCGGCGTCGGCTTGAGCGAAAGGTCGAACCAAGCCGCTACAACTACGAATCCCCAAGGCAGCGGCCGTGCAGCCAAAATCATAGCGCGGCCCTTGGATCGACGGAGGACGGCAGTTGGAGGGACGGCAGTCGGCGGTCCACTTTTTGCCTGGCGCGGTGGCGTCAGATGACGGAAAGGACAAACCGGCGAACGGTTCAGACCATCAGCGCATCAACCAGATCGTGCCGACCAGCGGACTGCGTTGACCTGGCCATTCGTCCCATCCTGTGGGCATAGGAAGAGTGGGGGGGGCTGGGCTTCCAACCGTGTCGGTTCGGGCGCCTGCTGAAAAGAGGGTGTCCCGAGCTTTGCGAGCTTTGTTATGTCACTCCCAGATGGGAAGTGTTGCTTGTGCTTGCCAAGTTCCTGGGCCGTTGCGGCTGAGAAGTCGATCATGAGATTTAACCTTGTTGCCTAACGCCTGAATTAAGCCGCGCCGCGAAGCGGCGTCGGCTTGAATGACTTGTTAGCTGTCAACTAGCTTATTGAAGTCAATACTGTAGCCAGCGGCTTTCATTTCCTTTGCAATATCTATTTGCCAGTTCGTGTCGTCCACGTAAACGACACCGCTAATGTCGCTTGGAAGTTCTAATTTTGCTGCCACCAGAGGAACTACTCTTGCCCGTGAAAGTTTGGCGATGAGGTAGCCGTGTTCAAAAACGACGTTTTGCCTTGCTCTTGGCTTCAGTGTTCCAGCTTTGGCTTCTGCCTGGGTGCTACCAGCATCATCTGGTGTGTATAGAACGATTGCGAACCCTACATCTGTGTGCGCCTCAATTTTCTCAATAATTGTATGGCCCTGATTGGCCTGCTCATGAAGAATTACCGCTTTTAACCCTAACTTTTCAACAAACCGCGCCGCCTTTGTCTTTAAAGTTTCATCATGACCGTGGACAATGAATACTCGAGTTGAATTCTCTGGGGCAGATTTCCTTGCTTTTTTTGTTTCAGCAGCGTTCTGATGGGGTACTTCTCGTGAAAAATCGTACTCGTCATTCTTGATGTCTAAACAAAGAGAGTCGATTAATGCCAAAGATGGCCCTCCATCCTCGCGCATGAATACATCATAGTCGCCCTCTGATCTGCCACGAAAGAAGACGCCGTGGTCCAATTTTTTGTCCAGCATTGCGCGTGCGCCGGGAAGATTCTCGTCTAGGAACTTATCGATCTGGCGTCGCCAAGCAGCAAAGCGCTCTCGCCCAAAGTCAGAGCCACGCTGCGCGTACGCACCTGCCACATCAGCGACCAGACGATGTTTGAACTTGTCCAGCTGATCTAGTGCCTGCTGTTTATCCATGTGCTGAGAACCTCTCATTGACAGCTAACGTCTTGAGCTAAGCCGCGCCAAAGGCGTCGGATTGAATGAATAGTTAGGCCACTTTTGCAGTGCTGCTAGCTCTGTAAGAGAGAGCGAGAAATGCGAGTGTGGCAAGCGCAAATACGCCGAGAAACACCCAATGGATGCGAATGGTACTTGAGAGGCCCAACACGTAGCCTAGGAGAGTTGAAAAGATAGAGAGAGAGACTTCGAAGCAGGTTCTGAATACATGGGAGGTGTGTGCATGATCCGCACGGATCAACGGGATGTTGATTTCAGTAGGAGCCGAAACGCTCGTACGTACGACCAACTTAGCCATTTGCGACCTCCCCCAGGAGGGCCGTAAAGGTTAGCTGGCGAATCTCCGCCTTGTCTCCCGCCTTAGCAGCTGAAAAAAGAATAAAGAGTTCTCTGTTGCCAATTGTTCCTACTGGAACCGGCTCAATAGGAGTTGTGGGGAAAGGGCCACCCCAATTTATAAGTACTATGCGGAGCTGTTGATCATCTACCAACTCATAGTTGAGCTGCTGCTCCGATTTATCATCGATACGAAAATCAAAGATGAACGAAATTTCTTCAATGCCATGATTGATCGTAATCTTGGTTTCGCCCAGGCCAGGAATAAGTAGCGTCTTGGTTTCTAGGACGTCGAATCTTCCTGTCTTTATGGTGATCACATGGCCTCCATAGTGGCCTAACGTTTGAGTTAAGCGGCGCCGGAGGCGTCCGCCTTGAACGAATTGTTAGGCAGCAATCTCAGGGCCTTTTCGCTTGAGTTGCACAAGCTCATCAGCAGGCTTTGCCTGTAAGGAAGGTGAGCCTCCCAAAACGCGATGAGGCGCTTGGTAGAACTTTTGACGCATGACCATAGCTGCTTCCCACTTGATACGGCTGCCTTTTGGACCATGTGCATATCCTCCTTTGTGATTTCAGATAGAAGAGCGATCACCTCGGTAACTACAAACCCTAGCAGGAAACCCGCGGGGCCAAATACCGCATGTGTATAGCCCGCCATCATCAGTCTCAGGAGGCCACCTCTGAGAGACGCGATTTCCGCGTTTCGGCAAGTGCGAGTTTAGTTGTTTGTGCTGCCAACCACCCAGTCGGCGACGAATCGCCATGTGTTCCCGCAGCCTATCACAGCGCCAGGATCGTTGCTTGTAGGAAAACTCCTAAACGAATCATGGTGTTACGCCGATGTTGCCGCCGATCCTTGCAGCCTATCCTTGCAATGTCTTTCGGCGGGAAGCAGGCGCATGAAACCATCGTACCGCAGTACCTTCACAGGCAGATTAGTCGCCTCGAATTCGACTGGCAAGTGTGCTGGCGTTGTTTCACTGACACGCATTCCGATCTCGGCATCGGTGGTAACAATGCGCGCCATGGTCAGCATGCCGCGAGCGCGAACCCGCCGCGCCTGCTCGATCAGGCGCAAGCCGGGACAGCCATGATTTTCGAGGGTTGCTGTGGGTCGGGTGCCGGGTGTGGGGGGAGCGATGGATTGCGGAACCGCGCTTTCCGTGGCTGGGTCGGCGGAAGCGTCCGGGCGATCGAGCTGCGATTGCCTGTGATGGTCGGGTCGGTGGTGATGCGGTGGTGCGGTGGTGCGCTTCGCTGTTGCGATGGCGGTGGACGGCGTTGCCGAGCTGGTGCTCGGCGCTGCCGGGGTGGGCGATCTGGCTTGGCTACTGGCAATGTGTCCGTTGCCGCCGCGCCGGCCGCGATCAGTGGGCGCAACCGCCGATGCGCTGCAATTCGCGGAAGTCGCTGATACGCCGGTACGGTCCGGCCCGATCGTTGTCATCAAACTGGTAATCCAGACGCAGGCGATCGCAGCCGAGCCGGGTGACGGTCGCGGTGCCGACCTGTTGGTTGTTGTTGGTTGGCTGGGTCAACAGGGCGCCACCGGTGGTGCGGACGATGGCCAAGGTGGTCTGGTCGCTGCTGCCGAGCGGGCCCTGCAGGGTGAACCAGTGTTGCTGGCGCGGGTCGTCCGGGGCGGCTTCGGTGTCGTAGGTGAACCAGGCGGCAAACAGGATGCCTTCGGCCGGGTTCGAGGCCGGGATGGTGGTGAAGGTCAGGCCCTGGCCGCTGCTGGCCGGATCGAACCAGGCGCCGTCCAAACTGGCGTCGAGGGCGTTCGGTACGGTGGCGGGCGGGGCCGGCACGGCCGCGCCGGGCGCGCCGGGCGCGTCGCTGCAGGCGAGGCCCGGCGTCAGCCGCGACAGGGTGACCAGGCCACGCAAGCCGTGGTTTTCGTCGGGGTCGAATTGGTAGCGAAATTGCGCGCGCTCGCAACTCTCGAAGCTGAGCTCGGCCGAACCCACCTGCCGCGGCGCGCTGATGCCGACGCCGAAGCGACCGCTTTCATTGCTGAAGATGCCGAGCGTCGCGCCCGTACTGGGATCGGCCAATTCGCCTTGCAGGGTGTACCAGCGCAGCCCGCTCGGGTCGTTGCCGCCTTCCGGAGCAAAGGTGAACCACGGGGCGAACAGGATGCGAGCGTCCGCGATCCAGTCGAACACCAGCCCCTGGCCGTTGGCCCAGGGCGCAAACCAGGCGCCGTTGATGCCCGCTTGATCGGCGCGCACCGTGGCCGGATCCTGACCGGCATCGGCCAGTTCCAGAACGCTCGATCCCCAGCCGGCCCCGAGCTGAAACGTATCGAGCCGGGCGCGCAGGCCTAAAGCGGCCGGTTGCAGCGACAGCGTCGGCCGGGCAATCGCGCCCGGCCGAAGGGGTCGCGGGCGGCAGGCATTGGTTTCGCAACCGCACGATTCACCGCCGCAGACATCGGTCTGCTCGCGCAGCGGCGTGCCGGTGGCGACATCCAACTCGCGGTAACGCAGATGGCTGGTCTCGGTCTGCAAAACCGCCAGGCGCCGCCCAGCCAACGCTGCGATGCTGGCCGACTGGCGGAACGAAGCGTCGAGCGGCAAGCGCCAGCGCTCGCCACCGCTGGCGCTGTCCACGGCCACCAGCTCCCAGTTGCCCGGTACCAACGCGAAGGTAAATTGATCGTCCGAACGCATGCTGTACACGATCGTATCGCCATCCACGACCAGATCGACGATCGGTCGATCGGGCACCAGTTCCCAAAGCTTCTCACCATTCGCCGAATAGCGTGTGATCACGCTGCCGTACATGATCGCGCCAGCATCGTCCGCAAAAGCGAGTCGATCCTGAGTGATATCGCCATAGGTCAAGAAAACACCTTCGAACGCCGTCCGGAAGCGTTCCTGGCCATCACGATCCAGGCGCAGCAGGATGCCGTCACGTTTTGTACTATCAAAACTGGCGAGCAGGGTATCGCCATGGGTGTTGATGTTCGCACGCGTGATTTCCAGTTCCTGCTGGGAGGAACCAAGCAAGGGGAGCGTTTGTTCGGACAGAACCTGGCCATCATCGCCAATCAGCCAATGCTGCACGCTGCCGAGCACGCCACGGATCGCCACCGCACCGCCATCGTCCAGCGCGGTGACGTCCAGGAACCGGTTTATGAACTCGCCCGGTTGCAGTGGTCGGACATCTTGCCAGAGCACGCTGCCATCAGCTCGGCGGCGACACTGCAGAACAAAATCCCGGATGTTGCTATCACGCAACATGCCAGACAGGCACAGCATGCTGCGCGAAACGCTCAGGCGGATGTCGCCGTAAAACGGAAACGCGATCCGCCACGCGACAGGGGCGGTATCGCTGCTGCGAAAGGTCAACGCCGAGGTGATCGCGTTGCCATCCGGCGAAGGCAGCTCTTCCCATTGCGCGACCCCGCCGTCGCTGGCTACTGCTTCAACCGAAACCAACCGCCGACGCACCGGCAGCGTCAACTGCGGCCAGGGCTCGTTCGGCTGGTCGAATCCGACCCGCACCGCCCGCATCGGTTGCGATCGCGAGCCGCCGGTGATGACCAGGGCGCGGTCGTCGGACAACAGGTCGAACGGACCTTGACTGATGCCATCCAGCCGCGCGTGCTCGCGGCCCTTGGCATCGACACCGACGAGGATGGCGGTTCGGTCGAAGACCGATAACCACAGGCCGCCGTCCCGACGCAGGGCCAACTGGCAGATGCAGTCCTGGGCGTTATCGATCCGGTGGCTGGAACCCAGCTTGCCGGCGCCAGACAGCCGTGCCACGGCGACCTTGCCGCCCTGCGCCCCGTCGCTGCGGTTACCCCATGCCACCACCAGCCACAGGCCGGCCGCGTCCGGCGCGCTGACCCCAGCAACGTACACGGCATTGTCGAAGCTGATGGTCTTGTCGAAGCGCGGCACGCCGGCCAGGCTCAAGCCCACCGCCAGCCAGTCCTTGGCGTTGCCGATGGATGGGTCCGACGAAAACCGGCTACTGATGGCGAAGATGCCGGCGCTCGCCGATACCCGGAATTGGGTGATGCCGCTCGCCAACGCATGATTGCCGCTCGCCGCCGCCAACTTGCCCGATTGCCACTGCCAATCGACACTGCCGTCCGCACGCAATCGCCGAACGCCGATTCGCACCGCCTGCGGCTTGCCGGGCTCGGCGTGGTGGACGGCCAAAAACACGCCCGCACCAGCCGGGTCGGCGCGCATCTCGACCACGCGCTGTGACGGGACATCAAGCGCGATACGCGCCGCGATACGGCCGTCATCGTGCAGGCGCACCACCTGCGCGACGGTGATGTTATCCATGTTGAGGAAGTTGGACTGATCGGGGATCACGTTGTCGCTGACGCCGACCCATATCTCGCCAGCCGCGTCGATTTCGACTGCGTGGCAAAATCTTCCGTCGAGCACCGTCTGCCACTGCGTCCGACCGTCCGCGCTTACCCGAACCACCATGCAGAACGTTCGGGGAAATTCAGTCGACGGCCCTTCGGTCTCGCGCACGCTGGCGTAGACGAAGCCACCATCGGCCAGAAGTTTTTTTGAGAATCCGCCATCGAAGGACCAACGCTGCAAGTTGCCGTTCGCATCGAAACGACCGACCGCTGCCGAGGTCGATCCATCCGCCGGATTCTGCGCGAAACCCGATGCCCAATAACCATCGGCACGCATTTCGGACAACGCCGTGGGTGAGAACGTCGCCACCGGCTGCGGGTCGGGGTCGGCCAGCACCGACCAGGGTTCGGCCTTGGCCGTTGCCCAAAGCGCAGACGCAAGACCCAGACCCAACAGACCACGCACGATTTTCCACATGTCGAATTTTCCTTGGCAAGCCACGGCATCGCGGATAAAACCCCGCAGCCGACCCTCACTGCGCCCGATAAGGATCGGGTTGGGGCTGAACTGCTTTCACTCACCAGGCAGGGCGTGCTTTCGATGCGAGCGGGCGGCAGCGCACCCTGGTTCGCGATTCGCTTGAGGTGTGGAGGTTGGGCGGTCGATGGGCACGCTGCGCTTTGCCTGTCCTGAGCATGGCGAAGGGCCCATCCTACTTCGGTGGCTTGGGCGATGGGGCTTCGGCGAGCAGTTGTTGCAGGCCGAGTTGTTCGGCTTCGCTGAAGCCGGCGGCGCGGCGGGCGCTGTGGTTGAACGGGGGGCGGAGGATGCCGGCGGCGTGTTCGCGGACCAGGGCGAGGAAGGTTGTATCCGGGTCGAGCTGTTGTTGTTGGCAGCAGTAGTTGAACCAGCGGGTGCCGGCGGCGACGTGGGCGATTTCTTCGTGCAGGATTATTTCGATCAGGGCGGCGCTGTCGTGGTCGCCGGCGCGGCGCAGGCGTTCGATCATGCCTGGGCTGACATCCAGGCCGCGGGCTTCGAGTACCCGCGGCACCAGGGCCATGCGCGCCAGGCAGGAATGCGCGGTGCTGCACGCCGCCGCCCACAGCCCGTTGTGTGCCGGGAATTCGCCGTAGTGGTGGCCGATGGCGCGCAGTCGGGTGGCCAGCATGTCGAAATGGCGGGCTTCGTCGACGGCGACCTGCAGCCAGTCGGCGTAGAACGCTTCCGGCATGCCTGGGAAGCGATAGACCGCGTCCAGGGCCAGGTTGATCGCGTTGAATTCGATATGCGCGACCGCGTGCAGCAGGCTGGCGCGGCCGATCGCGCTGCCCAGTCCACGACTTTTCAGTTCGCGCGGCGCGACCAGCAGCGGGCGCTCGGGACGGCCGGGCACCGGGATCGGCGGCGCGGCTGCGGCCGCGGGTTGTTCCGATGCCAGCGCGCCGGCTTGCCGGTCGGCATGCAGGCGGCGGGTCGCGGCGATCTTGGTCGCGGGATCGGCACACATCAGCGCAGCCAGGCTGCGCGCCGACAAGGTATCCATGCTGACCGTGGCGTTCAGGCGTCGATCCGCTGGCGTCGGTCGGCACGCGCCTGATCGGCGCGCAGGTCGGCGATCGATTCCAGATAGCCGGCGGGTAGCTCGGTCACGTATTCGCCGTTGAAGCAACTGCTATCGAAAGCGGTCAGTGCCTCGTTGCCTTCGGCGACCGCGGCGATCAGGTCGTCCAGGTCCTGATAGATCAGCCAGTCGGCGCCGAGCAGCGCCTCGATTTCCGTTTCGCTGCGGCCGTGCGCGACCAACTCCGCCGGGGCTGGCATATCGATGCCATAGACATTGGGGAAGCGCACCGGCGGCGCCGCCGAGGCGAAATACACCTTGCGCGCGCCGGCTTCGCGGGCCATCTGGATGATCTGCTTCGAGGTGGTGCCACGCACGATCGAATCGTCGACCAGCAGCACGACTTTGTTGCGGAATTCGAGTTCGATCGCGTTCAATTTGCGCCGCACCGATTTCACCCGCTCGCTCTGCCCGGGCATGATGAAGGTGCGGCCGACATAGCGGTTCTTGACGAAGCCTTCGCGGTATTTCACGTCCAGCGCCTGGGCCAGCGCCAGCGCCGCGGTGCGTGAGGTGTCCGGGATCGGGATCACCGCTTCGATGTCGTGGCCGGGTTTGATCCTGCGGATTTTCTGCGCCAGGCGCTCGCCCATGCGCAGTCGGGCCTTGTACACCGAGACGTCTTCGATCATCGAATCCGGCCGCGCCAGGTAGACGTACTCGAAGATGCACGGCGTGTGCCGCTCGGGTGCGGCGCATTGTTCGGCGAGCAGGCGGCCGTCTTCGGTCAGGATCACCGCCTCGCCTGGGCGCACGTCGCGCTCCAGCCGGAAGCCAAGCAGATCGAGGGCGACGCTTTCCGAGGCCACCGCCCATTCGGTGCCTTCGGCGCCGTCGCGACGGCCGAGTACCAGCGGGCGGATACCGTGGACATCGCGGAAGGCGACCACGCCAAGACCGAGCACCAGGCTGACCACGGCATAGCCGCCCTGGCAGCGCTGATGCACCGCCGCGATCGCGCGGAACACATCGACCGAGCCCGGGCGCAGGGCGCCGGCCGCCTGCAATTCGTGGGCGAAGATATTGAGCAGCACCTCGGAATCCGAGCCAGTGTTGATGTGGCGACGGTCGGTCTGAAACAACTCGCGGCGCAGTTCCGCGGTGTTGACCAGATTACCGTTGTGGCCGAGCGCGATACCGAACGGCGAGTTCACGTAGAACGGCTGCGCCTCGTCGGCGCCTTCGGACCCGGCGGTCGGATAGCGGCAGTGGGCGATGCCGATGCGGCCCTTGAGCCTGGCCATGTGCTCGCTCTGGAACACATCCTTGACCAGCCCGTTGGCCTTGTGCAGACGCAGCCGGTCGCCGTCGATGGTGGCGATGCCGGCGGCATCCTGGCCGCGGTGCTGCAGCACCGTCAGCCCGTCATACAGGGCCGCGGCCACCTCGCTCAGTCCAACGATACCGATGATGCCGCACATGCTTACATACCTTTTAGGTTTTAGGTTTTAGGTTTTAGGTTTTAGGTGGATCGTCGTCCCGGCGCACGCCGGGACCCAGTGCCCGACACTGCGGTACGACCCGCCACTGGGCCCCGGCGTTCGCCGGGGCGACGGCAATTTCTGTCCTCTGTCTTCTGTCCTCTGTCCTCTGAACCCGCCACTGGGCCCCGGCGTTCGCCGGGGCGACGGCTGTTGCGGTCCTCTGTCTTCTGTCTTCTGTCCTCTGTCTTCTGTCTTCAGTCGCTGACCGGCAGCACCATCTTCACTTTGTCCGACACGTTCGACGGCAACCAGGCGCGGGCCTGTTCGGCCAGCGGCTGGAACAGCGCGACGGCACGCGACTGCTGCCACCAGGCGTCGTTCGGGATCGGGGTGAGGCCAACCACCAGGATCAGGATCACCACCAGTACGCCGCCGCGCACGGCGCCGAACAGCATGCCGAGCATGCGGTCGGTGCCGGTGAGTCCGGTGCCTTCGATCAGTTTCTTCATCAGGAACACCACCACCGCGCCGACGATCAGCACCGCCACGAAAACCGTTCCATAGCCGAGAAAAATGCGCAGGGAATTGAGTTCGACCTGGCTGCCGAACCAACCGGCCAGCGCCGGCCCGAGCAGGTAGGCCAATACCGAGGCCAGTACCCAGATCACGATCGACAGCACTTCGACCATCAGCCCGCGCACCAGGCCGATCAGCATGGACAGAGCGAAGATCATCAGGATGGCGATATCGGCGATGTTCATCGGCGGGGCGCGGGTGGCGCTGCGGGGTCGGCCGGGCGGGTGAGCATGGCTACGGATAATCGACCACGATCGCTTCCAGCCCGAAGCGCTGCTTGATGCCGGATTTCAACTTGAGCGCGTTATCGCGGCTCGCCTCCGGCCCGACCCGCACGCGGAATACCGCGCCGTTCGCGGTGTTGAGTTTTTCCACGAAGGCGGCAAACCCGGCACCACGTAACTGATCGCGCTGTTGGTTGGCCCGGCCCGCGTCGCTCAGCACCGCGACTTGCACCGCATACGCGCCACTGATTGCGCGTGGCGGCTTGCCCGATCCGACATCACCCGCCGGACTGTCGTCGATTTCGCTGATGCTGGCCGGTACGTCGGCGCGCACGGCGCGTACCTTGAGTCGCACGCTCTCGGCCTGGCCACGCGTGGCATACGGCCCGAGCCGCAGGCGGGTGACCCGCGCGCCATTACGCTCCAGGACTTCCGAGCCCGGATGCAGCCCGGACTTGCCGAGCAGGGCGCCAAGCTCGCGGGCATTATCGGCATTGGCATAGCTGCCCAGATTGACCACGAAGCGACCGGCGCGGCTGGTCGTCGGCTCGGCCGCTGCGACTGCATCTGGTTTAGGGTTGTCGGCCGCGCCTGCGGCCGGCGCGACCGGCCTGGTTGCGCTTGCACTTGCCGCCGCCGGCTGCATCGTTTCGGGCATGGCATCGGCGGGCTTGCTGCTGGATGCGGTAACCGTTGCCAGCGTTTCGATCGGCGCCGCCTCGGTCGGCAGCGCGGTGATCGGGTCGGTGTTGGCGGCTGCCACGACAGGCTGGTTGACATCGGCATTCACGTCGGCGATTTCATCGACACCCGCCGCCGCGGCCACACCGCCCGGTGCGGACGGCAGATCGAGCGGCACCACCCGGGTCTCGAAATCGCGCGCCGGCGCATCGGCGATATCGATCCGGGTCAGATCGGATTCGGCACCGCTCTTGCCGTCGAACAACATCGGCAGAAAGATGATCGCAAGCACGATCAACACGCTGGCGCCAATCAGGCGGTTTTTCAGGGCGGGATCCATGGGGTTTCCGGTTTGCATCATCGGGACAGTGGCCCAAGCGACCGCGGCCAACGCGGTGTGCTGGGAATCCGGTCGCCCAAGGTCTGTCCGGAAGGGCGAATCCCGGCCAGCCCGCGGGGCCGAGCGGCGATTATACGGGTATGGCGTCTTGCAGGGCCGCGACCAGATAAAAAGAGCCGAAACCGAGGATGCGCCGTTCAGCCGCGCCCTGCCGTCGCGCTGCCGCCAGTGCCGCCGCCAAGGCCGCCGCCGGTGTCGCTGCGCATTCGATCCGCAGCCCCGGGTCGAACGCGCGCAGGCGCTCGGCCAGCGCCGCGACGCCGAGTCCACGCGGGGTCAGCGCGTCGAGGCTGCACAGGTACCAGACCTGAATCTGGCCGCGCAGTGCCGCCACGATCGCCTCGACATCCTTGTCGGCGAGCACGCCGAACACGGCGTCGGTGGGTTTGCCGTCCTCTGTCAGCCAGGCCGACAATGCTCGCGCCGCCTGCGGGTTGTGGCCGACGTCGAGCACGATCTCCGGGACGCTCGCCACCCGCTGCAAACGGCCCGGCACCACGGTACTGGCGACGGCTTCGGCCAGGGCCCGATCAGGCACATGCAACAACGGCGCCAACGCATGCACGGCGCTGACCGCGCAGGCGGCGTTGCCGCGTTGCACGGCTGCGGCCATGGCCGGCGCCGGCAGGCGCAAGGCGCCGCCTGGACCACGGTATTCCCACTCGGCACCCGCGTCCGCGCCGAGCGCACGCCAGTCGAAATCCCGTCCGGCGTAGCGGGCGTGGGCGCCAACGGCTGCCACCGCCGCGAGCAGACTTGCCGGTGGGTCGCGCTCGCCGATCACCGCGACCCGTTCGCGGCGCAGGATGCCGGCCTTCTCGACGGCGATTGCCTCGCGGCTGTCGCCGAGCAGTGCCTGGTGGTCCAGATCGATGGTGGTGATCAGCGCGACATCGGCGTCGATCAGGTTGACCGCGTCCAGGCGTCCGCCCAGGCCGACTTCGAGCACCGCCACATCGAGCCCGGCATCGGCAAAGATCAGCAAGGCGGCCAGGGTGCCGGCCTCGAAATAAGTGAGCGGGATCGTCCCGCGCGCCGCTTCGATGCGGGCAAAGGCGGCGACCAGGGTATCGGCATCGACCGCGACCCCGTCGATCGCCACGCGCTCCTGGTAGCGACGCAGATGCGGCGAGGTGTAGCGCCCGACCCGATAACCGCCGGCGCGCAGCATGGCGTCGATGAAGGCCACGGTCGAGCCCTTGCCATTGGTGCCGGCGACGCTGATCGCCTGGGCGGCCGGTGCCGGCGCACCAAGCGCGCACCAGACCGCGCCGACCCGGTCGAGACCCATCACGATTTCGCGATCGGCAAGCGATAGCCAGTGCTGCAGCCAGTCATCCAGAGTGTGCATGGCAGTCGAAATCAAACCAGGTGGGCGGTCGCCGATGGTAGCGAGTCGCGCGTAGCCCGGGCTACGCGCCGTCGTCTGTCCTCCGTCTTCTGTCATCTGTCTTCTGAACCCCATTGCCCGGCGTGCGCGGCTGACCGACAATGGCGGCATGAACCATACCCCCACTATCCAGGTCAGCGTAGTCAGTCAGTTCCTGCAGGAGCATTCCGCGCCGCAGGACGGTCGCTACGCGTTTTCCTACACCATTACCATCCGCAATCAGGGCGCGATCCCGGCGCAGTTGATCAGTCGGCATTGGGTAATCACCCACGGCAGCGGCAAGATCGAAGAGGTGCGTGGCGATGGCGTGGTCGGCGAACAGCCGCATCTGGAACCCGGCCAGGCCTTTGAGTACACCTCGGGCGCGGTACTGGATGCGCCGGTCGGCACCATGCACGGCAGCTACCACATGCTGACCGACGACGGCACCGCCTTCGACGCCGAGATTCCGCGCTTCACGCTGTCCGTGCCGCGCACTCTGCATTGATGGCCACCTACGCGATCGGCGACGTTCAGGGTTGCTACGACGCGCTCGCCGCCCTGCTCGACAAGCTGCGCTTCGATCCGTCCAGCGATCGCCTGTGGTTCTGCGGCGATCTGGTCAACCGCGGCGGGCAGTCGCTGGAGACGCTGCGTCTGGTCCATTCGCTGGATGCGTTGAGCACGGTGGTGCTCGGCAATCACGATCTGAGCCTGCTCGCCGTGTCGATCCGCAGCGAGGCCGACCAGGCCCGCGCCAATACCGATCTGAAGCGCGTGCTGTTTGCCGAGGATCGCGAGACTCTGCTCGACTGGTTGCGCGCGCGGCACTTGTTTCATGTCGATCGCGAACTCGGCTTCGCCATGGTCCACGCCGGTCTGGCGCCGAAGTGGACACTGAAAGTCGCTGCCGCTCGCGCCCACGAGGTCGAACGCCGGCTGCGCGGCAAGGACTACCGGCGCCTGCTCAAGTCGATGTTCGGCGATCGTCCGGCAGTCTGGTCCAAGTCGCTGAGCGGAGACGAGCGCCTGCGCTGCATCATCAATGTGCTGACCCGCATGCGCTACTGCAACCCGGCCGGGCGTATCAATCTGGACGACAAGGGCCCGCCCGGCACCCAGAAGGCCGGTTTTTATCCCTGGTTCGAAGTGCCCGGTCACAGCCCGCGCGAACTGCCGATCATCTGCGGCCATTGGTCGGCGCTCGGCCTGATGCAGGGCATGGGCGTGCATGCGATCGATACCGGCGCGGTCTGGGGCGGGCGGCTGACCGCGCTCGAACTCGGCCCGGAACCGCGGGTAATCAGCGTGGCCTGCGCGGCGCGCGCCGATCCCAAGGGCAAGAGCGCGGAAGGCTAGCTTTCGGTCGAGAGTGTAGCCCGGATGGAGCGCAGCGGGCTTGCAACAGCGGAGCTGGTCATCCGGGGATGGTGAATCGACAGATCAAATCTCCGGGATGACCCACTTCGCGTTTGAGAGCCGCTGCGCTTGTTCCGGGCTACGCGATCAAAAGCCCCCGGATTGACCAGCTGCGCTGTTGAGAGCCGCTGCGCTCCATCCAGGCTACGCGATCAAGGGCTACGTCGCTTTTCTTTGCAGATCGAGGAATTCGAAGGCATGGCGGTGGCGGGCGTCGGCCGGGTGTGGCGTGTGCGCGAGCAACCGCCATTCGGATTCGGCGAAGGCCGGAAAGAACGCATCGGCATCCTCAACGCTATGCGCGACCCGGGTGAGTTGCAGGTGGGTGGCGAGCGGCAGGGTCAGGGCATAGATTTCGCCGCCGCCGATCACCACCAGCTCGCTGCCGGCCATCGCCTGGGCCTCGGCCAGGGTGGCGACCGCCTGCATCCCGGAAAACGGCGCGCTCGATCGACGGGTCAAGACCAGGTTGGTTCGACCTGGCAGCGCCCGGCCCAGCGATTCGGCGGTTTTGCGCCCCATCAGCACGGTCTTACCCAGGGTCAGCGCCTTGAAACGTTGCAGGTCATCGGGCAGCCGCCAAGGCAGTTGGCCGCCGCGACCGATCGCCATGTGCTGGTCGATGGCGGCGATCAGGGTGATCCGCATCGGCCCACCCTCATGCGCCGCGACGCCGACCACTGATCCGCACCCAACCGTCCTGGCGGGCGACTTCGAGATCGCGGAAATCATCGGCGAACGCCGCGATCACCTCGTCTTGCTGGCCGTCGAGGATGCCCGACAGCGCGATCAACGCGCCCGGTTTGCAGTGCGCCGCGAGCCGATCTTCAAGCGCGATCAAGGCACCGGCCAGAATATTGGCGACCAGCACATCGGCCGCGATCGCTGGCGCCTGCTCTGGTGCGAACAGTTGCAGATGGGCATCGACCGCATTGCGCTCGGCATTGTCCGCGCTGGCGATCAGCGCCTGCGGATCGTTGTCGATGCCGATCGCCCGCGCGGCGCCGAGCTTGAGCGCGGCGATCGCCAGAATGCCGGAACCGCAGCCGAAATCGATCAGCACGCGGCCGTCGAGATCGAGTCCATCGAGCCATTGCAGACACAACGCGGTGGTGGCGTGGGTGCCGGTGCCGAACGCCAGCCCGGGATCGAGCCGCACGACAACGGCGGCTGGGTCGGTTGGCGGCTCGATATTCCATGGATAGATGAAGGTACGCCGACCAAACTGCATCGGCTGGAATTGGTCCATCCAGGCGCGGGTCCAGTCGGCGTCTTCCACCGCCCGCCAAGCGACTTGTTCCGGACCGAGCCAGCCCAGCATCGCCTGCAGGGCATCGACCACGCCGGCGCGATCGCAGTCCGCGTCGAACAGGGCATGGACCACCACCTCGGGCCACACCGGGGTCGCACCGGCCGCGGGTTCGAGGATCGGATGATCCGCTGCATCGAGCAAGGTGACCGAGAGCGCACCCACATCGTCGAGTGCCGCCTCGACCCGGGCCAGACCGTCGCTACGCACGGTCAACGACAATTCCTGCCAGGGCATGCGCTACAACCCGATCGCCTTGGCGCGTTCCTCGGCGATGCGCTTCTCCAGGTAATGAATATTCGCACCGCCTGCCTGGAAGCCACGGTCGGCCATGATCCGCGCCTGCAGTGGGATATTGGTCTTGATGCCATCGACCACCATCTCGGCCAGGGCCACGCGCATGCGCGCGATCGCCTGGGCGCGGTCGCGGCCGTGCACGATCAGCTTGCCGATCATCGAATCGTAGTTCGGCGGGATCCGGTAGCCGTCGTAGATATGCGTATCGACCCGCACCCCCGGCCCGCCGGGCGCGTGGAAGCGGGTGACCTGGCCGGGCGATGGCATGAATGTGTCCGGGTCTTCGGCATTGATCCGGCATTCGATCGAATGCCCGGCAATGACGATGTCCTGCTGGCTTATCGAGAGTTTGTGGCCGGCCGCGATCAGCAACTGTTCGCGGACCAGATCGATCCCGGTAATCAGTTCGGTGACCGGGTGTTCGACCTGGATGCGGGTGTTCATTTCGATGAAATAGAACGCGCCGTCCTGAAACAGGAATTCGAAAGTGCCGGCGCCGCGATAGCCGATGCGCAGGCAGGCTTCTACGCAGACCCGGCCGATTTCGGCGCGCTGCTCCGGGGTAATGCCCGGGGCCGGTGCCTCCTCGACCACCTTCTGGTGACGGCGCTGCATCGAACAATCGCGCTCGCCCAGATGGATCGCATTGCCCTGGCCATCGGCCAGCACCTGGATCTCGATATGGCGCGGATTTTCGAGAAACTTTTCCATGTACAGCATGTCGTTGCCGAACGCCGCCCGCGCCTCGGCGCGGGTGGTCTGGATGGCATTGGCCAGCGCCGGTTCGGTATGCACCACGCGCATGCCGCGGCCGCCGCCGCCGCCGGCGGCCTTGACGATCACCGGATAGCCGATGCGCTTGGCGGTCAGCGCGTTCTCGCCAGCATCGTCGCCGACCGGGCCATCGGAACCGGGCACGCAGGGCACGCCGGCCGCCTTCATCGCCTTGATCGCCTCGACCTTGTCGCCCATCAGCCGGATCACCGCGGCGCTTGGCCCGATGAAGATGAAACCGGAGGTCTCCACGCGTTCGGCGAAATCCGCGTTCTCGCTGAGGAATCCGTAACCGGGGTGGATCGCCTGGGCATCGGTGACCTCGGCCGCGGCGATGATGCGCGGGATGTTGAGGTAGCTCTCGCTGGCCGGCGCCGGTCCGATGCACACCGACTCGTCGGCCATACCGACGTGCTTGAGGTTGCGATCGACGGTGGAATGCACCGCCACCGTCTTGATCCCGAGCGCGTGGCAGGCGCGCAGCACACGCAGGGCGATCTCGCCGCGGTTGGCTATGACGACTTTATCCAACATGGCGGGAATCGGCAGTCGGGAATCGGGAGTCGGAACAAGCCCGACCGTGTTCGCGGGTTTGGCGGATGGCAATGGTTCGGATTGTGTTCATCAGGCAATCACAAACATCGGTTCATCGAATTCGACCGGCTCGCCGGTTTCGATCAGGATCGCGGCGATCGTGCCGGAGACATCGGCCTCGATCTGGTTGAACATTTTCATCGCCTCGATGATGCCGAGTACCTCGCCGGCCTTGACATGCTGGCCGACCTTGACGAAAGCCGGCGCGTCCGGGCTGGGCGATGCGTAGAAGGTGCCGACCATCGGTGCCCTCACCACATGCCCCTCGGGCAGTTCGCGCGTCAGCGCTGCGCTTTCGTGGCCGAGGTGGTGGGCATGGCCGGCGCTGCGCTGCTGCTCGACATGGACATGGGTGACCGGGGCCGGGGCCGGCGCTGGCGGCGGGGCGACCGTTCGCGAGGCCCGCGACAGCCGGATGGTCTCCTCGCCTTCCTTGATTTCGAGCTCGGTAAGGTTGGATTCTTCCAGTAGATCGATCAGCTTCTTGATCTTGCGCAGGTCCATGGTCAGCCCCCGATGGGATTCGCGGCGAGGCGCCGCGCACCCGGTTGTTGATGGTTGGTATCAGATAGATGGTGTCAGCCGCCGGATCGCCGCCGCCAAGGCGACCCGGTAGCCCTCGGCGCCGAGCCCGCAGATCACCGCCTCGGCCCGGTCCGAGAACAGCGAATGGTGCCGGAACGGCTCGCGCGCGTAAACATTGGACAAGTGCAGTTCGATGAAGGGTAGCGCAATTGCCGCCAGGGCGTCGCGCAGGGCGACACTACTGTGCGTAAACGCGGCAGGATTGAACACGATAAAGGCAGTTTCGTCGAACTTAGCTGCATGGATGCGCTCGATCAAGGCCAGTTCGCTGTTGCTCTGCAAGTGCGAAAACATGAGCCCGGCGCCCTGCACCTGGGCTTCGGCCGCGGCCACGATCTCGGCCAGCGTGGTCTGCCCATAGGTGCCGGGCTCGCGCCGGCCGAGCAGATCGAGGTTGGGGCCGTTGAGCAGCAGGATGCGAGGCACAGCGATTCCGCGCGAAAAGGGCGGCTAGTGTGCAGGCTTGGCCCGCTGATGTCCATATCCAGGCGCGTTCCCCGGGGATCGCTGCCTGTTCGCTGCAACAAACGCTTTTGGGTGGTGGAAGTGGGGTGCGGCAGGTCCAGGCGATTTTTGTGGGAGCGACTGCTTCTGTGGGAGCGAAGGCTTCTGTGGGAGCGAAGGCTCTTGTGGGAGCGAAGGCTCTTGTGGGAGCGACGGGCACGTCGCGACTGTCACTTCGACAGCCAAGTCGCGACGTGCCCGTCGCTCCCACATCGATCCCCATTCTCCGTTCCCCGCTTCCGGTCACCTACAATCCCGGCGACTCACCGCCACGACTACCCCATCCTGTGAATCCGGTCCACCCCCTGTTTGCGCTGGCGGCCATGGCCCTGGCGCTGGCTACTGCCGGATGGCTGGCACGGCGCTTCGGCGCCCCGGAAGTCCACCAGCGTTATGCCAGCATCGACGGGCTGCGCGGCTATCTCGCTTTCGGCGTGTTTCTGAGCCATGCCAGCGTCTGGTACTACTTCCTGCGCAGCGACCGTTGGGATCTGCCGCCATCGCATCTTTACACCCACCTTGGCCAGAGCAGCGTGACCCTGTTCTTCATGATCACCGGATTTCTGTTCTTTGCGCGCCTGCTCGATGCCCGCAGGCGCGGCATCGACTGGCTTAGGCTGTACGTGTCGCGCCTGCTCAGGCTGACGCCCCTGTATCTGTTCGCCATGGGCCTGCTGTTCGTCCTGGTGCTGATGCAGACCGGATGGGCGCTGCACCAAGCGCCGTTGGAACTGCTGCGCGACATGGCGATCTGGCTCGGCTTCACGGTGTTCGGTCAGCCCGATCTGAACGGCCTGGCGCAAACTGCGACGCTCACCGCCGGGGTGACCTGGTCGCTGCCCTACGAATGGTTTTTTTATTTGGTGCTGCCCCTGCTCGGCCTGGCAATCGGACTCAAGCCGCCGCTGCGCGCGCTGGCGATCGCGCTCGCGACCGCGCTGTTCGCCTGGTGGCAGCCGCTGACCGTGCTGGTCGCCCCGGCCTTTCTGGGTGGCATGACCGCGGCCCTGCTGGTGCGCCGGCCGGCCTTCAATGCTTTTGCCGCCCGACCGGCAGCGACCGTATTGGTGCTGGCCGCGCTCGGCCTTACCGTCGCGGCGTTTCCCAGTGCCTACGCGCCCGCGCCGATCATCCTGTTGGCCTTGGCCTTTGCCCTGATCGCCGGCGGCAACAGTGTGTTCGGGCTGCTGGTCAGTCCGGCGGCGCGCCGCCTGGGCGAAATGGCCTACAGCCTGTACCTGCTGCACGGCATCGTGTTGTTCGTGGCGTTCCGCACCAGTGGCCTGCTGTTCGCGCCCGAGGCGCTGTCGCCGCTCGGCCATTGGGCGCTGATTCTGCTGCTGACGCCGCTGTTGGTAATGATCTGCAGCCTCAGTTTTCGCTTTATCGAACACCCGGCGATGCAGCGGGTGGGCGCGGTCAGCGCCTGGCTGCGGCGTTTGCGGCGCCGCGCTCCTAGCCCCTAGCTGTAGGGGCGACCCGGTGGGTCGCCCTCCCCACAACCGTAGCCGTAGGTCGGCTCAAACCGCGCAGCGGTGGAGCCGATGCCGCCGGATCGTGGCGAGCATGCAGGACAAGGCTCCGCGCCGTTGCGCTGACCGGCTCCGCCGTTAAAAACCGCTGCGCTCAGCACAACCTATGATTCTGTGCGGGGCAACGCGGCAAGCGGCTATGCTGCCGGGTTCGATGCCACCATCGGCGAGACCACGTCCATGTCTGAACCACACACCCTGGTGCCCGGTCTGTTGGCCGTGGAGCTGATTCCGGACAGCGCACTGCCCAGCCTGGCACTGCCGGTCGAGTCCGCCGGCCTGCTCGGAGAGGCGATCGCCGACGATCTGCTGCGGCTGTTGCCTGGTTGCGATCGACTGGGGCTGGCGGTTGCGGCGGCGCTGTACGACGCCGCCCAGATACTGCGCCCCGGCTGGCCGATATTCACCCGGCTCGGCGAGCTGCACGGGCGCGCCCAGCGCGGCGCCTGGCAGCCGGCGGTGTGTAGTTTCGGCGCGGCCGCCGCTTTGATGCCGGACCCGCTGCTGGAGCCCGATCGGCGCCTGATCGGCAGCCCGCTGCTGCTGATCCCCTGGACCCTGATCGGGCCGGCCGCCGCGGCCGACGCCATCGCTGCGCGAATGGAGCAGGTGCTGGTGGAAACCGGTCTCGCCGCCGCACGCACCGCCCTGCTGCTGAACGAGGCCTGTTCGATCAAGGTCGACCATGCCCGCTACCTGAGCCGACACGATCTGTGCGCGATCAGCGCCACGCAGTATCAAAACCTCGGGCAGGACGCGCTGTGGTCGCTGATCGAATGCGCGCTGCTGTCACCGGAGCGCGAAGAAACCGTCACCGCGGCCAGCGGCCGGCGCTATCGCTGGCGCGATGGCGCGGTCGAATACGCGGACCCGACCGAAGGCGATGGCGCAGCCGCCGATCCGGAGGCAAGCTTGTTCGCGGCGGTGCTGGCGGCGCATGGGGTTCAGATGACAGATGACGGAAGACAGAAGACAGAAAATGCCGTCGCCCCGGCGGAGGCCGGGGCCCAGTGTCGGGGATTGCGGCAACCTTGAAACCAGAGTCCCGGAATCCGCTGCGCTTCTTCCGGGCTACACGCTCGCTGTGGGAGCGACGGCACGGCGCTTCCTGAAGACGGAGGACAGAAGACGGAGGACAGAAGATCCAAAGCGAGCGCGGGTTGCCTTCTCTGTCTTCCGTCATCAGTCTCCTGTCATCTGGAAGCGCCGTGCCGTCGCTCCCACAATTCCCG
>JBFXKH010000024.1:0-31764 GCA_050173995.1 Lysobacterales bacterium | reverse complement strand
GCCGCCGCCGCCCCGCTCGCCCTGTCCGAACTTTTCGACACCGTGCTGGCGCTCGGCGGCACCCTGTCCGGCGAACACGGCATCGGCCTCGCCAAACGCCCGTTCATGACCCGCGCCATCGACCCGGCCACGCTCGCCATGATGCGCGCCATCAAACACTGCTTCGACCCCGACGCCATCCTCAATCCCGGCAAATTGCTGCCTTAATCGGAAGCGGATCAGAATCGGGTCGATAGCCAGCGGCCGGATTTTTGTTCGCGGTAGCGGACTGCGGCTTTCTTGAAGATCAGGTCGACGAACAGTTCGCAGGTGGATTCGCCGTGGCGCCAGCACATGGCGACGCTGTTTTCGTTGGAATACTGGAGGTGGAATACGCCAGCGAATGCCGGGTAGCTGTTGCGGAACTCCATCAGTTTGAATAGCCGGCGCACCACCGGTTGTTGCACGGCTTCGGCGATTTCCTGTTTGCTGTAGCGATGCCGGTTGATGTCGCGCAGTTCGCCGCTGTGCTCCATCAGCTCGTGGTCGTTCTGCCCGGCCAGCAGCCCGACGTAGTAAACCTGCGGAATGCCCGGCGCGAAGAACTGGATGGCGCGCGCGCAGATGTAGGCGTCGTCATTGCGCTTGAGTGCATCGTAGTAGGTGCAGGTGAGCTGATAGATGGCGCCGACGGTGTGTACCGCGGCGGCCGAGCGGCGCAGGATCGGATCGGCGGAACGCGCCGATACGTTGTCGATGACCGCCTGGATTTCCGGCTTCGGCAGCACCCCTTCCACGTCCGGGATGCAGATGCCGTCGTGGGTATCGAGCACCGTCAACTGGTTGCGCGGGCACATGCGCAGCCATTGCTTGAGGTAGCTGCTGTTGGCGTCGAGCAACGAATACAGCAGCAACGGCGCCAGCGCGAAACCATACGGATGCATGCCGTGCAGGGCGATCGCGTACTGATAACTCGCGTGGTCGTGGACTTCGGGCAGGGTCTCGGCGCCGTGTTCGCGGGCGACCGCGTCGATCCATTTGAGGATGTCGTAGACATCCGGTTCGACCAGAAAGCAACTGCTGCCGATTTTCTTGGTGGTGTAGCCGAACGCGACGAGACGAAACTGCTTGACCCCGCGCGCGACCAGAAAGCGGATGTAATCCTCCATCTGCGCGTAGGTCTTCGGCGTGTTGTAGTTCAGGTCGATCTGGCGCTCGGTGAAGGTGCACCAGACCCGCCCCTCGCTGCCGTCGGCAAACACCACATCGCGGAACGGCTCCTTTTCCTTGCGGATGTGAATCTTGGCCAGGTCGTCCGGGCTGATCTCGCCCAGTTGATCGACGTGCACGAACAGGTCGGCACAGTCGGAGGCGTAGCCATGCTGGAGAAAGTCCTTGAACTCCGCCGATTCGTCGGAGATGTGGTTGATCATCAGATCCAGGCACAGATCGAAGTTTGCCGCGAGCCGCTCCAGATCCGCCCAGCTGCCGTAGCGCGGGTCGATTTCCTTGTGGGTGAGCGGCGAAAAACCGCCGTCGGCATTGGACGGATAAGGCGGCAGCACGTGCACCCCGCCAATCCGGCCGTGGCCATAGGTGCCGAGAAATTCATTGAGGTCGGCGAGATTTTCGCCGAGGCGGTCCGGGTAGGCGATCAATTGCACCTGGTTGCGCAAGCTCATGGTGGGGCGGTCCTTCTCGACTCGCAAGCAACGGAAGGGCTTGGCCAATGCAAGCCCGGTCCAAGGCGGGAGTGCAGACGCGGGTGGTTAGTTCCCGGCCCGAGTGCCGGGCGAAGGTGCCCGGGCCGGCGACGCGCCTGGCGTCGCCGGCCGCAGCGGGTTCAGTCGAGCTTGTCGACGATCAGGCCGAGCACCGCGCCGCCGGCGGCCAGCACCAGACCCTCAACCGCCCACACCAGCCACAGGAAGGCGGGCAGGTCGAAGACTCCATACATGCCTGCGTACAGGGTCGCATACAGCAGGCCGAGGGTGATGCCGAACAGTAATCCGCGCCGCCAGCCCGGGCCGTGCAGGGCTTTGCGGAATACGTCATAGACTCCAGCCGTGACCAGGCTACCGAGCAGGCCGAGGCCGATCCACATCGGCATCAATGCGGCCATGTCCGGCGGATCGCTGCGCAGCTCCGGCCGCCAGAACGCGGCGGTCGCCTGGTACAGCTCCTTGAGCATGCCTTCGTGGGTGACCATGGCGGTCAGCATGCTAAGCACGAACAGGGTGAAGTAATGGCCGAGCCCGCCGAACAACACGATTTTCCAGTTCATCGATAGATCCTCCCCAGGGTATGCACCGGATGGTGCCGGTCGAGTGTAAGCACCGCGCGGCAAGCACGCAACGAGCAGATTCTGAGCCCGGGCCGGTGCCGCAACGGCGGCCCGCCAAGTACGCTGCGGCAATGCACAAGCCAGCGCTGGGTCGTCTGGTCTGGGCGCGCCGGTGACGCCGGTTGCCGCTCCTGATTGCAGCAAGTTCAAGCCTCGGCAGGGCAAGACTGCCGGCAGGCAGGCACTGTGCAGCAGCAAGCGGCCCACCGCCGGGGGCTGCCTTGGTTGGCGATCATTCAAACGCTTGTCTCACTACCCGTGACCGGACCCGGCCGCTACACTGCGCGCCGCCCTTTTGAATTGCGGCCCGTCGACCGAGTCCGGGTACGCCCATCCTTTCCAACTTTCGGGAGTATCGCCATGGTCTTTGATGTCCTCGCCAGCACCGGCCACGAGCAGGTCGTTTACTGCCACAACCGGGACGCCGGGCTGAAAGCGATCATCGCGATTCATAACACCGTGCTCGGCCCGGCCCTGGGCGGCCTGCGCATGTGGCCGTACAAGACCGAGCAGGATGCGCTGAACGACGTGCTGCGGTTGTCGCGCGGCATGACTTACAAGGCGGCGGTGTCCGGGCTCAATCTGGGCGGCGGCAAAGGCGTGATCATCGGCGATCCGAATACCGACAAGTCCGAGGCGCTGTTCCGTGCGTTCGGGCGATTCGTCAACTCCTTGAATGGCCGCTACATCACCGCCGAAGACGTAGGCATCGACGTCAACGACATGGAATGGGTACTCAAGGAAACCGAATACGTCACCGGCGTTCATCAGGTCCACGGTGGTTCCGGCGATCCGTCGCCGTTCACTGCCTATGGCACCCTGCAGGGGCTGATGGCCGCGCTCAATGCCCGCTTCGGCAACGAAGATGTGGGTCGCTACAGCTACGCGGTGCAGGGTATCGGCCACGTCGGCATGGAGTTCGTCAAGTTGCTGCGCGAGCAGGGCGCCAAGGTGTTCGTCACCGATATCAACCAGGAATCGGTGCAGCGCGCGGTCGACGAGTACGGTTGCGAGGCGGTGGCGCTGGACGATATCTACGATGTCGATGCCGATGTCTATTCGCCCTGTGCGCTCGGCGGTACGGTTAACCACAGCACCATCCCGCGCTTCAAGTTCAAGGTGATCTGCGGCGCCGCCAACAACCAATTGGCGACCGAGGATTGCGGCGACGAGGTCGAGCGCCGCGGCATCGTCTATACCCCGGACTACGCGGTCAATGCCGGCGGCTTGATGAATGTCTCGCTGGAGATCGACGGCTACAATATCGAACGCGCGCGGCGCATGATGCGCACCATCTACCACAACATCGGGCGCATCTTCACCATCGCCAAGCGCGACAATATCCCCAGCTACCGTGCCGCCGATCGGCTGGCCGAGGAACGCATCAACACCATCGGCAAGATTCGTCTACCGCACATGGGCAATAGCGGCACTCGCTTCCTGGGTCGGATGCGCGGGCTGTGAGCCGGCATGCCGCCAGCACAGCCGCGATTCGGTAACGCGTCCGATGAAAACCGACTCGATCAACGAAGAGCTCGACCGGCTGCGCGAGAGCGTGCGTGCCTTCGCCGCCAGCGAAATCGCGCCGCGTGCCGAAGCGATCGATCGCGACAACCTGTTTCCGGCTGACCTATGGCGCAAGTTCGGCGATCTGGGCCTGCTCGGCATGACCGTTCCCGAGTCATTCGGTGGCACCGGCATGGGCTATCTGGCGCACCTGATCGCAATGGAAGAAATCTCCCGTGCCTCGGGTTCGGTCGGCTTGTCCTACGGTGCGCATTCCAATCTGTGCGTGCAGAATCTGTACAAGAACGGCAGCGCCGAGCAGCGCATGCGTTACCTGCCCAAACTGTGCAGCGGAGAACACGTCGGCGCGTTGGCGATGAGCGAACCCGGCGCCGGTTCCGACGTGGTCGGCTCGATGGCCTGTCGCGCCGAGAGACAGGGCGATTACTACCTCGCCAACGGCAGCAAGATGTGGATCACCAATGGGCCGGACGCCGACGTGCTGCTGGTCTACATGCGTACCGCCGGGCGCGAATGCGGTTCGCGCGCGATCAGCGCGTTCATCGTCGAAAAGGGCATGCCCGGATTTCGCACCGCGCAGAAGCTGGACAAGCTCGGCATGCGCGGCTCCAACACCTGCGAGCTGTTGTTCGAGGATTGCCGGATACCCGCCGAGAACCTGCTCGGCGGTTTCAACGAAGGCGTGCGGGTGCTGATGTCCGGCCTCAATACCGAACGTCTGGTGCTGTCTGGCGGGCCGATCGGTCTGATGCAGGCGGCCATGGAAATCAGCCTGGACTACGTGCGCGAACGGCGTCAGTTCAATGTGCCGATCGGCAGTTTCGGCATCATGCAGGCCAAGATCGCCGATATGTACACGGCGCTGGCCAGCGCGCGGGCCTTCGCCTACCGGGTCGCCGAGGACTACGACCAGGGTCGCGTCTCGCGCATCGACCCGGCCGCCTGCCTGTTGCATGCCTCGCGCTCGGCGGTCGAGGTGACCCTGCAGGCGCTGCAATGCTTGGGCGGCAACGGCTATATCAACGACTACGCCACCGGCCGTCTGCTGCGCGACGCCAAGCTCTACGAGATCGGCGCCGGCACCAACGAAATCCGCCAGATGCTGATCGGCCGCGAACTGATCGCCGGCAAATCCTGAGATTATTCGCCGGCAGCGATTAATCGTAGGCTGGTGGTGAGCGCAGCGAACCCCAGCGTTCAGGCCGAGATCGCCGCGTAAGTCGACGGTGAGCACAGCCCGTATCAACAGCAGCGCCGGTCACGCTAAACACGGTCTATAGGTTGGGAAGCCCATGCTGGGGTTCGCTGCGCTCACCACCAGCCTACGCGGCCCGATTCGGTACCAGTAGCACCTTGCCCTCGCGGGCGCCGCTGGCGGCAAGCGCGATCGCCTGCTTGATCTGCTCGATGCCGAAACTGGCCTGGACCCGGGCGTGCAATTGCCCGCTGGCCACGCCGGCAACGATTTCTCCGAACAGGCGCTGTTGCGCTTCGGCGCTGGCGTTTCTGAACCAGGCCGCCAGCCAGAAGCCGCGCAGGGTGATGTCCTTGAATATGAACGAAGCGGGTGAAATCTGGCAGGGTTCGCCGCTCATCGCGCCGTAGTTGACCAGGGTCGCGCCCTGGCCCAGGCAGCGCGCCAGGCGTTCGGTGGCAGCGCCGCCGACGGCGTCGATGCCGAGCAGTAGTTTGGCGCCAGCGGTCGCCTCGCGCACCTGCTGGTGCAGTTGCTCGCCGTCGACCAGCACCACGTCGCCGCCCTCGGCGCGCACCGCCTCGACCGCCGATTCGCGGCGCACGATATTCACGGTCTTGATGCCGCGTTGTCTGGCGATCTGCATCAAATAAGTGCCGACCGCGGAATTGGCCGCGTTCTGGATCACCCAATCGCCGGCCTTGACGCTCACGAACGAAGTCAGCATGAGTAGGGCGGTCGGCGGATTGACGGTAATCATCGCGAGCTGCAGCGGATCGGCCTGGCCCGGCAGCACCACCAGACCGCGCGCCGGCACCTGCACATGGGTGCTCCAGGTCCCGCAGCCGACTGGCAGCAGCACGGTCTGGCCGACCAGGGTGGCATCGGCATCGGCACCGACCGCGATCACCCGGCCGACGCCCTCATTGCCACCGATCGCCGGCAGTGGCGGCAGCAGGCCGTAGGCGCCGGTCAGGGTCAACACGTCGGAGGGATTGATCGCCGCCGCCAGCACCTCGATCCGCGCCTGATCGGGCGCGAGCGGCGGAAGTTCGAACCCGACCGCCGCGATCACATCCTGCGGGATCGGGCCACGGCTTTGGTACTCGGCATGTCGCATCGTCATGACTTGCTCCTGGCTGCGGCAACATCCGCGCGCGTCGCGGTTGCCGGCATCTATTGGGGCGCTACAAAGGGTCGCAGCTTTCGCGGCTTGTACAACATCAGGGCGACTGGAGCGTGCCTTCATCCGCAGGATGCCAGCACGCGCTGGAGCGCTCTCAGGTCAACAACTCTTCCCACGTCTCGAAGTAGCGACGGTGCGTTCGTCGGATCTGCGCCTCATCGCGGGCTCGAAGGATTACCACTTCGCGCATGTTGCCGGCGGCGTGCAACGCAAGTTCGAGATCGAGCCGGGCCTTCTCGGCAAGCGCGCGCTCGGACTCGGCGAAGGTTCGGCTGGACAACAGCTTGCCGCTGCTTTGATCGAAGTCGATGAGCATGAACATTTTCAGGAGCCCTCAGGAGGCTGGTAAAGATCGGCGCCACGCTTCCACTCTAGCAGCCAGGCTTTCAGCTTTGCATCGCTTGCAATGAACTCTTCCCAGAATTGCGGGATGCCGTAAGGGGCGTCTTTGGAGAAGAATGGTGCGGAGAAAAATCGCGAGGCAAATTGTTCTTCGTGCTGTCTGATGCGCGTAGAAAGATGTTCCAGTCTTTCGCGCACTTCCTTGGGCCCGCCGCCGTACTTGATCGCGGGATCGACCTTGAACGCCCAATGTTCTGAACACTGGGCCCAGGAATCTTGCAGTTCTGTCCGAATCTGTACCTCGACTCGACGGCCCTGAGCCTTTACCACGACATGCACTGCTCGGTAACCGGCGTGCGGCACTTGCCGTAAGTCGATCAAACGCGGGTCATCACAGAACAGCTTCATCATGCTTTCCGCAAGGTCGTCTTGCTCGAAGGTGTTTCCGACCACCAACCGACATCCCGCCATGTCCAGCATGCTATCCAGCCGTGTGGTAGGTAGACGCTGCAGCTTGTAGATAATCGACTGAATGGATTTCGCCGGGCGCTCGGTAGGCTGAACGGAAGTGAGCTTGGCAATGCCTTGCACAACTTCTTTCAACGCGGGTGCGAAGAGCGCCCCGTACTCGGAAAGCAGCTTGAGATCATCAGCGCTGTACACACCATCCCGCAACCGACCGCCAAGCCTGGCAACCTGACTATTCGACAATGGCTTGAACATCTGCCGCTCCCGTGCGACTGGGCATGCCGCCCAACATCACACCGTGACCGGGTTGGGTTTGTCCGGGTCGATGCCGTAGAGCTTGATCGCGCGGGCAATATCCTTGCGTTCGAGTTTGCCCTCGGCGGCCAGCGCCGCGACCGCGGCGTGGGCGATGTAGTGGCGGTCGACTTCGAAGAAGCGGCGCAGATTTTCGCGGGTATCCGAGCGGCCGAAGCCGTCGGTGCCTAGCGCGGTGTAGTGCATGCCGGCCGGCAGGTAGGCGCGGATCTGTTCGCTGACCGCGCGCACGTAGTCGCTGGCCGCGATCGCCGGCCCACTGCGCCCGGCCAGTTGCTGGCTGACCCAGGACTGGCGCGGCTCGGCATCCGGATGCAGGCGGTTGTAGCGCTCGACTTCGGCGCCGTCGCGGCGCAGTTCGGTGAAGCTCGGGCAGGACCAGATATCCGCTTGCACGCCGAAATCCCTCGCCAGCAGTTCGGCCGCCGCGATCACCTCGCGCAGAATGGTGCCGGCGCCGAGCAATTGCACGCGCAACGGCGGCTTGCCTTTCTTGCTCTCGCCCTGGCCGGTCGCGGCTTCGCGCAGCAGGTACATGCCTTTGAGGATGCCGGCCGCGGCGCCCTCGGGCATCTCCGGGTGCGGGTAGTTTTCGTTCATCAGAGTGATGTAGTAATAGACATCCTCTTGCTCGGCGAGCATGCGGCGCATACCGTCTTGCAGGATCACCGCGACTTCGAAGCCGAAGGTCGGATCGTAGGCGCGGCAGTTCGGGATCGCGCCGGCGAGCAGGTGCGAATGGCCGTCTTCATGCTGCAGGCCCTCACCGTTCAGGGTGGTGCGGCCAGCGGTGGCGCCGAGCAGGAAGCCGCGCGCACGCATGTCGGCGGCCTGCCAGCAGGAATCGCCGATCCGTTGCATGCCGAACATCGAATAAAAAATGAAGAACGGCAGCATCGGCAGATTGTTGCTGCTGTAACTGGTTGCTGCGGCCAGCCAGGAACAGAACGCGCCGGCCTCGGTGATGCCTTCCTGCAGGACCTGGCCGGCGGCGTCCTCGCGGTAGTACAGCAGTTGGTCGGCGTCCATCGGCCGGTACAATTGGCCGAACGGGGCGTAGATGCCGATCTGCCGGAACAGGCCCTCCATGCCGAAGGTGCGCGCTTCGTCGGCCACGATCGGCACCGTGCGTGGGCCGATAGTTTTGTCGCGCAGGATGATGTTCAGTGCCTGCACGAATGCCATGGTGGTGGAGATCTCGCGCTCGCCGCTGGACTTAAGCAGTCGCTCGAAGACCGCGAGCTCGGGTACCGGCAGCGACTCGGCGCGTTGCCGGCGCTGCGGCAGCGGCCCGCCCAGCGCCTCGCGCCGGGCCAGCATGTACTTCACTTCCGGAGAATCCGCGCCGGGGTGATAGAACGGCACTTCGTCGAGCTGGCTATCCGCAATCGGAATATGGAACCGGTCGCGAAACGCCTTGATCGCTGAGGTGTCCATTTTCTTTTGCTGATGGGTGATGTTCTTCGATTCGCCGGCCTCGCCCATGCCATAGCCCTTGACGGTTTTGGCCAGGATCACCGTTGGCATGCCCTTGCAGGCGCTGGCGGCGGCGTAGGCGGCGTGTACCTTGTGCGGGTCGTGGCCGCCACGGTTGAGTCGGGCGATGTCCTGATCGGACAGGCTCGCTACCAGTTCCTTGGTTTCCGGGTATTTGCCGAAGAAATGTTCGCGCGTGTAGGCGCCGCCGAAGGCCTTGCAGTTCTGGTATTCGCCGTCGAGGGTTTCCAGCATCAACTGGCGCAGCTTGCCACTGGTGTCGCGGGCCAAAAGCGGATCCCAGTAGCTGCCCCAGATCAGTTTGATCACGTTCCAGCCGGCGCCGCGGAAGCTGCCTTCGAGTTCCTGGATGATCTTGCCGTTGCCGCGCACCGGGCCGTCCAGACGTTGCAGATTGCAGTTGATCACGAACACCAGGTTGTCCAGACGCTCGCGCCCGGCCAGCGAGATCGCGCCCAGCGATTCCGGCTCGTCGCTCTCGCCGTCGCCCATGAAACACCAGACCTTGCGGTCGCTGGCCGGCAGCAGCCCGCGGTGTTCCAGGTACTTGAAGAAGCGCGCCTGATAGATCGCACTGATCGGCCCCAGGCCCATCGATACGGTCGGCGTCTGCCAGAAGTCCGGCATCAGCCAGGGGTGCGGGTAGGAGGGAATGCCGTGGCCATCGACCTCCATGCGGAAGTTGTCGATCTGCGCCTCGTTGAGCCGGCCTTCGAGATAGGCGCGGGCATAGATGCCGGGCGATGAATGGCCCTGGATATACAAAAGATCGCCCGGGTGCTGCGCGCTCGGCGCGCGCCAGAAGTGGTTGAAGCCGACGTCGTACAGGGTCGCGCTGGAGGCGAAGCTGGCGATATGGCCACCCAACTCGCCTGGCTTGCGGTTGGCTCGCACCACCATCGCGGCGGCGTTCCAACGCAGGATCGAACGGATCTTCCACTCCAGGGTGGCGTCGCCCGGCAGCCGGGTTTCCAGATGCGGCGGAATGGTGTTGACGTATTCGGTGGTCAGCGGAAACGGCAGATGGCCGCCGGCGCGGCGGGTCTCGTCGACCATGCGCTGCAAAAGATAATGCGCGCGCTCCGGGCCATCGACGCCGATCACCGCGCGGATCGCTTCGGTCCATTCACGGGTTTCGACCGGATCGAGGTCGCTGTTCGGGTGCTCGTTGTTGTGGCTCATCGCCTGTCTCCGCGGACCGCGTGGCGGCCCAGATGGTGATTCGATTCAAGGCGGCAATCGTAGCCGAGTCGGCGGCCAATCCCCAATAACGCGCGCTGCTATGGCACGGCTGCGCAAACCGACGGCTTGAGCGACTGGAACTGCACCGATGCGCTGCATGCATCAAGTGGCCCGCACCACCCGATTGCGGCCTTCGGCCTTGGCCTGGTACAGCGCCCGATCTGCGCCTGCGATCAGTGTCTCCACAGTCGGCGTTTGGCCCGGCTGTGTGTGCAGGTCGATGCCGATGCTGATGGTCACGCCGGCGTCGCTGGCCGCGACCGCGCGGCACAGGCGCTCGCCCAGCTCGGCCGCCGCCGACTCCGTACAACGCGGCGCCAACACCGCAAACTCTTCGCCACCATAACGCGCCACCAGATCGCCCGGCCGGGTATTGACCACCAGGGCAGCGGCAACGCGGCGCAGCGCCTCGTCGCCGGCCAGGTGGCCGAAGCGATCATTGAACTGTTTGAAAAAGTCCACGTCGAGCAGCAACAGGGCAAGCGGGAAGCAGGCAGCCGGGTCGGCCAATAATTCCTGCAAGCGCAGATCGAACTGGCGGCGGTTGGCCACGCCGGTCAGACCGTCGTGCTCGGCCAGATCGCGCAACCGCCGGTTGGCGCTGGCGAGTTCCCGTGTGCGCGCAGCTACCTGCGCGTCGAGCGCGCGATTCCTGGCGGCCAGCACGCGCACATGGCGGCGATGCCGCCACTGCAGCCCAGCGCCGAACGCCAGCAACAGCGGCAGCAGCGCCGCGAGCCTTGCCCAGGTCTGTTGGTACCAGTGCGGCAGCACCGCGAGCTTCAGCGGCGACAGGGCGTAGGCGCGGCCTGGTCCGCGTTCGGCGCGTGCCTCGATCTCGAATTCTCCCACCGGCAACTGCGCGTAACGGAAGCTCGATAGTGCGCTCGGCCGCGACCAGTTGGCCTCCAGGCCTTTCAGACGAACCTGGAATTGTGGCGCCGGGCCGGGATCGTAGTCGGTCAGGCTAAGCTCGATGTGCAGCACCCCATCGCTATGCTCGATGCTGAGCGGCCCGGCCAATGGCAGAGTCCGAACAGCATTGTCGCCGCCGTCCAGCGTCAGTCGTGCGATTTTCAGCTCGGCCCTGGCGGCTGGCTGCTGGATGGCGCTGGCGCGGTAACGCAGCAGGCCCGACGAAGTCGCGACCAGGCCACCGCCGTCGCCGAGTGGGGCAATCGCGTTGACCGCGCTGCCATCGCCGGCCTCCAGGGCGATCTCGTGCCACTGCCCCTGGCCACGGTCGTGGTAGACGGCGTGTCCGCCGATGGCAAACAGACCGCCTTGGCCATCGGCCTGGATGCGCAGCGCTTCATTCGGCTGCTTGAGTGCGGCCAGTCCGCCGATGTCGAGGGGTACCAGGCGGTCGTCGCGCCATTCGAAAAAACCGCGGCTGGTGCTCAGGCATACCGCGTGGCTGCGTTCAAACAGCAGCACTTCCGGGTGGACATCCGTGGGTAGTCCCTGGCCCGGGCCGATCTGGCTTTGCCCGCGCAGTTCGCCGCTGTCCAGATCCAGATGGATCCGCCACAGACCGCGGTCGCCCGAGCTCAGCAGCAGATCGCCCGCCGCCAATTCGACCAAGGCATTGGCGCGCAGCCGCAGCCCATGGTGCTGCGCCAGCAAGCGCCAATCGCGACCGACCCGGGCGGCGACGGCGAGACCGAGTTCGGTGCCGATCAGCAGCCGGTCGGGGGCGAAGCGCGACTTCAGCAGCACGCGTGGGTATAGGTCCGTGCCACCAATCGCCAGGCGCTTTTCGGCGTGCCTTTGCCAAAGGGAATGGCCCTCGGCAATCAGCAGCTCGTCGCCATCGGGCAGCACCGCCCAGGAGTCCAGAATCTCGCCGGGCAGCCGGACAAACTGATGGATATCGCCATGGCCAGAGCGCCTGGCCACCAGTACGCCACCAAAACCGGCCGCGTACACCGCGTGCTCGGTCAGGGTCACGCCGTGGATCCCACCGCGAATACCGTCGTCCGGGCTAAAGCGAACCAGCGACGGGGGCCAGTAAAGGCGAGTGATGGCGAGATCGCTCAGGATCAGCAGGGCGCCGTCCTGGTCGAAGCGCAGGGCGGCCTGGAAACTGCCATCGCCGATCAGTTCGGTGACGGTGGCACTGGCCATGTGGTAGCCGCGCAGGATGCCGTCATCGCCGGCGAAGGCCAGATCGCCGTCGGGCAGGCGCACCCCCGTGTGCAGACGCCCGAGGGCGGCCGGGTCGCCCGGCCAGGCCAGGTCGCGGCGGCGGCCGCGCTCGACCAGACTGAGACCGGGGCGTCGATCAATCGCGACGAAGCGCTCGGCATCAAGCGCAAATGCGGCGGTGAGCATGCTGTCGCGAAAAATGGGATCATCGCCATAGCGCCGCAGTTGTCCGTCTTCGATGCGGAATAGGCCATCGCCGCGGCGCTGGATCAGGATCTGACCGTTCAACGCGAGGGCAGCACCGAATCGCCCGGCGTGTTGGAAATAGCCCTGCCGCTGGCCCTCGCCATCGACCAGAAAGGCGCTGTGCAGAGCCCGAAACAAAATGCCCTGGTCGCCTTCGACGATTTCCCAGATATCGGCGAAGGTCTCATCGCCCAGGTCGCTACCGAATTGTTCGCTGATATCGACCAGCTGGTCGACCCCATCGGCGTCGGTGGCCAGGTAACCAAACCAACCGTTCCCGCCGACCCACAGCCGGCCATGCCGGTCGCGCAACAAGGCCCGCAGCGGCCCCGGCCGCAGCGCCGCCGTGCGCTGCCAACGCTGCCCGTCGAAACTGATCAGCCACCCATCGCCGCCGACATGCAGGCGTCGATCCGGGCCCTGGTCCAGATCGAAAAACTGCGGATAGACCTCGCTGTACAAAGGGATTCGGGTGACCACCGGCGTTTCGGCACGACTCGCCGCGACGCAAAACACCAGGCCAGTCAAGGCCAGCCCTATCTTCAGCCAGCGATGAACTGAAACGGGCGGCGCTTTTGTGCTGTGGCGGTTGCTACCGGCCATGGAGGGATCCGCTTGCCAGTCTGCATGCTAGTCCTAAAGATTTTCCCGGCGCGCCGCGCACGGTTTGCGCCACATTGATTTACCCCAGGGCTAGAGCGGCTCGTGGCCGCGGCTGATCGCGACGATGCCGGTGCGCGACAGTTCGACCAGGCCGAGCGGGATCATCAGCTCGATAAAGGCCTCGATCTTGACCGGCGAACCGGTGACCTCGAAAGTGAAACTGTCGTGGGTGATATCGACCACGCGCGCGCGAAACACCTTGGACAGGCGCAGCGCCTCGGCGCGCCGCTCGCCCTCGCCAACACACTTGATCAGCGCCATCTCGCGTTCCACGCCGGGCCGGTCGACGCCGAGTTCGATCACCCGGTGCACCGGAATCAGCCGCCCGAGCTGGGCCTTGATCTGTTCGATCATTATCAAGGTCGCGCGGGTGACGATGGTGATCCGCGAGGTGTGCTTGAGATGGTCGGTCTCGGCCACGGTCAGCGACTCGATGTTGTAGCCGCGTGCGGCGAACAGGCCGACCACACGGGCCAGCGCACCGACCTCGTTGTCGACCACGATCGACAAAGTGGCGCGCTGCTCGCGCGGGCTATCGTTGTTGAGGAAATAGGCGGAAGCGGGCTGGTTCATGGGCTTGGGGGCTTGGGGCTGGGACTAGGGACTAGAGGCTAGGGACTAGAGGCTAGGGGATAGGGAAAGTCTCGCCTTTAGCCCCTAGCCGCTAGCCTCTAGCCCCTGCTTCGCTGCGCTCAGCACAGATTTCAAACCAGCATGCGCCCGGCGGCGGAGACTTCGGCGAGCGCCTCGGCATCGGGCAGGATCATTTCATCGTGGGCGGCACCGGACGGGATCATCGGCAGACAGTTCTCGGTTGGATCGACCACGCAGTCGAACACCACTGGGCCCGGATGATCGAGCATTTCCAGGATGCGTTGATCGAGCTCGTCCGGTCGGACCGCACGAATGCCCTTGGCGCCATAGGCCTCGGCCAATTTGACGAAGTCCGGCAGCGCTTCTGAATAGGAGTGCGAGTAGCGCCCGCCGTGCAGCAATTGCTGCCACTGGCGGACCATGCCCATGTATTCGTTGTTGAGGATGAAGATCTTGATCGGCAACCGGTATTGCACCGCAGTCGACAGTTCCTGCATGGTCATCTGCACGCTGGCCTCGCCGGCGATGTCGATCACCAGGGCCTCGCGGTGCGCGACTTGCACCCCGACCGCGGCCGGAATGCCATAGCCCATCGTGCCGAGCCCACCCGAGGTCATCCAGCGCCGCGGCTGCTCGAAGTGATAGTGCTGCGCCGCCCACATCTGGTGCTGGCCGACTTCGGTGGTGATGTAGGTATCGCGCTCGCGGGTCAACTGGTACAGGCGCTCGACCGCGTACTGCGGCTTGATCTTGTCCGCGCCCTGGCGAAAAGCCAGCGAACGCCGCGCCCGCCACTGCGCGATCTCCGCCCACCAGGCCGTGAGCGCCGGGGTGGCCGGGTCCGGCTGCTGCCGCCACAGCGCGATCAGCGCCGCCAGTACTTCGGCACAATCGCCGACGATCGGCACATCGACGCGCACGTTCTTGTTGATCGAGGACGGGTCGATGTCGATGTGGATCTTCTTCGAGCCGGGCGAAAACGCATCCAGCCGCCCGGTCACCCGATCGTCGAAACGGGCGCCGACCGCGATCACCAGATCGGCGCGGTGCATGGCCAGGTTGGCCTCATAGGTGCCGTGCATGCCAAGCATGCCCAGCCACTTGTCGTCGCTGGCCGGAAACGCACCCAGCCCCATCAGCGTCGAGGTCAGCGGAAACCCGGTCAGCGCGACCAGTTCGCGCAGCAGCAGCGAGGCGCGATCGCCGGCATTGATCACCCCGCCGCCGGTGTAAAACACCGGGCGCCGCGCCGAGCGCAGCAAGGCCAGTGCCTGCGCGATGCGCGCTGGGTCGCCCTCGCGTCGTGGCCGGTAGGTGCGGTGCACGATATTGGATGGACCGACGTACTGGCCGAGACGAAACTGCACGTCCTTGGGAATATCCACCACCACCGGGCCGGGCCGGCCGGTGGTGGCGATGTAGAACGCATCGTGCAGGGTGCGCGCCAGCTCGTTTACGTCCTTGACCAGGAAATTGTGCTTGGTGCAGGCGCGGGTGATGCCGACCGTATCGCATTCCTGAAAGGCATCGGTGCCGATCAAGTGGCTGGGCACCTGGCCGGTGATGCAGACCAATGGGATCGAATCCATCATCGCATCGGTGAGGCCGGTGATGGCATTGGTCGCCCCCGGCCCCGAGGTCACCAGCAGCACCCCAGCCTTGCCGGTCGAACGCGCGTAACCTTCGGCCGCATGCGCCGCACCCTGTTCGTGGCGGACCAGAATGTGTTCGATGCGGTCCTCGGCGAACAGCGCGTCGTAAATCGGCAGCACCGCGCCACCGGGATAGCCGAACAGGTGACGCACGCCCTGATCGATCAGCGCGCGCACCACAATGGCGGCGCCGGTCAGGGTGGAGTCAGCGGCGGGTTCGGTCATGACGATCACCAGAGGAGCGGCAGTGGGAAGGGGTCGCGACGCGGCCGGCCTGCGCGGCGCGGGCCGGCCAACATCACGGATACCCCCAAGGGCTATACCAGCCTTCGCTAGGGTTGGGAACCTAGGGTTCAGAGGACAGAGGACAGAAGACAGACGACAGAAAAGCGCGGCGTGGCCTTTGTGGGAGCGGCCAAGCACCTTTGTCGGAGCGGCGAAGTAGCTTTTGTGGGAGCGACGGCACGTCGCGACTGTCGATCTCGTCAGCAGTCGCGACGTTCCGTCGCTCCCACATTCCGCCTCCCACATTCCCCCTTTCCGCTACCCGCCCCGCCTGCGCTAGGCTTCGCCCCTGACTTCCAGCGGAATCCGTGCATGCGCGTCTGTGTCTATTGCGCCTCCAGCGCCAGTTGCGATCCGGTCTATCACCGCGACGCCCATCGGCTCGGCGGCCTGCTCGCCACAGCCGGCTGCACGGTGGTCTATGGTGGCGGCGGCGTTGGTTCGATGGGCGCGCTGGCCGATGGCGCGCTGGCCGCCGGGGGCGAGGTGATCGGCATCATCCCGCGCTTCATGACCGAGGTCGAATGGCAGCACCCGGGCCTGGCCCGGCTCGACGTGGTCGAAGACATGCGCGAGCGCAAACATCGATTGTTGACCGGCTCCGACGCGGTGGTCGCCCTGCCCGGCGGCTGCGGCACCTTCGAGGAACTGTTCGAGGCGATCACCCTGAAACGGCTGGGGCTGTATTTCAACCCGATCGTGCTGGTCAACACCCGCGGCTTCTACAGCGGCCTGCAACGCTTCCTCGAACACAGCATCGCGGAACGGATGATGAGCCCGGCGCACGCCGCGATGTGGAGCGTGGTCGATTCGGTCGACGAGGTGCTGCCGACTATCCGCGCCACTGCCGCCTGGCCGGCCGATGCCATTCAATTCGCTGCGGTGCGCTGAGCCAGCCGATCCATGGCTGAGTCGGGAAATCACTACGGCAAACATTTTCCCGGTGCTGGAACCGTCGCTTTCAATGGCCACAGTCAGCGCGCACATCCGGCTGCATCAGGCGCCAGACCGTCCAGGCAAAGCCGACCGCGAACACCAGGCCAAACAGCGCGCTACTGATCTGGCTGGACCAGTAGTGCGCAACGATCAAGCTATCCAGCGGCGGCGGCAGGCCTTCGGCACGGCTGCGCAACTCGGCGAGCAGGCGTGCCTGCCAGAACACGCCGGCCAGGTTGCCGAACACGCCCAAAGCCATCAGGGCGATGCTGAGACGGCGAGCCCAATCGCGCCGCCGCAGCAAGCCGATGCCGGCGGCTACCGTGAGCACGGACAGCAATAGAATCGCGATCGACAGACCGAACAGGTGGCGCAGGATCCAGACCAGACTGGCGGGCAATTGCGCGAGCAGGGGGTCGGAAAGCACCTGCTCGGTGATCCCGGTCATTTCCAAAAACCAGGCCAGCATGCCCTGCAACAATGCCAGCAGCCCGGCAACCACGCCCAGGGCCAGCAATGACCATGCGGTCAGGCCAATGAAGCTGGCGCCGGCCCGGGCCGGGGACGGCGCGCTCACCGGTCCAACTCCTGCGCCAGTACCTGCTGTGCGTCGAGCACCTGCCGACCGGAGAATGCTCCGCTCCGATCGCCGCCGAAACGCTCCGTCAGCGCTTGTGAAATCGCCCGCACTTTGCCGGCATTGGCGGCCTTGCCGGGACCATAGACCTGGGCACCGATCTCCGAGCAGAATCGGTGCAGCTCAAAGAAATAACGTTCCTGGCCACTGGTCAGGAAGGCGAGCACGGGCGCGCCGGATTCGGCCCGGTCGAGTGCCCGGCCGCTGCGCATTTCGCGCTCGGCGGCGAGCCGGGCCGCACTGTCGCAGAGCTGCACAAAGCTCTCGCCGACATTGGCGGTATCCAGATCCGAGGCGATCAACGCCAGTTCGAGCGCACGCGCGAGCCCCGGCTGCTCGCGCCAGCGCGGGTCGATGGCGTCGATCTGCTCGGCCAGTAGCGGCGCCAGCGGGCCGCCACGGTGGATCACCTCGGCGGTGTTGTAGCGACTGCGGTCCTGCGGCACCGGGCGGGCATCGAAGGTGCTGCCGGCGATCATCACCTCGAGCGCCAGGTACAGGGCCTGGTCGGAGCCGCGATCGAAACCGCAGCGGTCGAGGATGCGGTGGCTCTCGGCGATGCTGGCGGCCTCGTTGCTGCCGACCAGATGGCCGCTCTCCAGCAGTTCGCGCTGGCGCAAATCGTGGCAGCTGGCGAACAGCCCGAGCGCGATCCAGTCGTGCCCTGGGCGGGAACCGATGCCGATACGGTCGATCACCCGCCCCAGCCGGCGCTCGAAGATCTCCAGCGCGTGGGACTCATTGTGGTACGGATGAAAATCGTCGCCGAAGCGGCCGTGGCGCAGCGCCAGCCGGCACAGGCTCAGGCCCAGGGCGGCCTCGGAGCGGTCCCAGCATTCGGCGATGCGCGCGCCGTGCGCCTTGATGATCTGGGCACGGCGGGCAGCGAACAAATCCAGCACGTCGCCGCGTCGCTGCGCAATCTCGTTGCGTGCCGGCACTGGATCGGCCAGCAGCAATTCCACCGCGTCGGGCGGAAAACATTGGTCCAGTCCGTCGATCACGGGCGTCCGCGGGTTGCGCAGCGTTGGCCACAGGTGCGGGAAGTATAGCCGGCATCGTCACGGCTTCAGCCAACACCGGAAGCGGCGTGGAACGACAGACCAATGGCGCGCCCGACAGGATTCGAACCTGTGACCCCTACCTTCGGAGGGTAGTACTCTATCCAGCTGAGCTACGGGCGCGTGCGGTACTTCGGATCGGGCAGTTTAGCGTGCAACCGTCCCTGGTGCGGCACGCCGGCCTCGACTTCCTGTCTCGGCGCTCACCCCTCGCGAGGCGGTGCCTCGCGTCCGCTGACGCGGACCGGGGTTCGCCCAGCTGAGCTACGGGCGCGTGCGGTACTTCGGATCGGGCATTGTAGCCCGGATGAAGCGCAGCGCAATCCGGGGATTTCGCCGCGGCCTCGCGGTTTGACCGGTAGCGCTGTTTGAATGCAGCGCAGTCGTAGCATGGGTCAAGCGCAGCGGACCCATCATCGCCCCGCCACGGCCAGGACCGTAGGCTGGGGTGAGCGCAGCGAACCCCAGCGTCGATGCTGCACCGGTAAACGCTGGGGTTCGCTACGCTCACCGCCAGCCTACGCACCATACCTGGAGCGGCGCGGATGCAGCGCAGGCCCAAACGATCCACACCACCAAAGCACTCAAGCCAGGCAAAACTCAATCGGCGATAGGGCCTCACTCCCGCGCCTGGTAATAGGCCACCTCGCTGATCGCGTGGTAACCGCGTGCCTGGTCGCGAAAGGCCCGGAACGAATCGAACACCCGACGTGAAAACCCGTCGCTGGCCGCGAGCGCCGCCACCACCTGGTCGGATTCAGTGCGCAGGGCGGCCAGCACCGGATCCGGCAGGCGGCGAAACTCGACCTTGTGTTCGTTACGCAAGGTGCTCAGTGCGCGGTGGTTCTGCGCGGTGTAGTCGGCCAGCATATCGTCGTTGACCGCCCGGCAGCAGACGTCGACCACCGCCTTCAGATCGTCCGGCAGGCTCGCCAAGGCGTCCTGGTTGACCAGGCATTCCAAGGTGGGCCCCGGTTCCTGCCAGCCGGGGAAATAGCAGTATTTGGCCACCCGAAACAGGCCGAAAGCCAGGTCGTTGTAAGGGCCGACCCATTCGCAGGCGTCCAGCGCGCCGGTCTGCATGGCGGTGTAGATTTCGGCGCCGGGGATATTGACCGCGGTCACCCCGAGCCGGCTCATGACTTCGCCGCCGAGGCCAGGGATACGCATCTTCAGGCCTTTGAAGTCATTGACCGAAGTAATCTCGCGATTGAACCAACCGGCCATCTGCACCCCGGTATTGCCGGCCGGAAACGGCACCAAGTTAAAAGGTGCGTACAGCTCGCGCCACAGTTCCAGTCCGCCGCCGTGGTACAGCCAGCCGTTCATTTCCTGCGCGTTCAGACCAAACGGTACCGCGGAGAAAAACGGCGCGGCGGCGGCTTTGCCCTTCCAGTAGTAGGCCGCACTATGGCCCATTTCGGCGGTGCCGCGAGAGACCGCATCGAATACCTCGAATGGCGGCACCAGCTCGTTGCCGCCGTACACCTTGACCGACAAACGCCCACCGCTGGCCCGGCCAATCAGCTCGGCCAGCCGCGCCGCGCCGGTGCCTAGCCCCGGAAAGTTGGGTTGCCATGAGGTAACCATCTTCCATTGGAATCGCTGGTCGCCAGCGCTGGTGCCGTTCTGGCCGGCGGGTTTGCGGCCACAAGCGGCCAGGGCCGCGGCGGCGCTCGCGCCAGTCAGCAGGTGTCGTCGCTTCATCAGGGGCCTCTGGAAACCGGTGGGCGTATTCAAGTGTAAGTCAGCCAGACCGGGTTCGGCTTGGCCCGCGTTCAGATTGCGGTGATATTCTCGATCCGCACTTGACAAAGGGGAACGTCGCATGCGTACCAGAGTGGGGCACTATGATGTGGTTTGCGAGCTTGGCCGCGGCGGTATGGGCGTGGTCTACAAGGGCTTCGAAGGATCGCTGAATCGCTACGTGGCGATCAAGACCCAGTCCGAATCGCTGTCCAACGACGAGAGCGTGAAAGAGCGCTTCCTGCGCGAGGCGCGCTCGATGGCCTTGCTCAACGACGCGCACATCATCCAGATCTACTTCATCGGCGAGGACCAGGGTCAGCCGTATTTCGCGATGGAGTTCGTCGAGGGCGAATCGCTGTCGTCGTTCCTCAAGCGCGAAGGCAAGATGACCCCGGCGCAGGCCGCCAAAGTCGTGTACCAGACCGCGATCGGCCTGGCCAGCGCCCACGACAAGGGCGTGGTGCATCGCGACATCAAGCCGGCCAACCTGATGCTGACCACGCGCGGCACCATCAAGATCGCCGATTTTGGCATCGCGCTGGCCCAGCACGACCTGTCCAAGAAACTCACCGCGACCGGCGAATTCGTCGGCACGCCGGGCTATCTGTCGCCGGAAGTGTGTCTGGCCAAACCGACCGACCTGCGCTCCGATATCTTTTCGCTCGGCATCGTGTTGTTCGAAATGCTCACCGGGCGCATGCCGTTCACCGATGAATCCCCACTCGGACTGATGCTCGAAGTGGTCAAGGCAGAGATTCCCGACGTGCGCGAATTGAACGGCGAAGTCGATGTCGAGCTGGCGCAGATCTTGACCCGCATGGTCGCCAAGGAACCAGTCGATCGCTTCCAGAGCTGCCACGAGCTGATTACCGCACTGCAGACCTACCCGGCGATTCAGCAGGGTGGCCCGATCACCGCCAAAGCGAAATTGCCGGCGGCGGCGTCCACCGTGATCGGCAGCCTGCCGACCCCGGTCGGGCAGGTGCATGTCACCTTGCCGACCGCGCCCGCATTGGCCGCAGCGCATCCGACCCAGGCTACCGCTCAGTCACTGCCGCCAGCAGCCCCGGCGCTGGCGGCGGCGGCAGCGGTGGTCGGTCCGCCGCGGCGCAGTGGCGCATTGTGGGCGGTGGCCGCAGCCGTGCTGCTGGCCGTGCTCGCCACCACCGCCTACGCCTTCCGCGACCGCCTGCTCGCCTTTGGCGGCGGCGCTGTCGCCAGCAGCAGCAACGGCACCGCAGCCGAAGCGGGCCACGCCCAAGCCGACCCGGCGGCAACCCATACCGGTATTGCCGGCGCGGAAGACGACAGCGGCGCCGATGAGGACACGGGCGAAGCGCCGGGTCTGCGGGTATTGCATGAGCTGGCCGAAAACCAGAAAGCCCTGGCCGAGGGCGGCAGCGCGCCGAACACCGCCGCGCCGACCCTGATCGCCGAACCCGAAGCCGGCTCGCCGGCCGCCGCTGAACCAGCGCGCCCAGCGGTGGCCAAAGCCGCGTTGGCGCCGCGCGGTCCGCCCAAGGTGATGGTGGTCTCGGTCGGCGATCGCGGTATTGCGCTCGCCACCGAACAGCGCCTGGAAACGGCACTGCGCGCGGCCGGCTTCCTGCTCGCCGACGAAGACGCACTGTCGGGTGTGCACGGGCTGCTCGGTACTGGCCGGCCCAATGTGCCGCGGCTGCTGGTTGCCGCAGCCCGGCACAACGTCCACGCGGTCACGGTGATTCGGGCCGAGCCACTGGGCAGTTCTGAACTGAAGTTCTACGGCCGCACCGACACCCTGTACTCGGTCAACCTGCAAGTGAAGAGCTACGACGCGTTCAAACAAACCGCAATCGGGGCCGGCTTCAACAGCAAGGTCGATTTCACCAACACCAATGCCGAGCTGAAAGCCGGAGACGCGGTCGCGGCCGTAATCGATGCCTATCTGGACGATCTGGCCGCCTACCGACCAAGCGGTAGCGGCGGCTGACGCGGCCAGCGCCAAAGCCTGAGCATAGCTCGGGTCAAGCCGTAGCTCGGGTCAAGCGCCGCAGGCGTGGACCCGACCGTCGGGCCTGGCATTGTCGGCTCCGGCGCTGCGCGCCTTGAGCCGACCTACTTCGGCGGTATCGGCCCGAGTTCATTGACCCGGGCTGCGGCTACAGCACGCCCAGGTTGGCGTAGGCGAGCACCAGCCATTTGCGGCCGCTGTCTTCGAAGTTGACCTGCACGCGGGCGTGGCTGCCGGCGCCTTCGAAGTCGATCACCGTGCCGGTGCCGAAGCTGGCATGGCGGACGCGCGCGCCGAGCTTGATCGGCGCAGTCTCGACTACGCCACCGCGCAACAGGCCGCGCTCGGCGAGGAAGCCGGTGACATCGCGGCCGAAGCCGGTCGGACGGCTGACCTGCACCCGCGGTCTCACTTCCTGAAAAATCGTCTGCGGAATTTCGCTCAAAAAACGCGACGGCCGGTTGTAAGTTTCCGATCCATGCCAACGTCGCGACTCGGCGTAGCACAGCACCAGTTGTTCGCGCGCGCGGGTGATGCCGACATAGGCCAGGCGGCGTTCCTCCTGCAGGCGGCCGTCTTCGTCCAGGGATTTCTGGCTGGGAAACAAGCCGTCTTCCAACCCGACCAGAAACACCAGCGGAAACTCCAGGCCCTTGGCCGAGTGCAGGGTCATCAGTTGCACGCAGTCTTCCCAGGCTTCGCCCTCGGCTTCGCCGGCTTCGAGCGCGGCGTGCGATAGGAACGCGGCCAGTTCGGACAGGCCGGCCTCGCGGTCTTCCGGGCTCAGCTCGAAGCGCGCGGCGACATTGATCAGTTCGTCCAGGTTCTCGACCCGGGATTCGCCCTGGCCGCGGGCGTCGGCCAGGTGGTGGGCCTTGAGCCCGCTGCGCGCGATGACCTGATCGATTTGCTCGGCCAGGCTCAGGCCACGCAGATCGCCGGCCAGTCGTTCGATCAGTTCGGCAAACGCCCGCAGCGCCGCCTTGGCGCGGGCGGCCAGCGTGCCATCGACCAGTTGCTGGGCGAGTGCTTGCCACAGCGACTGCTCGGCCGTCCGCGCCGCGCTGCGCAGCGCCTCCAGGGTGCGCTCGCCGATGCCGCGCGGCGGGGTGTTGACCGCGCGTTCGAAAGCGGCGTCGTCGTCGTGGTTGGCGGCCAGGCGCAGGTAGGCCAGCGCGTCCTTGATTTCCTGGCGATCGAAAAAGCGTAGGCCGCCATAGACCCGATACGGCTGGCCGGCCTGCATCAGCGCCTCTTCGAACAGCCGCGATTGCGCGTTGGAGCGATACAGGATCGCGCAATCGGCGCGTTTGTGATCCCGGCCGGTGGCCTTGACGATGCGCTCGACCACGAAGCGCGCCTCGTCCTGTTCGTTGTAGGCGGCGTACAGGTCGATCGGATTGCCGGCCGCGGTCTCGGTCCACAGTTGCTTGCCGAGTCGGCCGGCGTTGTTGGCGATCACCGCATTGGCGGCCTTGAGGATATTGCCGGTCGAGCGGTAGTTCTGTTCCAGGCGCAGGGTGCGGGCACCGGGGAAATCGCGCAGAAAATGCTGCACGTTTTCGACCCGGGCGCCGCGCCAACCATAGATCGCCTGGTCGTCGTCGCCGACCACGAACACCTGACCGCTGTCGCCGGCGAGCAGTCTGATCCAGGCATATTGCAGGGTATTGGTGTCCTGAAACTCGTCGATCAGCAGGTAGCGAAAGCGTTGTCGATAGTGATCGAGCAGCTCGGCGTGGTTAAGCCACAGCTCGTGCGCGCGCAACAACAATTCGGCGAAGTCGACCAAGCCGGCACGCTGACAGCGCTCCTCGTAGGCGCGATAGATGTCGATCTGCACCTGCAGCGCCGGGTTGAAGTCGGCGTGGATCGCATCCGGACGCTTGCCCTCGTCTTTCCAGGCGTTGATGATCATGGCCAGTTGCCGCGGCGGATAACGGGCGTCATCCAGGTCCAGCCCCTGGATCACCCGCTTGAGCAGCCGGACCTGGTCGTCGGCATCGAGGATCTGAAAAGTTTCCGGCAGCCGCGCCTCGCGCCAGTGCTGGCGCAGCAGGCGGTGGGCGATGCCGTGAAAGGTGCCGATCCACAGGCCGCGATTGCCGCTCGGCATCAACTGCTCGGTGCGCCCGCGCATCTCGCCGGCGGCCTTGTTGGTGAAGGTCACCGCCAGGATCGACCAGGGCGAGACCCGTTCGACCTCGGTCAGCCAGCCGATCCGGTGGGTGAGCACCCGGGTCTTGCCGCTGCCGGCGCCGGCCAGCACCAGATAATGTCCAGCACCGGCGCACACCGCCTCGCGCTGCGCGGCGTTGAGTGGGTCGACCAGGTGCGAGACATCCATACGGTTTGGCAGACAGTGGACAGGGGAGGGAAGGCAAGCCGTCGCCGCGGCGAACGCCGTGGCGCGGTGCTGGATGCGATAAGGCACCTGGCGATTGTGGATTTTGACAGCAATCGGCTGTTTGGCGGCGTCGGCGTTTTTGCCCACTCCCGGCCGGGCAGACCGGATAAACTTGGCGCTTCCGTCCACGCACCAGGAGTGAGCTATGACCGTCCGCGTCGCCATCAATGGCTATGGCCGTATTGGCCGCAATATTCTGCGCGCCATCTACGAGAGCAACCGCGAGCGCGATATCCAGGTGATCGCGATCAATGATCTGGGCGACGCCGATACCAATGCCCACCTGACCCAGTACGACACCGCGCACGGACGCTTCCCGCACGAAGTCAGCGTCGATAACGGCCACTTGGTGGTACGAGGCGATCGCATCAAGGTGTTCGCCATGCGCAACCCGGCCGAGCTGCCCTGGGGCGCGCACGATATCGACGTGGTGCTGGAATGCACCGGCCTGTTCACCAGCAAGGCCAAGGCCGGCGCGCATCTGGCCGGCGGCGCCAAGAAGGTGATCATTTCCGCGCCCGGCGACAAGGACGTCGACGGCACCTTCGTTTATGGCGTCAACCACGAGCGCCTGAGCGCCGCCCACCAGGTGATCTCCAACGCTTCCTGCACCACCAATTGCCTGGCACCGCTGGCCAAGGTGCTGCACGAAAAGATCGGCATCGTGCACGGCCTGATGACCACCATCCACGCCTACACCAACGACCAGGTGCTGACCGACGTCTACCACAGCGATCTGCGTCGCGCGCGTTCGGCGACCATGAGCCAGATTCCAACCAAGACCGGCGCCGCCGCCGCGGTCGGGCTGGTGCTGCCGGAATTGAACGGCAAGCTCGACGGCTTCGCCATGCGCGTGCCGACGATCAATGTTTCGGTGGTCGATTTGAGTTTCGTCGCCGCGCGCGCGACCAGCAAGGACGAGATCGACGCCGCCGTGCAGGACGCCGCCAACGGCGCGCTCAAGAACATTCTGGGCGTCAACCGCAAACCGCTGGTCTCGATCGATTTCAACCACGACGCGCGTTCGTCGATCTACGACGCCACCCTGACCAAGGTGATGGGCGGCAACCTGGTCAAGGTCTGCGCCTGGTACGACAACGAATGGGGTTTTTCCAATCGCATGCTGGACATGACCGAGGCGCTGATGGCGGCGAAATAAGCCGCGGCGGCCACAACCCGGTCGGCACAAGGTGCGCAGACGTAGACGTAGGTCGGCTCAAGGCGCGCAGCGCCGGAGCCGACAATGCCAGACAGCGCCGTGTTGCCTCCGCCCAATCCGGCCCACTGATGCCTGCGGCAACGGCCGTCGGGTCCGCGCCTGCGGCGCTTGACCCGACCTACGGCTGCACGCCGTTCCCCACATTCAATTCAACTCGTCGTCCTGCCAGTATTTGGTGCCCTTGACGGTGGCCTGCAGGGCCAGGCCGGTCTTGGTCAACTGGTAGACCTTGATGCCACCGAAGAAGCCCTCGGCGCCGACTGCACCGCCCTTGTCGCTGGCCTTGGCAGCGGCATCGGCGTGCCCGCCGAATTCCCAGCCGCTGGTGATGAAGCGCTCCGCGGCGCGTTCGCTCTCGAAGATGAACACGGCGCGGAAATCCTTGACGCCAAGGCCGAGACCGATGCCAAACTCGCCCATTTTCATAAACACCGGACGACCGCGGCTGCGGCTATGCACCACGCCGCGGCCACCGGCAAAACTGGCCAGAATCACATTGATATTGGCATTGCTGAACACCGCATAGGCCGGCGCGCGGGCGATTTCGTCGCGGGCGTGCGGGTGGATGCGGTACAGATCGCGCAGCACGTCGCTCTTCATGGCCATGATCGCCGCGCGCTTTTCCTGGGTGCTGGCGCCGTGTGGGGTGACGCAGCCGGCGAGCAACAGGCCGGCGGCGACGTACAAAAGCATCGAACGAAATCGCGTCATGGTGAGCTCCTTGCCGAACGGTGTTGATCTTGTCACAGTTCCGATGGCGTCGGTTGTGGCCCAGGTCGCAGCGTCGGGCTGCGGTTCATCGGCGCGGGCGTTGCCCTCGGTCGTTAGCCTTGGCGGTCCGCGGGTCGGCTCGACATTTGATCTTGAAAGCTGGCGACGCCGGATACGGTCTGGTGTACCCGGGCCGCCGCCGTCCCGACGCGGCAAGCCGTCGTCCGGCCGGCCACGATGACACTTCCGCCGTGGCGAAGACGGCGAAACAACCAAACCCGTTGGGGAGAAAGTAATGACCGTTATTCGATCGATCCTGGTGCTGGTACTGACCGCAACCGCTGCTGCCAGCCAGGCCCAGGACAGCAAGCCACGCTGGGCCAATGACATTCTGAGCGAGACCTTCGGCTTCAACGCCGAAACGCCGAGCGACGTGCCGCTCGCCCAGCTCAAGCAAGGCTGCCCGGCGCGCGACTGCATCCCGTCGATCGACCGGCCGAAGTTCGTCGCTGCAGCCGATGCGAAATTCATGGACGACAACGACCTGGTACTTGCGGTCGAACATGCCGGTGTGTTGCGCGCCTATCCGACCTTCATCCTTGACCACCATGAAATCGTCAACGATACGATCGCCGGCACCCCGGTTGCGATCACCTGGTGCCCGCTGTGCGGTTCGGGCCTGGCGTTTGAGCGCGTGCTCGATGGCGAGGCGGTTGAGTTTGGCGTGTCCGGCGTGCTGAACGAGAGCGATCTGGTCATGTACGACCGTCGCTCCAATTCGCTGTGGCAGCAAATCTCGGCGCGCGCCTTTATCGGTCCCTGCCGTGGCCGCACGCTGACCTCGTTCCCGGTGGCGATGACCACCTGGGGCGAATGGAAGGCGGCGCATCCAAAAACCGAAGTGCTGTCCACCGACACCGGCTCTGGTGCCGATTACAGCGACAAGTCGCCGTACGCAAGCTATGCAAGCAGCGATCGGGTGATGTTTCCGGTCAGTCATGTCAGCCAACTGGCCAAACCCAAGGAAGTGGTCTATGGCCTGCGCCTGACCAAGGGCGCAATGGCGGTTACCGAGGCCCTGCTGCGCGCCAAGGGCAGCCTCGACATCGAACATCAAGGTGAGTTGTTGCGTTGGCGGCGCGACACAGCGGGCCAGGTCAGCGTGACCGTCGGCGACGATCCGCAGCCACTGTCCGCGCACCGCATGTTCTGGTTCGCCTGGTATACCTTTAACCCGGATACGCGGCTGCACCGTGCCGCGCCCGAATCGAGCAACCCAGCCGGCAAGTGAGTCGGACGCAGGCATCGCCGCATCGGCCCGCGCCGATGCGCGGTGCGCGCACCGACCAGAACGCCGTTTCAGAACATGGTAAATCGAACATGATCGCGAGCGTCTCACCCGACTGGACCCGCTACCGCATCCGCGGTGGTGTGGCGCTGGCGGTGATCGTGGTGGCGGTGCTGGTGCTGGCAGTGGTGCGCTTTGCCCAGCACGGTATGGAAGCCGGCCTGCGCCACGCCGAGCTGCTCGGCGAAGTAGCCGAGCTGCGCGCCGTGGTCGTGCAGTACCAGCGCGACGGCGAACGTTACCTGCGCGACGCCCCGCGCACCTATCCCGATTACGAACGCGATCGACGCATTTATTACGCTCGGCTGCAAGACGATCTCGACCGGATTGGCGAGCGTATTGCACAGTTGGCCCGCGTGCCAGCCGGTGAAGGCGTTCCGACCACGGTCGAGCCGGTCGCGAGCGATTTTGCCGCGTTGCGGGATTTCTGGCAGATTTACCGCCAGGGCCTGGCCGAGCGCATTGGCGAGGATCGCGAGCAGCCGCGGCTGGAATGGGCGGCCGAATACCTGGTCGAACACGGCGAAGCCCTGCAGTCGCACATCGATGCAGCGATACGCCGCCTGGAAAACGCCATCCACGACCAACGCCAGCAAGTGACGATCGGCGCCGGCTGGGGCATGGCCCTGGTATTGCTGGTGCTGGCCCTCGGTTTTGTCCTGCCCGGGCGATTGCTGGTGCGGCGTATCGGCAGCACGCTGGCCGCCTGCGAGCGAATTGCCGAAGGTGATTTCGGCTTCCGCGCCGATCCGGATCGCGATGAATTTACGCAACTGCAGCAGGCGTTGGGCCATGTCTCCGCGCGACTGTCGACCAGCCTTGGCCTAGTCGACAGCGTGCACCATGGCCACAATCTGGAGCAGGTTCTCGGTCAGTTGCGGCAATCGCTGTCGGCGATCTGGCCGCTCGATTGGGTTGGCCTGTACCGCGCCGAATCCGGCGCGGAGTTTGCCACCCTGGCAGAGCAAAGCCCGGCGCTGGAGGACGCGCCGTTGGCACTGAAGGCTGGCGAACTGGACAGCGCCGCGCCCTATCTCGCCCTGCGCGACGGACCGCTGCCGGCGTGGCTCGCGCAATTGGGCATGGCCGGCACCGCGGTGCTGCCAATTCCCTTGCGCTTCGGGGCCAGCTTCCGACTGGTGATGGCCTCGCGCCAGAGCGAGGCGCTGCCCCAGGAAGACGCGCGCCTGCTGGTCACGCTGGCCCCACTGATTGCTAATGGCTTGGAAAAATCCGTGCTTGCCGAGCAACTGCTGCTGGCCGCGGTCGACGGCCTGTCGCAGCTCGCCGAACAGCGCGATCCGGAGACCGGCGAGCACCTGCTGCGGATGAGCCGCTACGCCGAAGCGATCGCCGAGGATCTGCGTCAACACCAGCACCCGGAAGCACTGGCCGAAAGCCCGGGCTGGGTGCGTGATATCCGCCACTTCGCGCCGATGCACGACATTGGCAAGGTCGGCATCGCCGACAGTATCCTGCGCAAGGAATCCGCACTGACCGAAGTCGAGCGCGAGCAGATGCAGCGCCACCCGCTGATCGGCGGCAAGGTCCTGCGCACCTGCGCTCAGCAACTGCCGCCCGGTTCGCGACACCTGTTCGACATCGCCATCGAGATCGCCGAGGGCCATCATGAGCGCTACGACGGCCGCGGTTATCCGTATGGCCGGCGCGCCACCGACATCCCGCTGTCGGCGCGCATCGTGGCCCTGGCCGATGTGTTCGACGCGCTGACATCCAAGCGGCCCTACAAGGAGGCCTGGTCGATCGAGCGGGCACTCGACTACGTCGATCAATCCAGCGGCAGCCACTTCGATCCGGCCGTGGTCGCCGCCCTGCGCCGTTCAATGCCGGAAGTTCTCGCCATCTATCAAGCGCACAAACATGTTTGAGTGGCTGGGAGGGGGGGCGCGTTTGTGGGAGCGACGGAACGTCGCGACTCGGCTATCGAAGAATCAGTCGCGACGTTCCGTCGCTCCCACAACTTCCACAACCATGCCCGACTCCCGATTGATCGGTCGATATCCTCCATCGCCCGATCGCCTATCATTCGGGGTTCGTCCCGCCTGCCCTGGAGATCTGCCATGCGTCGCTCCTGCCTGATCGTCTCGACCCTGCTGCTCGCAGCCTGCGGTAGCGAAAGCCCACCACCGCCGGCCGCGCCGGCTGCCTCCTATACCCCGCTGACTGTAGATCTGCGCGCGCCGCATCAGTTCAACGCCGAGATCCGTGCCGAAGACCTGGCCCGGCGCATCGCCAGGCTCAGTTCCGACGAATTCGAGGGCCGTGAGCCCGGCACCCTGGGCGAGCGCCTGACGCTCGCCTACCTGGAATCGGAATTGACCCGGATCGGCTTCCTGCCGGCGGTGCCGGACGGCAACCCCTGTCCGGCTTACCCCTGCGCCGGTGCCACCTTTACCCAGCGCGTACCGATGGTGTCGGTCAGCGCCGACCCGGCGACCACCCTGCAGTTCCAGATCGGCGATGCCACCGAGACCCTGCACATGGGCACCGACATGGTCGTCGGTGCCCGCGCCGGCGAAGCCCTGGTCGAACTCAAGGACAATGAAGTGGTGTTCGTCGGCTATGGCGTGAACGCCCCGGAACAGAACTGGAACGATTACGCCGGCCTCGACGTCAAGGGCAAGACCGTGGTGATTCTGGTTAACGATCCTGGGTTTCTGCGCAAGGATCCGGCGCTGTTCAAGGGCCGCGCGATGACCTATTACGGCCGCTGGACTTACAAATTCGAAGAGGCCGCGCGTCAGGGTGCGGCGGCCGCCCTGATCATCCACGACACCGAACCGGCGGCCTATGGCTGGGACGTGGTCAAGAACGGCTGGACCGGCCCGCAGCACGATCTGCCTGCCTCGGAAGACCCCAGCCCCAAGGTGCGCGCCGCCGGCTGGCTGCACCTGGATGCGGCCCGCGCCCTGTTCGCCGCCAGCGGTCAGGATCTGGATGCGCTGCGCCTGGCCGCCGATGCGCCCGGTTTCAAGCCGGTACCGTTGTCGGCGCGGCTCAGCCTCAAGCTGCACAGCACCATCAGCAGCGCCTATTCGAATAACGTGGTGGCGATCCTGCCCGGCGCCAGCCGGCCCGAGGAAAGCGTGCTGTTCAGCGGCCACTGGGATCACCTGGGCAAGAGCGAAGGCGGCGAAGGCGAAGACCATATTTTCAACGGCGCAATCGACAATGCCAACGGCGTGGCAGCGGCGCTTGAAATCGCCGAAGCCTTCGCCGGGCTGGCCGAGCGGCCGGCACGTTCGGTGATGATCTTCCTGCCGACCCTGGAGGAATCCGGCCTGCTCGGATCGCGCTACTACGTCGAACACCCGCTGCTACCGCTCGCCAAGCTCGCCGGTGTGGTCAATATGGACGCGCTGCCGATGATCGGTCGCACCCGTGATTTTGCCGTATCGGGTTTTGGCCAGAACGAATTGCAGGACCTGCTGGCCACCGCGCTCGCCAGCCAGGACCGCGTGGTCAAGGACGAGCCGGCGCCGGAGAAGGGCTATTACTTCCGTTCCGATCACTTCAATTTCGCCAACAAGGGCGTGCCCGCCCTGCACGCCCGCGCCGGATACGACCAGCGCGAACAAGGCGAAGTCTATGGCCGCGCCCAGGCCGAAGACTACGTCGCCAATCGCTACCACAAGCCCAGCGACCAATATGATCCGAATTGGGACTACGCCGGGCTGGTCGAAGACGTGCAGGCCTATTACGCGATCGGCCGCAAACTGAGCGAAGTCGGCTACTGGCCAGAGTGGAAGCAAGACAGCGAGTTCAAGGCGCTGCGCGAGCAGAGCGCGTCGGAACGACAATAGCCTGGCCTGGGCTGGGAGTCGGGAGGTGTGTCGGCGGCATGCGGGAGCGACGGAACGTCGCGACTGCTGAACCCGGCGAAAGTCGCGACGTTCCGTCGTCCCGGCGAACGCCGGGACCCAGTGTCGGAGATCGCGGCAGTACCGAACCCCGCCGCCATCCCGCCCCATCCACAGGCACAGCACAGGACAGGCTTCG
>JBFXKH010000023.1:0-32494 GCA_050173995.1 Lysobacterales bacterium | reverse complement strand
GACTGGGCCCCGGCGTTCGCCGGGGCGACGGCGCTTTTGATTCCCCGCTCCCCGTTCCCCAACCCCCACTCCCCAATCCCCCACCCCCACCCCCCAACCCCCAACCCCCAACCCCCGTTCCCCGTTCCCCGTTCCCCGTTCCCCAATCCCCAATCCCCCTCCGATCCAATGCTGCAAGCCAAACTCGAATAAACTGCCAGCCTGTCTGTATCTGCCGGAACCATGAATCGTCTGATCTTTGTGTGCATGGGAAATATCTGCCGCTCGCCTCTGGCGGAAGTGGTCGCGCGTGCCGAACTCCAGCGCCAGGGCCTTGCCGATGTATTTTCGGTGGAGTCGCGCGGCACGCATGCCTACCATGCCGGTCATCCGGCCGATCCGCGCGCGGTGGCGGTTGCCGCACGGGCCGGGCTCGACCTCGGTGGGCACCAGGCGCGCCAAGTGTCGCCGGACGACTTCCGCCGCGGCGACTTGTTGCTGGTGATGGATCGGCGCAACCTGTCTGACGTGCGTGCGCGTTCGCCGTCGCATGCCGTCGGACGGATTCGCCTGCTGATGGGCTTTGCCGATCCGCCCACCGAAGAAGTGCCGGATCCGTACTATGGCGAGATTGCCGATTTTCAGTTCGCCCTGCAATTGATCACCAGCGGTGTGCACGGGCTGACTCGTCACTTGTTGCGGCTACACAGCGCTGGCGCGCTGACCACGGAGTAGAGCATGGCACTGCGTGAGAACGCACCGGAGTTTTCCACTGCCGCACACTGGGTCAATGTCCCGGCGCCGCCGCAACTTGCCGATCTGCGTGGGCGCGTGGTGCTGGTGCATTTCTGGAATGCATCCAACATCAACTGTCTGCATCTGGCGCCGGATTTGCGCCTGCTGGAGAACAAGTACAGCGACAGCCTGAGCGTGATTGGTGTGCACACGCCGCATTTCGACGCCGAGCGTCAGTCCGATGTGGTGCTGAGCGCGGTCAATCGCCTGTACTTCCGCCATCCGGTGGCCAACGATTTCAATTTCGAGATCTGGCAGCAATACAACGTCGAGGCCTGGCCGACGGTGGCGGTGATCGATACCGAGGGCGGCTTCGTCGGGCTGGTCAGCGGCGATGGCCGCCGCGACGAGATCGACCAACTGATTGCGCGTCTGCTCGATGATGCCAGTCTGAACGATACCCGCGTCTACCGAGCCAATCAGCCGGTGTCGCGGCCAGAGCCACGCAAGCCACTGCGTTCGCCCGGCAAATTGCTGGTCACCGAAAGCAGTCTGTACGTGGCCGATTCCGGCCATAACCGCATCCTCGAGTGCAGCCACGACGGTCAGATTCGGCGCCAGATCGGTTCCGGCAATGCCGGCTGCATCGACGGCCGCATCGACGAGGTGGCGTTCAACGATCCGCAGGGCATGGCCCTGACCAAGGACATGTTGTACATCGCCGATCGCGGCAGCCACGCCATCCGACGCCTGCGCCTGATCACTGGCGAAGTCGAAACCCTGGCCGGCAACGGCCGCCACGGCAAACCGCTGACGCGGGAATTCGACCAGCCGCAACAAGTCGAACTGAATTCGCCCTGGGATCTGGCTTTGGCCGGTGAGCGCCTGTACATCGCCATGGCCGGCCAGAACCAGATATGGATCTATGACCTGTCGCGCAATCGCCTGCAGCCGTTTGCCGGCACCGGGCAGCACGGGCGCCAGGACGGCGAGGCCTTACTGGCCAGCTTTGCGCGCCCGACCGGACTCGCCGTCGCCGACCAGGTGCTGTACGTGGCCGATGCCGATGGCTCGGCAATCCGTGCCCTGCGCAGTGACGGCAAAACTATCACCCTGGTTGGCGCCGGCCCCTACGATTTCGGCGACAGCGACGGACTGCCGGCCCAGGCCAGGCTGCAGGGGGCGATGGGAATCAGTGTCGATGCGGGGCGACAAATCCTTTGGGTGATGGATACTTACAACAATAAGCTCAAGGCGCTGTCACTTCGCGGCGGCGGTGTGAAGACGATCAATCTGAACTATCCGCTGCGCCAACCCGGCGATGTCGTGGTGTTGCCCGGCAAACTGTGGATCGCCAATACCGGTGCCCACGAAGTGGTGCAGGTCGATACCGCCAGCGGGCAGACCCGGTGCCTGCCGATCGGCGAATGATCGCGGCGTGATGCCTTGATGAGCGCGCGAATCGGGATCGCTGCCGAATCCGAACCCGTAGCCGCGTCTACCGACGGCTTCGACGGACGGCGCTTTGCCCGCGAACTGACCAGCGCCCCGGGCGTCTACCGGATGCTGGATGCGGCCGGGCGGGTGCTCTATGTCGGCAAGGCCAAGAACCTCAAGAAGCGCGTCGGCAGTTATTTCGCGCGGCCGCAGTTGGAACCGCGCATCGCCCTGATGCTCGGCCAGGTCCGGGCCATGGAAGTGACCGTAACCCGCACCGAGAGCGAGGCGCTACTGCTCGAAAACGAGCTGATCAAATCGCTGAATCCTCATTTCAATGTGCTGCTGAAGGACGGCAAGGGATATCCCTATCTGTTCCTGGAAGCCAGCGCGGAATTTCCCCGGCTACGCTTTCACCGTGGCTCGCGGGCACAGAAGGGGCGCTATTTCGGGCCGTTTCCAAGCGTGCTCGCGGTGCGCGAGAATCTGGAGCGCATCTACCGTCTGTTCCAGTTGCGCCAGTGCGAGGACAGCGTGTTTCGCAACCGATCGCGGCCCTGTCTGCAATACCAGATCAAGCGCTGCAGCGCGCCCTGCGTGGGCCTGATCAGCGCCGCCGATTACGCCGAAGATGTGCGCCACGCGGTGATGTTTTTGGACGGCCAGTCCAAAGTGGTGGTCGATGAATTGGAGGCGTGCATGCAGGCGGCGAGCGCCGCGCTGGATTTCGAGCGCGCCGCCGGTCTGCGCGACGAAATCGCCCGCATCCGCCACCTGCAGGCCCGCCAGTATGTGGCCGGTGCCGAGCATGATGCCGACATCCTGGCCTGTGTGGTGCAGGGCGGGGTGGCGCTGGTGCAGGCGCTGTTTTATCGGGATGGCATGAACCTGGGCAGCCGGCACTGGCAGCTCAAAGCCGGCCCCGATGCTGCCGAAAGCCGCGTGCTGGAGGCCTTCATCACCCAGCACTACGTCGATTTGCCGGTGCCAAGAACCTTGCTGATCAGTCACCCGATCGAGCAGCACGAACTGCTGGTCGCCGCGCTCAGCCAGCGCGCCGGCCACCGCATCGAGATCGTTCACCCGCAGCGCGGGGAACGGGTCAAACTGGTACAGCAGGCGATGCGCAATGGCGAAATCGCACTGGCCACGCAATTGGGCAGCGAAGCGATGCAACGCGGCCGCTGGGCCGGGTTGACCGAACTGCTGGAATTGACCGAGGTGCCGCGTCGCATCGAGTGTTTCGATATCAGCCACACCATGGGTGAGGGCACCGTGGCCGCCTGCGTGGTCGCCGGCCCAGAAGGGCCGCTACCAGCCCTGTACCGGCGTTTCAACATCAAGGACGTTGCCGCCGGCGATGACTACGCCGCCATGCACCAGGCGATCGCGCGTCGCTTCCGGCGGCTGCAAGATGAACAGGCGGAACTCCCCGATGTATTGCTGATCGATGGTGGCCGCGGCCAGGTCGATCGCGCCATGCAGGCGCTGGGTGAACTCGGTGTGCATGGCGTGGTGGTGGTCGGTATCGCCAAGGGTCCGGCACGGCGTCCCGGCGACGAAGACCTGATCTTCGGCGAAGACGGCCGCTGCGTACACCCGGGGCCGGACAGCATCGGCCTGCTCGCCATCCAGGCGATCCGCGACGAGGCCCACCGCTTCGCCATCACCGGCCACCGGGCGCGACGCGAGAAGCAGCGCCGGCACAGTTCGCTCGAGGACATCGCCGGCATCGGCGCGGCCCGGCGCGGGGCTCTGCTCAGGCACTTCGGCGGTCTGGCCGGGGTGCGTGCGGCCGGCATCGAGGAATTGCAGCGGGTTGGCGGCATCAGCCAGTCGCTTGCCGAACGGATTTATGCCAGTCTGCACGGATGAGCCCGAACCTGCGCAAACTGGCCACGGTGCCGAACCTTTTGACCATGTTCCGAATCGTGTTGATTCCGGTGCTGGTGACCACGTTCTACCTGCCGTTCAAGGGCGCCAACCTGGTCGCCGCCGGCATGTTCGCGGTGGGTGCATTGACCGACTGGCTGGACGGCTGGATCGCCCGGCGGTTTGGACAGATGTCGGCGTTCGGCGCCTTCCTCGACCCGGTCGCCGACAAGCTGACCGTTACCGTCACCCTGTTCCTGCTGGTGCAGGCCGACCCCAGCCCGCTGATGGCGATCGTCTGCGCCATCATCGTCGGCCGCGAAATCACCATCTCGGCGCTGCGTGAATGGATGGCGGCGATCGGCGAGCGCAGCCACGTCAACGTCGCCGGTATCGGCAAGTTCAAGACCATCGTGCAGATGGTGGCGATCACCATCCTGCTGTGGCGCCAGCCCGGCTTCGATTTTCACGTGCTGACCGGGATCAAGTTCTATGTGCTCGGCCAGTGGATGCTGGGTATCGCCGCGGTGCTGACCATCTGGTCGGGCGCGGTCTACCTGCGCGCCGCCTGGCCGCATATGCGCGACCACCAATCGAGTCCAGAGGAAAGCCCAGCGAACACCGATGGCCGCGCCCGCAAGGGCGGATAAGCGCAGCGCAACCACCGCCGGAAGTAGGGTGGATAAGCGCAGCGCATCCACCGTCGCCCCGGCGAACGCCGGGGCCCAGTGTCTGGTCTGCCGCTACGGCCACCGCTCTGCCCCGGCCCGACCAGCTTCGCTGTTGAAAACCGCCGGGGCGACGGCGTATCCGATTTCAGCAGCCGGCTGTCTTCTTGAACGACAGGCTCTGGTTGCTGCCGCCGGCATCGTCGTACTTGACGCGGATTTCGTCGCCTTCGACGATCCGCTCGTCCTTGAACTTGTCCAGGGTGAGCTGGTCGCTGACCACGATGCTGACCGACTTGCCGGCCTTGTTGTCGGTCAGGATCGCGATCGCCGACTGGCCGTCGGCGGCCATCTGGATTTCGGTGATGGTGCCGACCATCTTGACTTCTTCGGCCAGCACGGCAGGGGCATCGGCCAGCAGTGCGAAAGCCAGCGTGGTCGCAAGGATGATTCGGTTGAGACGGGTGTTCATGGCGTACTCCTTGGTGTTGGGTGGTGGGGTGGTGCCGACGGCGTGGCGGTCAGAAAATGACTTCGAAGGTGCCATACAGGTCGTAGGCATGATCGAGCGGGGTGGTGGTCATCAATTGGCCGTTCACTTCGGACAGCTTGACCGGCGCGCCAACCCAGTTGTTGCTGCCGGAGTAGTTGAAGTCGTAGTACTGGAAGCCCAGCCGGAAGAACGCCTTGGCGTCGTAGGAGGCGAGCGCCTTCTTGTTCAATTGCAGAATCACGTAGGCGTCGTAGACGTTGCCGCGGGTGCCGACCTTGGAGGTCCAGACATCATCGGCGGCCGGCGCAAAGGTGATCCAGTTCTTGCTGCCGTGGTTGTATTCGAAGCCGATTTTGGTGGTTGCCGGCAGGTCGTAGGCCAGGTCGTAACGCAGGCCCAGCGCAATCGCGGTACCGGTTTTGCTGCTCGGCGCTTCCGGGTTGAAAAAGCCGCCGGTCAGCAATCCCTGGAAACCGAACTGCGATGAGACATTGTTGTTCGGGTGGGTGATGCTGTGGCCGATTTCGGCGAAGTAGTTGAGGTCGCCCTGGCCCAGGTCCGCGAATACGCCAATCGCGCCGGCACCCCACCATTCGAGATCGCCCAGATTGGTTTCCGGCAGGGTGTTGCCGAAGAAGGTGTCGCGCATGACCGGGGCATCGAAGATATTGAAGCCGCGGTTCCATTGCGTCCAGATGCGCAGCGGATCGGTGTCGATCGGTACGAACTGGATGCCGAACATGTCGGTGTCGTCCAGCGAGTTGTTGGGCGGCGAGCGGAAGCCGCTCTCGAACCCGCGGCCGTAGCACAGCTTGAGGTAGGCGCCGGGCAGCGCCTCGCTGTCCGGGGCATAGCCGAGCGACATGCCGTCGAAGGCGTAATCGACCAGCAGCGAAGGCGTGCCGCCATTGCCTGGGCGTGCGCGGTTCTGCTTCAGATTGCGCGGCACGCCATCGGACGAGGGACGCCGCCCGACCGAGAACCACAGGTTCTGCTCGAAGATGTTGCTCCAGGTCGCGTAGGCGCGATCGACGTTGAGGAAATCGCTGGACGGGATATGCCCAAGCGTGCCGTCGAAGGTGCCGACGCGGTCGGCAAAGAACGGCGCCGAGCCGGCATTGGTGACCGCGCTGGCGTCGTTGGCGCCGAAAGTCTTGTACATCAGCAGGCGGGTGGTGACGACCACGTTTTGGGTCGCCTTGATGTGCATGTCGAGGCCGAAGCGGTTGGTGTACAGGGTCGCGTTGTCCGGCTTGAACGCCGGCAGGGTGGCGGCGAAACCGCCGATGCCCTGGACCAGACCGGCATTCATCGGGTCGGCCAGGAAGGCGCTGGCCTGCTGGTAGTTCTGTACTGCCCCCATGTTCTGCGAAAACTGCATCAACGCGCTCAAGGCCCCGGCGGTCGACAAACCCATGCCGCCGAAGAACGTGGACGAGCCGGGCTCGGTGGACGGGTTGGCGAAGAAGTCGGCCTGCAGTGCCTGCTGGGCGTTGTCGAAGGTGGACTTGACGTCGGTGAAGGTGCGGGTCTTGCCTTGCAGGCTATCGACCCGGAACTGATAGTCGCCGCCGAGATCCAGCCACTTGGCCAGCGAGCGGTCTTCGACCTTGGCAATCTTCTTCTGCACGGCTTCGGTGCTCTTGACGTTTTCGTCGGTGCGCGCCTTGCCGGCTTCCACCTGGCTCTTGAGTTCGGCCAACTCGCGGGCCAGGGCCTCGATCCGATTGAGCAATTCGGCCTCGTCGGCGTGCACAAGGGATGGCATCAGCAGCGCGGACAGGCTGGCCGCGAGCAGGGTTTTGGTGAGGATCGTGTTCATCGAGGTGCTCCTTGGTTTGACTTGAAAGTCGGCACGCACCGCTCGATCAGGGCGCGTTCGGGTCCTCTCCGCTGTCTTCCCAGCCGGTGATCATGGCTTTGAGCTGGGCGGCCAGCGTGTGGCCGGTGGTGATGAGATAAAGGTGCGCGATCAGGAACGCGAGCATCAGAAACGCCGCGGCGGTATGCACCATGGCGATCGTCGCAAGCTGGGTGGCGAAGCCGGCCGCTGCCAGCTCGTTGAAGTACAGGTAAGCCAGCCCCGACGCCCAGATCAGCGGATTGATCAGCAGCTTGATGCCGAGATAGGCCTGCGCCTGCAGCGGGTTGTGCTTGTGCGCGCGGGTGATCGCGAACGGGTGCGGCTCGCCGCGGAAGATGCCCCAGGCGTAATAACGCGCGACCGGGATCACGTTGTGCATGGTCGGGAGGTACTGCCGCCATTCGCCGGTGGTGAAATGCCAGAAGATGGCGAATACCCACAGGGCGATCAGCGCCCAGGCGGCGGTGGTGTGTACGCTGTGCGCCTGCTCGAAGCCGAGCCACCGGTAGCTGCCGTGGAGCTCGAAACCGGTGACCAGCATGGCGATCACCAGCAACGCCTGCGACCAGTGCCAGAAGCGCTCGAAGCGTTCGAAGATATAGATGCGGGCCATGACCGTGCTCCTATGTCAGTGTTTGCGGCGGGCGATGCGGATGCCGCCGTGCAGCAGCACCGCGGCCAGCACCAAGGCAGCCAGCGCCCAGCCGAGGCGGTCGATCAGCGGATTGCGGTCGCGGCCGGGGAGGTAGATGCCCGCGATCTTGTCCAGACGCCCGCCCTTGACGTGGCAGTCGTTGCAGCCCAGCGCCTGTTCCTTGGGCGCGACCATGTGGGTGATCGGCCACTGCGAGATGGTTTCGATGAAATCGACCTGGCCGGAGAAGTCGCGCTCGGCGCTGCGCATGCCGGCGGCAACCGCCTTTTGCCAGTCGAGGTTGGTCCAATAGGCGCTGTCGTCGTGGCCGTACAGGTGGGTGACCACCAGCGACTTGGCGATCGGGTCGTAGGGCTGCTTGCCGCGGAAGGTCTTGACCGGCCAGATCATCGACTTGCCGTCGTCGGCGCTGCCCTGGAAGCGGTTGATGTAGATCGGCTGCTTGGCGGCATCGAGCTGGTCGCCGATCAGGGTGTAGTTCACCGTGCCGTTGAACCAGATGTAGTCCGGGGTGACGTTTTCGGCCAGGACGAAATCGCCCTTGCTGCCGATGTAGGTGACGTAGCTGTCGTCGTCGGTGACGACCAGCGGCTTGCCGTCGGCGCCACGCTTGCCGGCGGTCGACCAGTCCCAGACCATCTTGGTCGGCACGTCGCCACGCGCGAAGGCCGGGATGTGACAGGTCTGACAGGCCACCGTGTCGGTGTGGTCGTTCAGCTTGGCCACGCTTTGGTGCGGGGTCTGGCCGTGGCAGGACTGGCAGGTCGCCGGGTTGCCGGCGTCGGTCTTGCCGCGCAGATGCGCGTCGGCCTTGTCCATGGCGGTGGGCGCGTAGCGACTGCCGGGCACCTGGTGGCCTTCGGTCTGGTGGCAGGTGGCGCAGGAGAAGTTGTTGCCCTCGACATCCATATGCACGTCGAGCGCGCGGTCGGGGGCATCCAGCGAGCTGTCGAGGTCGCCATGCTTCACGCCATCGCCGCCACCGCCGTAGAAGTGACAGGCGCCGCAGTTCTCGCGGCGGCTCTTGCCGACGCGCTTGGCTATCTCGCTCAGGTCGATGGCGCGGATGAACTTGCCGGACTCGGGCGGGTATTCGGTTTTCTCGGTGACCACATTGCCGGCGAAGCCGAGCGGTTTGCGGTACTTGCCGCTGGTGTCGTGGCAGACCAGACAATCGACCTTTTCTTCCGAAGTGAAATCGAAGCTGGCGTCGCGCATGCCGTAGCCGATGTGGCAGGCGGCGCAGTCGTCCAGATTGGACGCAACCGACGTGCAGAAGTTGTTGATGACGTGGCGCTTGCCCAGCCGTTGCCCGGTGTCCGGGTTGGTGTATTCCCAGTTCCAGTGCTGGGTCTGGTGAATCTGCTTGGCCGCTTCGGTGTGGCAGACCAGACAGGCCTTGGTGACTTCCGGGCCGGATTTGAACGCCTTGTCCAGTTCCGCGAACTTGCCGTGGTCGGCGGTCGAGGTCGAGACCGCGCCGGTAGATGCGTCGGCCGCGGCGCCGAGCGCCAGCCCGGTGCCGGCCAGGCAGGCGATGGCCGCGGCGACGATCGTCAGTGCTAGCTTTGGATTGGACATGACGCCTCCTGACTCGGCTGCGTCGGTCCAGGTGCGGCGTGCTTTGAAGCCAGTGGTTCGGAGGGAAAGCCGTTCTGGCCGACGGCAATAGATTAGAACAACCTAAAGTAGGTATGGGTGATCTAAGTCAATTTATGCTGCGATGCGGCAAGGCCGGTCCCAACCAGGTCGGCACCGCCAGATCGCCGCACCGGGGCGGCTCACATGGCGGGATTGCCGTGGCCGCCTTGCCATCGGGCGGTCTGCGCCGATGTTGTTGCGGGCCCTTTGAACACGGCGTTTTGGCGTGAAAGCCGCGCCGACCGCGACTATCTCCTGGCCGGTTTGCAGGCGCGGGCGCCGCCGTCCTCGCAGAAGATGCGATGCAGGGTCTCGATGATCGCCTGCGCCGGGCCATCGGCCAGGGCGTAGTAAATGGTCTGGGCGTCGCGGCGGGTGCTCACCAGGCCATCGGCGCGCAGCACGGCGAGGTGCTGCGACAAAGCGGACTGGCTGAGGTCGAGTTCGGCATTGAGTGCGCCCACCGAGTGCTCGCCCTCGGACAGCAGGCACAGGACCATCAGCCGCGACGGGTTGGCCAGTGCCTTGAGCAGGCGGCTGGCATCGCCGGCATGCACGCGCATGGCGGCTGGATTGAAAGCACTGCGGGCTTGGCTCATGGCAGATCGGTCGGAACAGATTCGGAACAGGGACCGGACGCGGTCGCGTCCAGGCGACCGAGGGCGGTTGAGTGTAGCTTGGCCAGGCCGGTGGCTTGCAATAGCCGCGCGGCAGGGCGGTTATCGATAGCCTTGGTCGATGATGCTGCGACGGCTGTGGCTTCTGCGCGCAGGAGCGCGCGCACTTCTCGGGGCCCCTCGGCGGCGGTGATCGCTGGCCGCGAACAGCCCGCAGGGTGGCCGACAGGATGTCGGCCAGGCGCCGTCTCGCACAGGGATGTGCGATACGGCGACCAGCGGCCAGCGAGCACGGACCCGGAGGGCAGGATGCCCGCAGGGCGCCGACGTGGGGTGGCCTTCTCTTTGGTTACTTTCTCTTGGCCACTCAAGAGAAAGTGACTCGCTCGCGCAGCGAGTGAAAGCTGTTGGGAGTCCCGCAGGGACAACCCACTCGCGTAGCGAGTGTTGGCACTTCTTGATGCGACCACGCAGGAGCAGTGCTGCCTGCAGTCCATGATAAGAACGTCTCGGCACTGCCCACGCCAAGTCACCAACACATCCCGAAGATAGTTCCCAAACAGAGTGAAGCACAACAATAGACGCCGTTGCGCGCCATGGTCTCGCCTTGACTTTACTTAAGCATGCACTAATATACACAGCCTAGCGAACAAGTCAAACCCTGGGAGGCTGGATCATGAACCTCGACCGCGCAGTAATGGCGTTTGCCGGCGTGATGGTGTTGCTCAGTGCGGCATTGGCGCACTGGGTGTCGCCGTGGTGGTGGTTGCTTGGCGTATTCGTCGGAGCGAATCTGTTCCAGGCGGCGTTCACCGGCTGGTGTCCGGCGGCGAAATTGTTCGCTGCCCTGGGCATCGAGCCGGGAAAGGTGTTCCGATGAGCAAGCACTGGCCGCTTGCGTCCCTGCTGCTGGCGCTGATGCTGGCGGCCTGCGGCGAACAGGCGCCGGCGCCCATGCCGGCGACCGCCGGGGCGGCGCTCGATGCTCTGGCGATCCAGCCGGAAAGCGCGCCGCGCGAGCGCATCTGGGATGGTGTGGTCGAGGCGGTGAATCAGGCCACGCTGTCGGCGCAGACCGGCGGCCGGGTGCTGGAGCTGCCTTACGATGTCAACGATTACGTGCCGGCTGGTGCGGTGGTGGTGCGTTTCACCGCGGTCGAGCAGCAATCCGGGCAACGCCGTGCGCAGGCGGCACTGGCAGCCGCACAGGCGAGTGCAACCGAGGCCGAGGCCAACTATCGACGCATCGCCGAAGTGTTCGTCAAGAAGCTGGTGGCGCGCGCGCAACTCGATCAGGCCACCGCCCAGCGCGATGCCGCGCGCGCGGCGCTGGAGTCGGCGCGCGCAGCGGTGCGCGAGGCCGGCGAGCAGGTCGATTACACGGTCATCCGCGCGCCGTATTCGGGCATCCTCACCGAGCGCCATGTCGAACTGGGCGAAACCGTGCGGCCGGGCCAGCCGTTGGTGTCCGGGCTCTCGCTCAATCAGTTGCGGGTGAACGTGGAGATTCCGCAAAGCGACATGCTGACAGTGCGCGAGCACGGCGAGGCGTCGGTGCTGCTGGCCGATGGCAAGCGCTTGGCTGCCGAGCGCATGGTGGTGTTTCCGTTCGCCGATCCGGCCAGCCACAGTTTCAAGGTGCGACTGGAACTGGCGGATGCCGAAACCGGCTTGCAGCCTGGAATGACGGTGAAGGCGGCATTCGTGATCGGCGCGGCCGAGCGTCTGCTGCTGCCGCTGAGCGCGCTGGTGCGTCGTAGCGAGATCGCCGGTGTGTATGTGCTCGGCGAGCACGGCCCGCAACTGCGGCAGGTGCGCTTGGGTCATCGCTTTGGCGAGCGCGTGGAAGTGCTGGCCGGTCTGGCTGCTGGCGAGCGCATCGCGGCCGACCCCAATGCGGCACGGATCGCACTGGCCGCGTTGCGGGAGCCGCTCGATGAGTGAGCCACTCGGTTTCTCGGGGCGCATCGCGCGGGCGTTTCAGGGCAATCCGCTGACGCCGGTACTGGCGCTGGCCGGCTTGTTGCTGGGGCTGGCGGCGGTGCTGGTGACGCCGCGCGAAGAAGAGCCACAGATCGATGTGACCATGGCCAACGTGACGGTGCCGTTCCCCGGTGCCAGCGTCGAGGACGTGGAGAATCTGGTCAGTTACCCGCTGGAGCAGGTGCTTGCGGAAATCGAGGGCGTGCGTCATGTCTATTCGGCCAGCCGGCCCGGCGTGGCTGCCATCACGGTCGAGTTCCAGGTGGGTGTGCCGCGCCAGACCGCGATCGTGCGGTTGTACAACCAGGTCTATGCCAATGCCGATTGGGCGCCGCCGGGGCTCGGCGTAGGGCAGCCGCTGGTGCAGCCGATGGGCATCGACGATGTGCCGGTGATGGCGTTGACCTTGTGGACCGAAGACGGCGCACGCGGTGCCAGCGAATTGGCTGAAGTGGCGCATACGCTGGAGAGCGAGCTCAAGCGCGTGCCCGGCACCCGCGATGTGTATACCATCGGCGCGCCGGATCGTGCGGTGCTGGTGCAACTCGACGCTGCGCGCCTGGCCGCTTATGGACTTGCGGTGGAAGACCTGGCCGACGCATTGCGCGCCGCCAACGTGGTGACTCAGGCCGGCGAGCGCATCGGCAGCGATGGCGTGGTGCCGGTCACCGCCGGCACCTTTCTCGCCGATGCCGATGAAGTCGCGGAACTGGTGATCGGCCTGCATCAGGGCAAGCCGGTGTATCTCACCGATGTGGCGCAGGTGATGCGCGGCGCCGATCTGCCTACGCAATACGTGTGGCATGGCGCACCGGCGCAGCGCGCCGGCCCGACCGGGATTGCCCCGGCGGTGACGCTGGCGATTGCCAAGCAGCCGGGCCGCAATGCCGCCGATATCACCGGCGCGATCACGCAGCGGATGCAGGCGCTGCGCGGCAGCCTGATCCCGCAGGGGGTGCAGTACACGATCACCCGCGATTACGGCCAGACCGCCACCGCAAAAGCCGAAAAGCTGATCCACAAGCTGATCTTCGCCACCTCGGCGGTGGTGTTGCTGGTGCTGGTGGCACTGGGCTGGCGCGAGGCGGTGATCGTGGGCACCGCCGTGGTGGTGACCTTGGCCTTGACCCTGTTCGCTTCCTGGGCGATGGGCTTCACCCTGAATCGGGTGTCGTTGTTCGCGCTGATCTTTGCGATCGGCATTCTGGTCGACGATGCCATCGTGGTGGTCGAGAACATCCACCGTCACCTGCGCGCGGGTGCGCGCAGTCTCCGCGAGGCGATTGCGCCAGCGGTGGATGAGGTCGGCGGGCCGACTATCCTGGCCACCTTTACCGTGATCGCGGCGCTGCTGCCGATGGCCTTCGTCAGCGGCTTGATGGGGCCCTACATGCGCCCGATCCCGATCAATGCCAGCGTCGGCATGCTGCTGTCCTTGGCGGTGGCGTTGGTGCTGACGCCGTGGCTGTCGGCGAAACTGCTCGCTGGTGCAGGCAACCACGCAGAGGCAACCAACGGGCGCCAGGACAAGCTGGCGGGCGCGGTTTCTGGCTTCTTCGAACGTCTGTTGCGGCCGTTTCTGGACGTGCGCGCGGGCAGCCGCCGTCGCCGCCTGCTGTTTGCCGGCATGGCCGCGCTGGTGCTGCTGGCGGTGGGCCTGGTGGCGGTGCAGGCGGTGGTGCTGAAGATGCTGCCGTTCGACAACAAGAGCGAGTTCCAGGTGGTAGTGGACTTGCCGGAAGGCAGCACCCTGGAGGACACCAGCAAGCTGTTGGCGCAATTGGCGGCGGCACTGGACGCGGTGCCGGAAGTGCGCGACTACCAGGCCTATGCCGGCACCTCGGCGCCAATGACCTTCAACGGTCTGGTGCGACAGTATTACCTGCGCCGCGGCGCCAACGTCGGCGACCTGCAGGTGAATCTGCTCGATGCGCACTTACGCCGCCGCCAGAGCCACGCCATCGCGCATGCGGTGCGGCCGGTTCTCGCGGCAATTGGCGCCAGCGCAGGGGCTTCGGTCAAAGTGGTGGAAGTGCCACCGGGGCCGCCGGTGATGGCGCCGATCGTGGCCGAGGTCTACGCGCCCACCGCTGCCGACGCACGCGCCGTGGCCGGCGCGCTGCGCGAGCGCTTCGCCGCCACCGCGGGCATCGTCGATATCGACACCAGCATGGAGGCCGACTCAGCGCGCGAGATCGTGGTGGTGGATCGCGCCCGCGCCGCGCATCTGGGCATCAGCCAGGCCAATATCGCGCAGACCCTGCAACTGGCGCTGAGCGGCTTTGACGCCAGCTACCTGCGCGATGGTGCATCGAAATATGCGGTGCCGCTGCGGCTGCGCCTGCCGGCCGGCGATCAGGCCAGCATGGATGGTTTGTTGGCGCTGCGGGTGCGGGCCGGCGACGGCGGCCTGGTGCCGCTGTCGGAACTGGTGCGGGTGCAGCGCGCCGGTTGGGAAGGCGCGATCCTGCACAAGGATCTGCTGCCGGTGGTGTATGTCACCGGCGATGAAGCCGGCACCAGCGACAGTCCGCTGTACGGCATGTTCGATCTGGTCGGGCAGGTGCGCGATGCGCCGCTGGCCGGCCATCGCATCGACCAGCACTTCATCGCGCCGCCGCAGCGCAGCGATGCGTTCGCGGTGAAATGGGATGGCGAGTGGCAGATCACCTACGAAACCTTCCGCGACATGGGGCTGGCCTACGCGGTGGGGCTGGTGTTGATCTACCTGCTGGTGGTGGCGCAGTTCCGCAGCTATGTGGCGCCGCTGGTCATCATGGCGCCGATCCCGCTGACCGTGATCGGGGTGATGCCGGGGCACGCCCTGCTGGGCGCGCCGTTCACCGCTACCTCGATGATCGGCATGATCGCCCTGGCCGGGATCATCGTGCGCAACTCGATCCTGCTGGTCGATTTCATCAACCAGGCATTGGCGCAGGGCAAGGCGCTGGAAGACGCGGTGATCGAAGCGTGTTCGGTACGCGCGCAGCCGATCGTGTTGACCGCGCTGGCGGCCATGCTCGGCGCCTTTTTCATCCTCGACGATCCGATTTTCAATGGCCTGGCGATCGCGTTGATTTTTGGCCTGCTGGTGGCGACCAGTTTGACCCTGATCATGATCCCGTTGCTGTATTACGCCATGCTGCGCATTCGATCACCCAAAGGAGTCAAGCCATGAGCGAAGACACCCAAATCGCCGTCACCCTCGAACAAACCGGCGACTACGAGTTCCGCATCCGTTTCGAGGGCAGTGCGGTGGACGATCTGACCACCGACGAGCCCGCGCCACTGGGCCATGACCATGGCCCGAAGCCGTCGCAGCTGCTGTTGGCGGCGGTGGCCAATTGCCTGTCGGCGAGCCTGGTGTTCGCACTGCGCAAGTTCAAGAACCAACCGGGTGCGCTGCGCACCACCGCCAGCGCGCGCACCGAACGCGATACCGAGGGTCGCTGGCGCATCCCGCGTGCCGAAGTGGTGCTGCATCTGGCCGAGCCGGCCGCACGCTACCAAAACCTCGATCGCATCCTCGCCCAGTTCGAGAACTTCTGCGTGGTCACCCAAAGCGTGCGCGCCGGTATGGCGGTGGCGGTGCGGGTCTGCGATGCCAAGGGTGTAACCGTGCATGCGGGGTGAGCGATCGTCAGGTTTTGGGTCGCCCACGGGTGGGCTCACACCGAAATTGTATAACGCTGACTTCAGCCTGTATCGTTAACCGATGCCATCCCGTCCGCCCCGCACCCTGCTTGCCCGCCTGCGCGCCTCCGCGCACCCGGCGGTGTTCGCGTTGCTGGTCTTCACGTTGAAGATTGGGGCGGTCGTGGCGTGCGCCACGCACGACTTCGCCGACGTGGGTGTGGGCACCGTTGTCAGCCAAGTGGCGGTGATGAAGGTTTTGCCGGCCGCCGGCACCGAAGTCGACCTGACCACAACGACGCTGGGGCATGCCGCCACCTGCACTCACTGCGCTTGTTACCACGCGGCCGCGGTCGTGCCCGTTGCCTACCTCTTCTTGGCCGTCACCGCAAATGCGCTGACGGTCCGCACCGCAGGCTTGTTGCCCAGCGCCTCTCCGCCTCTGGAACTGAGGCCCCCGATCGTCTGAGTGACGTGATTTCCCCCTTCGGCATTGGTGCCGATGGATAACGTCGACTCAGAGGATCCTCCAATGCACCCTTTTCGTTCGCCGCGACGACGTACTGTCGTGCGGCTGGCTGTCGCCGTTCTCACAGCAAGCTTGCTGTCGGAACCAGCGATGGCCTTCCAAGCCGCCAATTCATTGGCCCCTGCTGCCATTCGCGATGCATTGCAGGCCGCGTGGCAGCACCATCCCAGCTATCGCGCCACCGAGGCGCAACTGGCCGCGGCCCGCGCCCGGCTGGATGCAGCCGGCCAGCCGCTCTACAACCCCGAAGTCGAGCTGTCCGCCGACGATGGAGCGGTGGAACGCACCGTCGCGGCCGCAGGCGTCAGCCTCAAGCTCGACCTGAGCGGCAAGCGCCGCGTGCGGCGCGATGCCGCCGCGGCCCGCGTCGACCAGACCACCGCCGAGGCGCGGCTGCGTCGACGCGACTTCACCCGGCGGTGGTTCGCCAGTTGGGCCGAACTGCAGACGGCGTTGCAACGCGTGCGCACCGGTGAGCGCCGGCTGGCGCTGGTCACCCGCTTTGCCGGTCTGGCCGACAGGCAGTTCGCTGCGGACGACATCTCCGGACTGGAGCGCGACCTGGCGTTGCTGGCCCGCGATGAGGCCCAGGCCCAGCAGTCGCAACTGGTGGCCGAACGCGCCGAGGCCGAGGCGCGTTTTCGCGCGGTTGGCGGATCGCCGGAGGTCGTCGCCAACCTGGCACTGCCCACCGACACCTTGCCCCCACCGGTCGCCGCTGAGACTGCTCTGGAACAACTGCCTGAGTGGCAGGCCGCGCAAGCCGCCGCGCTGGCCGCGGAACGCGAGGTTACCGTGGCCCGCCGCAACCGCGTGGCCGATCCCACGGTCGCCTTGCGCGGCGACCGCGTCGACTTCGGCGAGCTTCAGGACACCGTGCTGGGCGTGTCGGTCAGCATTCCGCTGTTCATCCGCAATTCGTACCGCGCCGAGGTCGTGGCCGCGCAGGCCGATGCCGATGTGGCCGTCGCCGAGACGATGCGTGTGCGGATCGAGCTCGACGCCGAACGCCGCCGCGCTGTCGACAGCTACGCGGCGACGCAAGCGGCCTGGTCGCGCTGGCAAGCCAGTCGCGGCACCGATATCGAACGTCGGACCACGCTGCTCGAACGGCTGTGGCGCGAAGGCGAGTTGTCGACTGCCGACTACCTGCTGCAGCTCAAACAAACCCTGGACACGCAATTGGCCGGCGCCGAACTCGAAGCCCGCCTGTGGCGTTCTTACACCGATTACCTCGCCGCCACAGGTCAGCTCGAACGCTGGGCCGGGCTGGAGGGCACGCCATGAGAGAAACGCCGATGACCCGGTTCCGATTGCTGTCCCTGCCGCTGACCGCGGCGCTGCTGCTCGCCCTTGCCGCGTGCGGAAAAACCCCCGGGGCCGAACCGGCGGCAATGCCTGGCGCTGATACCCAAACCGACGCGGTCACGAACGACGCAGCACCGGCGGCCGGCGCCGGCGCCGGCATGGCCCCGGTCACGATGGATGACGCCGCGCTCAAGGCTGCCGGCATCCGCGTGCAGGCGCTGCAGCCCTCCTCATTGAGCGAGGAACTGCGCGCCCCGGGCGAAGTGGTCGACAGCGCCTACGGCACCACGCTGATCACGCCTCGCGTCGAGGCCTTGGTGGTGCGTCGCCACGTCAGGCTGGGTGACGAAGTCCGCGCCGGTGCGTCGCTGGTGACGCTGGCGAGCGTTGAAGTCTCCGATGCGCAGGCCGATTTACGCATCGCCGAGCAGGAATGGCGCCGCGTTTCGGCATTGGGCCGGGAGGCGGTCGCTGGTCGGCGCATCAACGAAGCAAAGATCGCGCTTGATCGCGCCCGTGCCAAGGCCCAGGCCTATGGACTGCCCAGGGCCTCAAGCGGCACCGTCAATGGCCAGTTCACCCTGAGTGCGCCGCATAGCGGACGCATCACCGAAGATGCCTTCGTCGTCGGCGAACGCATCGAGCCGGGCAAGACCCTGCTCCGCCTGGTCGATGAATCGACCGTGTGGGTGGACGCGAAGATGCCGTCCGGCACGGTTTCGCGGATCGAGGTCGGGAGTCCCGCGACCATCGTCGTCGGCGGCGAGCGCCTCGCCGGCAAGGTCCTGCGCAGCGCCCACCGCACGTCCGAGGCCACCCGCAGTGGCGTGGTGCGCGTCGAGGTGCCAAACAAGAGCGACCGCCTGCATGCCGGCGATTTTGTCGATGTGTACTTCGAAGCGGCATCGGGCACCAACACCGACAACAAGGGCGCGACCCAACTCGCCATACCGACCGACGCCCTGGTCCAGCTCGAAGGCGAAACCGTGGCGTTCCGTCGCAACGCGGCCGGTGCGCTCGAGCCTGTCCCGGTGCGCACCGGCGAAGTGATCGGCGATCGCACCGTCATTCGCGAAGGCCTCAAGGCCGGCGATGCGGTGGTGGTGCAGGGTGCCTTCGCGGTCAAGGCGCAGATGCTCAAGTCGCAGCTGGGAGAAGAGTGATGAGCGCTGACGCCAATCCCGCCTGCGCCGGAGGTGCGCCATGCTGAATCGCCTGGTCGAAGCCTCCCTGCGTTACAAGTTCCTGGTCCTGATCGTCTTCGCGGTCGTCGCGTTCCTCGGCATCAGCGCGGTGCGCAACGTGCCTATCGACGCGTTCCCCGACGTGACCCCGGTCCAGGTCAACATCTATACCGAGACCCCGGGCCTGGCCGCCGAGGATGTCGAGCTGCTGCTGACCACCCCGGTGGAATCGGCTCTGGCCGGTCTGCCGAAGGTGCAGGAGATCCGCTCGGTCAGCCTGTTCGGTTTGTCGTACGTGTCGGTCTATTTCAAGGACGACATGGATATCTACTTCGCCCGCCAGCTGGTCAACGAACGCCTGCAGGAAATCGGCGACCGCCTGCCTGAAGGCTACGGCAAGCCGAGCATGGGGCCGAATACCTCCGGCCTCGGGCAGGTGTATTGGTACACGGTCGAACGCGCCCCCGGCGTCAGCAAGGATCAAGTCACGGACATGGACCTGCGCACGTGGCAGGAATGGACGGTGCGCCTGATCCTGCGTACCGCGCCGGGCGTGGATGACGTGAGTTCCTGGGGCGGCGGTGAGCGCCAGTACCAGGTGCAGATCGATCCGCAGCGGCTGTATGCCCGCGGCCTGGGGTTTGGCGACGTGATCAACGCGATCCCGGCCAACAACGGCCAGGTCGGCGGCAACGTCATGGACGTGGGCCGCGAACAGTTCTTGGTGCGAGGCCTTGGCCTGCTGAAATCGACCGAAGACATCGGCGCGATCGTGCTCAAGGCCGTGGACGGCGTGCCGGTATTCCTGCGCGACGTGGCCACGGTGGTCGAAGCGCCGGCGCCGCGTTTCGGCGCGGTGACCCGCGATGGCGAAGAGGTCGTGCTGGGCATGGCATTGGCGCGCATCGGCGAGAACGCCAAGAACGTGGTCGAGGCGGTCAAGGGCAAGCTCGATGTCGTGCGCGATGCGCTGCCCGGGAACATCGTGCTCAAGCCGATCTACGAGCGTACCGATCTGGTCAACAAGGCGGTCGAAACCGCGGTGCGGGCGTTGGTGGAAGGCTCGCTGCTGGTCGCGGTGATCCTCTTCCTGTTCCTGGGCGAAGTGCGTTCGGCGCTGGTGGTGATCGTCACCTTGCCGTTGGCCATGCTGATCGCGTTTATCGGCATGGGGCAGGCGGGGCTCTCGGCCAACCTGATGTCACTGGCGGGCCTGGCGATCGGCATCGGCATGATGGTCGATGGCGCCGTGGTGATGGTCGAGAACGCCTTCCGGATCATGGCCGAACGGCTGGAGCACGGCGAGCAGGTCGACAGGACGTCGGCGGTGCTGGCAGCCGCCAAGGAAGTGGCCAATCCGATCGCCTTTGCCATTGGCATCATCATCGTGGTGTTCCTGCCGCTGTTCGCGCTGGAGGGCCTCGAAGGCAAGATGTTCAAGCCGATGGCGTTCAACATCGCGTTCGCGATGGCCGGATCGATGATCCTGAGCCTGACGTTGATCCCGGTGCTGGCGTCGATGATTCTCAAGCCAAAGCCGGAGCGCGACACGTGGCTGGTTGCCCGGATCAAGCGTGGCTACAAGCCGCTGCTGGCGAAGGCGCTGGAGCGCAAGAGGGTGGTCGTGGTCAGTGCATTGCTGGCATTGGTGGCGAGCCTGGCGCTGTTCCCGTTGCTGGGCAAGGAGTTCATGCCGCAGCTGCAGGAAGGCTCGATCATGTGGCGGGTGACCGGCATCCCATCGACCTCACTCAACGAGTCGATAAAGACCAGCAACACCATCGCAAAAGCGTTCGAGCAATTCCCGGAAGTCGACACCACGCTGGCCATGATCGGCCGCGCCGAGAAGGGCGAGACCGCCGACGTCAACTACATGGAGATCTACACCGCGCTCAAACCGCAGGACGAGTGGACCAACGGGCGCGATATCAAGCAGCTCGAAGAAGCCATGCAGGAAACGTTGGAGAAAGTGGTGCCCAACGTGGTGCCTGGCTACACCCAGCCGATCCAGATGCGCGTGGAGGAGTTGATCTCGGGCGTGCGCGCCACGCTGGCGCTCAAGCTCTACGGCGAAGACCTGGGCGAACTCGACAAGCTCAGCGGCCGCATAAAGCGCGTGCTGGACAAGGTGCCGGGGGTAGCCGACCTCGCATTGGAAGCCAACATCGGCAAGCCGCAGATCCGCATCCAGGTCGACCGCGCTGAGTTGGCCCGCCACGGCATGAACGCCGAAGAGGTGCTGACCATCGTCCGCAACGGGCTGGGCGGCGAGCCGGTGAGCGTGTTGCTCGACGGGGTCAAGCGCTTCGACATCGCGGTGCGATTGGGCGATGCGACCCGCGACTCGGTCGAATCGCTGCGTCGGATTCCGTTGCGAACTGCGACTGGTGCCCTGGTGCCGCTGTCGGAGGTTGCTGATATCAGCGTCGCCGAGGGCTACTCATTCGTTCGCCGTGAGCAGTTGCAACGCTATGCGGTGATCCAGATGGACGTGCGTGGCCGCGACGTCGATGGCTTCGTCCAGGACGCCGAGGCGGTAGTCAAGCAGCAAGTGAAGTTGCCGCCGGGGTATTGGATCGAGTGGGGCGGCGCGTTCGAGAACCAGCAGCGGGCTTTGGCCAAACTGGCGCTGATCGTGCCCGTCACGATCTTCTTCATCTTTGTGCTGCTCTACACCGCGTTCAACTCGATCAAGTACGCCGCACTGATCCTGGCCAACGTGCCGTTCGCCACCATCGGCGGATTGCTGGCGCTGTTCGTCACTGGTCAGTACCTGTCGGTGCCTTCGGCGATCGGTTTCATTGCAGTGTTCGGTGTGGCCATGCTCAATGGCATCGTGCTGGTCAGCTTCCTCAACGAGCTGCGTGACAAGGGCATGTCGGTGCGCGAGGCCGTGGTCCAGGGCACGGCACTGCGACTGCGGCCGGTGTTGATGACGGCCAGCGTGGCCATTCTGGGCTTGGTGCCGATGTTGCTGTCCAGCGGCGTAGGTGCGGAAACCCAGCGGCCACTGGCGACCGTGGTGGTCGGTGGCCTGATCAGCTCGACCCTGCTCACGCTCGTCTTGCTGCCCGTCTTGTACGAATGGCTCGAAAACCGCTCTGAACGCAAGGCGGCCGAGCGCAACTCTCAGGAGACCGCATCATGAAACAGATCAAGGCATTCGTGCATCGCAATCGGGTTTCGGATCTGATCCACGCGTTGGAGGCCGCCGGCTTCCAGCGGCTGGCCCTGTTCGATGTCAAAGGCCTGCTGCGCGCACTCAGTGCGCGCGAGCAGGAGTATTCCGTCGAGCTCGGTGACAAAGTGATCAACGAGGTGCAGATGGAGCTGTTTTGCGAGGACGGCGATGTGGCGCGTGCGGTGGAGATCTTTCAGCGCCTGGGACGTACGGGCCGTACCGACGCCGGATGGGTGTACGTCAGCAATATCGAACAAACCATCGCCATCGGCGATGCCTACAAGGACATCTGACATGATGCTGTTCCTGGTCGCCGGATACAATCCCGTGGGAGGCCATCGGTTGATTCCGCCAGCCGCCGCACGTGGCCGCGAGCGGCATGCTGGTGATCGCCGCGATCGGCTTGGTCGTCAAGAGGTAGGCCGCGGCGACCCGGCGCGCGGCGATGGTCCCGCTCGCCGGGTCATGTCACCTGCTGCATCTTGTCCTTGCATAATCAGTTGCCGCGCCCGCCACCCTGGCGTGGATGGGTTCCCTGGCCATCGCCATAACGGCGGCCATCGCGCCTGCGGTCGTTGGCGCGATCCTGGTTGCCGGTACCATCGCGTTTGCGATCCGTTGCGCGATCCTGGTTGCCGGTGCCATCGCGCTTTTGCGTCTGCTGGCCTTGGCCGTTGCCATCAGTGTTGCGCGGGCCAATCCCCGCCTCTGTGCGTTGTTCCGGTGTCATCGTCTGCGCGCGGCTCTGCATTTCGGTACGGAAACGTGCCCGTTCGTCAGTGCTCATGTTGCGCACTTCACTGCGCAACTGGATCAACTGTTCATTGCTCAGCGCGCTGTAGTCGGTAGCGTCCTCGGCGGCTGCGCTGCCGGCAAACACGATGGCGCCGAACCAAACAGTGGCGATCAACACGGTCTTGAGGGTCATGGTCGATTTCCTTTCAGGAGGGGAGGGAGGGTACCTTGCAGGTACCGGAAGCCACGTTGAACGACAGCGGTTTCCCGTCGATTTCCCACCGCATTCAAGATGTATCAAGATGTTGCGTCGTGGCCGCGGCCGCGTACGCTTGTGGAATGCGACCGTCTACGCGCGGAGTTGGCCTCATGGAACACGACAACGAACACATTCTCATCGTCGATGACGACCCCGACCTGAGTCGGCGGCTGGCGCGCTATCTCGAAGAACAGGGCTATTCGGTCGCACTGGCCGGCGACGGCGAGCAGATGTTGGCGCAGATGGCGCAGCGCAAACCCGAGTTGCTGCTGCTCGATCTGATGCTGCCTGGCGATGATGGCTTGACCTTGGCGCGGCGGCTGCGCGCGGATCAACTGGTGCCGATCATCATGCTGTCGGCGCGCGGCGAGGACGTGGATCGCATCGTCGGGCTGGAAGTCGGGGCCGACGATTACCTGGCCAAGCCATTCAATCCGCGCGAGCTGCTGGCGCGGATTCGTGCGGTACTCAGACGCCGCAGTGCCGCGCCAACCCAATCACCACCGGCGCAGCGCACCTATGCATTCGGGCCGTTCCGGCTCGATCCGGTCGGCCATCGCTTTACCCGCGATGGTGTGGACGTGGTGCTGACATCGGCCGAGTTCGGCCTGCTGCGGCTATTCAACGAGCACCCCAACCAGGTGCTCAGTCGCGATCGCCTGATCGATTTATTGAAGGGTTACGACCGCTCCCCATTCGATCGCTCCATCGATGTGCGCGTGACTCGCCTGCGCCGAAAAATTGAAACCGATCCTGGCCAGCCACAGTTCATCCGCACCATCTGGGGCGAGGGCTACCTGTTCGCGCCCGACGGCGATCAGCGGCCATGAAGCGGTTTCGGCTGGGGCTGTTCGGACGCACCGCGCTGGCGCTCGCCGCTCCGTTCCTGGCGGTGCAAATTGCACTGGCGGCGGTGTTCGTGGTGCATGTGAACTTGCCGCTGGCGCGCAGCGCCACCGAGGATCTGGCGGCATTGATTACCTTGGTGACGCGGACCTGGGTGGAGTTGCCACCGGACACGCGATCCGATTACCAAACCGAATTGCGTTTGAACCATCATTTGTTGCTGGAGCCCGCGCGTGGCCCGCAGCCTGGCGTGGAAACGCATCTACCCTATCCGGCGTTGTTGCAGCAGGCATTGGCCGAGCGCACCGGCGCCGAATCGCATCTCACCCGCAGCAGCGACCCCGAAATGTACTGGGTCGATCTGCCCACCCCGGAGGCAGTGCTGCGGATCGGCTTCAGCCGCGACCGGATCGGCGCGTATCCGTCGCGGGTCGTGGTGGTGGCGATGGCTGCGGTCGTGTTGGCCTCGTTGCTCACCGCGATGCTGCTCGCGCGCTGGTTGACGCAGCCATTGGCGCGTTTGACCCGGGCGACCGATGCGGTTGGCCACGGCGAATTGCCGCCCGCATTGCCAGAGACGGGGCCGCGCGAGTTGCAGTTGCTGGCGATGCGCTTCAACCACATGGCACGCGACGTGCGCAGCCTGCTGGAAAGCCGGACGACCTTGTTGGCCGGGGTATCGCACGATCTGCGCACGCCGTTGGCGCGCTTGCGACTGTCGCTGGCGATGCTCCCCGATGCCGTCGATTCGGGCCTGATCGCGGATATCGAACGCGATGTCGAGAACATGGATCGGCTGATCGGTCAGCATCTGAGCTTCGCCCGTGGGGCCGCACCGGAAGCGCCGCAACCCTGCGACCTGGGCGAAATCCTCGACGCGGCGATAGCCGATGTGCGCCGACAGGGTGCGCAGGTGGCCTGGCAGGCGCCGGGTCATTGCATCCGCGCCGTGCCGGTGTTGGCACTGCGACGGGTTTTGAGCAATCTACTGGACAACGCCTGGCGACACGGGCAGGGCAGTCCGGTGCAGGTGCAACTGGATTGCGCACCAGCGCAGGTGGTGGTGCGGATTCTGGATCGCGGCCCCGGCATCGCCGAGGATGAACGCGAGCGCGTGTTCGAGCCGTTCCAGCGGGCGCGGCATGCCCGCGCGCCCGGCAGCGGCCTGGGCCTGGCCATCGTCCGGCAACTGGCACACGCCAACGGCTGGGCGGTGAGCCTGCTCGCGCGTGATGGCGGCGGTACCGAGGCGCGCATGGAGATCCCGACTCCCGGTTGATTGGCGTCACCGACTGCGTTCTCCCGAAGTTCACGTTGCGACGGCGGCGAGCGCATCGCCATCGATCGGGTCGTGCGCCGGTTCGACCCGCAGCAACATCCTGAAACAACTTTCCATGTTGCGGAAATGCCGGAGAAATGCCTGGTCGCCATGCTTGCTCCTGTGACCAGCGGTTCCCGTCGGCTCCACCGAGCCCCTCTCCCTCCCGGGGAGCCGACGCGGAACCCTCCATCTCACCCCGTCCACTTTCTGGAGCGCAGCATGAGCCTACCCAACCTGTCCGCCGGCCGGCGATCGTTCCCGCGGACCGCGCTCGCATCGGCGCTGGGCTTGGCGCTTGCCCTGCCCGCGATCGCCGCAACCGCACAGATCGATGCCGCCGCATTGCACGCGCAGGCGGTCGCGCAATTTCAGGCGCTACCGGCGCAGGCGCCGGGTAGCGAAAACGATACCCGCGAGATGATCGAGCTGGGTCGGCAGTTGTACTTTGACACTGCGCTGTCGCTCGACAACAGTCAGTCGTGCAATTCCTGCCATCGCATCGACAACGCGTTGGGCGGGGTCGACAATCTGCCGACCTCGCCCGGCGTCAAGGGCGAGAACGGCAGCCGCAATTCGCCGACCGTGCTCAACGCCGCGTTGCAGATCGCGCAGTTCTGGGATGGGCGAGCCGCCGATCTGGCCGAACAGGCCAAGGGGCCGGTGCTGAACCCGGTGGAAATGGCGATGCCCGACGAGGCGACCGTTGTTGCGCGGCTACTGGCAAAACGCGAATATGCGGGCGCGTTCGCAGCGGCGTTTCCGGGGGTGCCCGATCCGGTCAGTTACGATGCGATGGCGTCGGCCATCGCCGCCTTCGAGCGCACCTTGCTGAGCCATGATCGTTTCGATGATTTTCTTGGCGGCGATCTCGCGGCCTTGAACGAAGCCGAGCGTGCGGGGCTGAAAACCTTCATGGACACCGGCTGCACGGCATGCCACAACGGCGTTGCGCTGGGCGGCAACAGCTACATGAAGCTCGGTCTGGTCAAACCCTACCTCGCCTCCGACGATGTCGGGCGCGAGCAGGTGACCGGCAATCCGGCCGATCGGCAGGTGTTCAAGACGCCGATGTTGCGCAATATCGCCTTGACCGCACCGTATTTCCACAACGGGCAGGTGGCAACCCTGGACGAGGCGGTACGGCAGATGGCCGAGTATCAACTCGGCCGCCAACTCGATGATCGCCAGGTAGCGCAGATCGTCGCCTTCCTGAATGCGCTGACCGACAAGGCACGTAGCTGATGCTGCGGCGGTTCGAGCCGCACCTCGGCCAAAGCGATTACCCTGTCCGGCAAGCCGTCGCGATGCAGTGCCGGGATAGTGGAGTCGGATAATGAGGAAGTTTCCCTTGCACGGCCGTACCCTGGCCGTGTTGGCCGTTGTGGGGTCCTTGCTGATTCTGTTGGGGTATGTCGCGCTGCGCTCCGGGCCGATGGCACCGGTTGCGGTAACCGTCGCCACCGTGCAATCGCGGGCGCTGGCGCCCGCCCTGTACGGCATCGGCACGGTCGATGCGCGCTACACGTACAAAATCGGCCCGACCTTTGCCGGGCGCCTGCTACGGCTCGATGTCGATGTCGGCGATCAGGTAACCGCCGGGCAGGTGCTCGGCGAAATGCATCCGGTTGATCTGGATGACCGGGTACGCGCGCAGGAGTCCACATTCAAGCGTGCGCAGGCGGCGCTGCGCGAGGCCGAAGCGCGTCAGGCGTATGCCCGCGCGCAGGCGGATCGCTATCGGCAATTGCGGGTCGCAGGCCTGATCAGCGAGGAAGTCGCCGCCACCCGGGAGCAGGAATTGCAGATCGCCGATGCGGTGTTGGCGGCAGCGCGCGAGGACATCGCCCGCACGCGATCCGATCGCGAAGCTTTGCTGGCGCAGCGCGGCAATCTGCGCCTGATCGCACCGGTTGATGGCGTGGTGTCGTTGCGTCATGTCGATCCCGGCACCACCGTTGTCGCCGGTCAGGCGGTGGTGGAAGTGATCGAGCCGAGCCGCCTGTGGATCAACGTGCGTTTCGATCAGATCAGCGCTTCCGGGCTTGCGGCGGGCTTGTCGGCACGCATCGTACTGCGTTCGCGCAGCGGGCAAGTGCTGAATGGCCGGGTGGTGCGGGTTGAGCCGATGGCCGATGCGGTGACCGAGGAGACGCTCGCCAAGGTGGCCTTCGACCAACCACCCGAGGCGATGCCGCCGATCGGCGAGTTGGCCGAGGTGACGGTCGATTTGCCGGCGCTTGCCGCCGCGCCGGTGATCCCCAATGCCGCGGTTCGGCGCGATGGCGATCGACTTGGCGTTTGGCAGATCGTCGACGGCGATCTGCATTTCACCGCGGTTGTGCTCGGTGCCGCGGATCTTGATGGGCAGGTGCAGGTACGGGTCGGGCTGAAGGTCGGCGATCGGTTGATTGTCTACAGTGAAAAGCAACTGACCGCGCGCAGCCGAATCGAGGTGGTCGAACGCATTGCGGGCGTGTCGCCGTGATCAGTCTGGCCGGTCGCGACATCCTGCATGCCTGGGGCAAGTTCGTGTTCACCGGCATCGGTCTGGGCTTGCTGATCGGCGTGACGCTGGTCATGGCCGGCGTGTACCGCGGCATGGTGGACGATGGCAAGGCACTGCTCGACAACAGCGGTGCCGACCTGTGGGTGGTGCAGCAGGACACCCTGGGCCCGTACGCCGAGTCGTCCAGTCTGCCGGACGATGCTTACCGCGGCATTCTCGCCATGCCGGGCGTTGCCGAGGCGGCAAACATCACCTACCTGACCATGCAGGTGCGCGCCGGCGAGCGTGATGTGCGGGCGATGGTGGTTGGCATCATGCCCGGCCGGTTGGGGGCCACCCCCGGATGGCCGCCGTATCTGGTGGCCGGACGCCAGATCACCCGCAGCCACTACGAGGCGGTGGCGGATATCGCCTCCGGTTTCCGCCTGGGTGAGCGTCTGGCGATTCGCCGCAGTCAGTACACCGTGGTCGGGCTGACCCGGCGCATGGTGTCCTCCAGCGGCGACCCGATGGTGTTCATTCCGCTCAAGGACGCGCAGGAAGCGCAGTTCCTCAAGGACAACGCGGCGATCCGGCAAAGCCGTCGCCGGACCGAGACCAATCCCGCTTTCAACCAGCCCGGCGTACCCGGCCTGCTCGATGCAGTGATCGCCTCGCAAAGCAGCAATGCATCGGTCAATGCGGTGCTGGTGAGGTTGCAGCCCGGCCATGCGCCGGATGCGCTGGCCGAATCCATCCGGCGCTGGAAACAACTGACCGTGTACACCCGAGCGCAGATGGAAAACATCCTGATCGGCAAACTGATCGCCACCTCATCGCGGCAGATCGGCATGTTTCTGGTGATCCTGGCCATGGTCAGCGCCGCCATCGTGGCGTTCATCATCTACTCGCTGACCATGGACAAGATTCGCGAGATCGCGGTCTTGAAATTGATCGGCACCCGCAACCGCACCATCGCCGCGATGATCATGCAGCAGGCGCTCGCGCTCGGGCTGATTGGTTTCGTGGTGGGCAAGATCAGCGCAACCTTCGCGGCGCCGCTGTTCCCGAAGTACGTGCTGCTGATCTCACGCGATGCGGTGTCCGGGGTTTTCGCGGTGCTGGCGATCTGCGTTCTGGCCAGTCTGATCGCCATTCGCGTGGCGCTCAAGGTCGATCCGGCCGAAGCGATCGGTGGCTGACATGCACGGTTACGGCATCCGCATTGAAGGCCTGAGCAAGCGTTATGGCCACGGCGACACAGCGGTTGATGCGCTCAAGGACGTGAACATGCAGGTGGCGCCCGGTGAGGTGGTCGGCCTGATCGGGCCATCGGGCTCGGGCAAGAGCACCTTGCTCAAGAGCCTGGGCGCAGTGATCGAACCCAGTGCCGGGCGCATGGTGCTTGGCGAGCAGGTGATTTACCACGGCGGCTGGAAAGTCCGCGACCTCAGCGCGTTGCGGCGCGACAAGATCGGCTTCGTGTTCCAGGCCCCCTACCTGATTCCGTTTCTCGATGTCACCGACAATGTGGCGCTGTTGCCGATGCTCGCCGGGGTGGCCAATGCGCCGGCGCGAGCGCGGGCGCTCGAACTGCTCACCGCGCTGGATGTTCAGCATCGCGCCCACGCCATGCCGTCGCAGCTTTCCGGCGGCGAGCAGCAGCGCGTCGCAATCGCCCGCGGCCTGGTCAATCGCCCGCCGGTGATCCTGGCCGACGAACCGACCGCGCCGCTCGACTCGGTGCGGGCGATGGCGGTCATCCGCATCCTCAACGACATGGCGCGCAAGTTCGAGACCGCGATCATCGTGGTCACCCACGATGAGAAAATCATCCCGACCTTCAAACGCATTTACCATATCCGCGACGGCGTGACCCACGAAGAAGCCGGCGAGGGCAGGGCGTTCGCATGAACCGTTGCAACAGGAGGCAGATCATGACATCGCGTTATCGCAGCAATTGCTGCAAGGTGCCGCCGCGCTGCGCCGCGACCCGGCGGCGGACGATGGCATGCCAGCGGTGTTGGCCGCACTGGCGAGTTATTCCCGGTTGTTCCTGGACGCGCAATGGCAAGCGCTGCCATAGCAACCATCCGCCACCGCCAACGCTGCGCGCGATCTTTGCGCCGCAGCTTGGCGCTACCCATCGTAGGCCTGAACTCGACATCGAGTGCCAGATATTGCGGACGAGCCTATGTCCGCGCACCCGTCACAACGGTACGCGTTGCCTGTGGTCGTAATCGCGGACCCAATGCTTACGTGAACGCGGCAATCCGCTCCCGGCATATCTCCAGCGTTCGGGCCGCAGCGGCCTCGCCCGACGGACCATGGTTGGGGAGCCTGGGCAGCGCAATCGCGGCAAGGGCAGTCTGCATTCGCTCCAGAACGTCGTCGATGGCGGCGTTGGTGTCCGACGCCCGAAGTCCGGCGATGGCAGCGACGGCGAGGAAGTCGGCGCGCTTGAGGCGTTCGTCCTTGCCGTTGAGTTTCAGCGCCATGCGGTCATGTTCGAGGCGTGGGAAGACGCGCGTCGTCAGCGTGTCGTAGACCGGCGCAAGCCGAACGCTGCGGAAGGCCGGATCGCCGGGTTCGGCGATCTTCAGAACGGCCATGTTCTTGAGGTGCATGTCGCCGTCGGCGATCAGCCAGGCGAACACGACGCGCTTGATGAGGATCAGCAGGTCTTCGTCAGGCGACGTGGATAGGCCGCGCAGGGCACGCGCCACACGTTCGATGGTGCCGTCGTATTTGGCCGCAGGCGGTAGATCGAGCACCGAACAAAAGTCTTCCATCGCCAGCAGTCGATGGTCACCCGCATCGGTACGAATGTCGAACCGCTCGACCAGAAGGGCCGGGGGCATGTCATCAGGCATCGCGATCAGTGCAGTATCCGGAACCGCGAACCCGGCTTCCCGTGCCAGGGCAAGTCCGATCCATTCGACCAGCGGCAAGGCCGCGAAGCCGCCGGTGCCTGCGGGCTTCAGGATATGGGTGAACGCTGTGCCGATGCTCGGCGAGAGCCTGCCATCCGGGGCGAGCGTCATCGGTGCCTTGATCTGCACGCCGGACAGGCGCGGCGTATCGGCACGGTCATAGATGGTGGCGAGCCTGCGCTCGAAGTCCTGTTCCATCGCGCTGCGACCCGGCCCGGCATAGGTGCCTGTGAACACGCCTGCCGCTGTGTGTGCGGCGAGCTGCGTCGCGCAAACATCATGTGCCAGAGCGGCAAGCTCGTCTGCGTTCTCGGCCATCGTGATGTTGGACAGGTAGCGCCGGCCCGAGCGCAGCATGGCCCGCTCGTCGCGGTCTTGCAGGACACTCTCCAGCCAACCCTCCGGCAGCAGCGAGACCACGAACGGCGGCAGCCTGCCCGGCATCGTCTGGCGGATGACCGGCGGCATGGGCACGCCGTCGTCGGCTTGCGACCACCGCCATTCAAAGCCGTCGTGAAAGAGGGTGCCGATGGGCAGGCCGTGCCATGCCACGTTCAAGGCGAACGCGGCCTTGTTGCGTTGGGTCGCAATCGAAGGGCCGCGCAGCAAGCACTTCTCGGCCCCCTCACCCTCGCGGTACCAGTCATTCTCACGGGCCAGCGCCCATACGGCGTCGCTGGCCGCCTTCGCTCCGCCGTACTCCTCGACAAGACGGGCGGCAATGGCCTCGCGCGTCGCCGCATCGATGGACGCGGCATGTTCGCTGCGCAGGCGAAAGCACTCCAGGAACCGCTGGCGAATCGAGGAGACCTGGACGGAGAACTCGCCCAGGCTGTCGGCAACGGTGGCGGAAGCGAGCGAGGGCTTGGCCGGCGCCTTGTTCTGAACGATTTCAAGGGCACGCAGACGCGTGCGCTGCACGCGCGGCCCGCTCAGGTACAGGCGTCCGTCGCGGGTCGGCCCCAGCAAAACGGCGCTGGCTGCCGAGAGATAGGTCTTGGGATAGAGGTAGCGGCCAATGCGGACGGCATGGGTGAGGACGGCTTGATCGATGTCGTCGGAGGCATCGACGTAGATGCCGCGCATCAACTGGACGAGCTTGCCCGTCTCCGCCAGGTAGTGGCTGCGGGTCTTGTCGAGGGTCTCGCCGACGAGATGAAGCATTGTCTAATCGTTGCGTGTTTCAGACACGACAAAGTTAGCATCCGGCAAGGGGCCAAGCAAGAAGTGAGAACGTGCCCGTATTTCAGATACGCAAAGGTTGTGCTTACCGTTGTTCCCGCGTTGTGCCAGAACGCATTGACATCCACGAAACAAGTCGCGGCCTTCACGGTTGGGAACAACGGCGGTTCGATTTCGGTGTCGCGGCCGATGTATTACCCTTGTCTGCCTACTTCAGGAGCACGGCCGATGATCAAGAAGGACACGGTGGTATCGATCCACTACACGCTGACCGATAGTGCCGGTCAGACCATCGATTCCTCGCGTGGCGAGAACGCCGAGCCGCTGACCTTTCTGCACGGCCACGGCAACCTGATTCCGGGGGTGGAACGCGCGCTTGAAGGGCACCAGGTCGGCGACCGGTTGAACGCGGTGATCGCACCGGAAGACGGCTATGGGCTGCGCGACGAAAACGCGATCCAGCGTATTCCCAAGAAGTATTTCCGCGATGCCGAGCAATTGCGCCCAGGCATGCAAACGGTGATCCAGACCCAGCAGGGCCAGCACCAGGTGACCGTGGTCAAGGTCGGCAGCAGTGTGGTCGATGTCGATGGCAACCACCCGCTGGCCGGGATGACGCTCAATTTCGATATGGAAGTGGTGGCGGTACGCGATGCCAGCGCCGAGGAATTGGCCCACGGCCACGTCCACGGTCCGGGTGGCCACCATCACTGAACGCCCGAGACCTGCCGACCTGCCGCGCATGGACCGTCGCAAACCCGATGTGCTGATCGTCGGCGGTGGGGTGATCGGCCTGGCCCTGGCCCTGCACCTGCTCGACGCTGGCCGTAGTGTGCTGGTGCTGGAGCAGGGCGGCGTCGGCGGCGGTGCCTCGCACGGCAATTGCGGCACGATCGCGCCCTCGCATGCGCTGCCCCTGTCCCTGCCCGGGATGATCGGACAGGCACTGCGCTG
>JBFXKH010000022.1:0-33296 GCA_050173995.1 Lysobacterales bacterium | reverse complement strand
TGGTTGCATTGGCGTGAAGGTTCAGTTTCATGCAGAGTCCTTGGTCTTGAGAAGCGCTTCAAGAACGCCCCTGGCCAGCGCCAGAGTGTAACTTCTTGGAGCTATGCAATCATCAGGGACACTACAGCTAGGATCTGTATTGCCAATTCAAGAAAGTACTACGGGGCGACTAATATTAAGGGGAGCTGTATCAACGCCTTCATTCGAACTAAATATACTTAAAATGGTAGGTGGAAATCCGGTTTGCTACAGAAAAATATCTCAGGCATCTGGCGGAAAGTGCAGAGTGTCCGCGCAGGTCATGATAAGTTTGACAGAGAAGGAAGATATAGAGTTTGAGGCAAATGATGTTCTTTCTCTTGCACCTCAAAAAGACAGCCGTCGCGTAGAAATTGTGGAAACATTTACTCGATCATGGAGGCCATTAGGCAATATACCAGATCGACAAACCGATGTGTTCAAGGGCCGTGAGCAAGAAATTGAAGAAATAAGAGATTGGTTCGACGATGTCGATTCTCGCGCATGTCAAGTTTATGGAGACGGCGGCATTGGTAAAACCACACTGGCAATTGAATGCCTTCATCGTCTAGTCGAAGGCACCTTTCAAGTTGCTTGGCGGCCGGACCTAATATTTTACTACACTGCAAAGCGAACCCGGTGGGGGGTAAATGGGTTGGAGGTGATAAATGTCGCAATAAGTGGGGTAAGCGACGCGCTACTCTCGCTCAAGCGGGGTATTGAAGGAAATATCCTGGAGAAGGATTGGTACACGGCAAGCATCCTCCAGCTCTCGTCGCGACTTTCTACTCTTCTTTCGGAGTATGGAATTCCCCGACAAAACCGCCTATTGGTGATCGATAACGCTGAGACACTTGCACAGTCGGCAGAAGAGGTCAAAGCACTATCTAGATCAATTCTGGAGATATCGAGGCACGTCGGCAGGGTCCTTATCACATCCAGGCGCAAGGAAGATATCGAAGCGCGTTGCATAGAAGCTCTTCCTCTGAGCGAAATGGAGTCCGAGGATTTATTAAGAGCTCGTGCGATGCAATTGGGAATTAAATCAATTCAGCAGGCTGGTGGGTCAACATTAAGAAAGTACGCGCGAAAGCTTGGCTGCAAACCTCTTGTTCTTGAGGTTCTTATCCAGATCCTTAGCGACCCGGCGACAAATATAGAGCGTGGTTTCAATCGCGTCATGCAAATGCAACAACAGGATTTGGGTGAGTTCCTGTACTCAGACGCTTGGCATCGAATGGGGGATGATCTGCGCCATCTATTGCTTCTGATGGCTCGATTGGGCGATGTACACGACGAGGTGTCATTGAAGCTGTGCGCGAACGAGGCGAGTGTGAGCGTGCTAGAAGCCTATCGAGCGATTGGAGAGAGTAGAGGGATTGCATCGGTGACGCGTATTGGAGGGTCTGCCGAGGTTGCCTTCAGCCAGGAATTCTTGAGATTCTGCAGTGCACGTACGATTAGGATCGACGGAAGGGAGGAGCCGAGCGAGGACCGCTTGCAGGTATTGCGAAAACGCTATCAGCACTTTCTTGCTAGTTCCACGAAGCAAATTAGTGACCGAATGGATAGAGCATTTCGGCATCCACTTGCTCGGGCAGCATACAGGGCAGCTAGGGACGGTAACGATCAAGATGCGGAGATCTTTTACGAGTTGGCGATATTGTCCGATCAGACCAATGGAGCATTGTTTGATCGTTACGCATATTTTCTGGCCTCCGGAAATAAGGTGGACCTAGCCTACGACCATGCCGTACATGCGACGCAGATGGAACCCAGGGAAGGGGAGTTCTGGTTCACACGGGGTATTGTTGAGTCGCGAATGAATAGGGCTGAGGACGCAATTCAGTCTCTCCAGTCCGCGCAGCGATTTGGGAAGCAAGCGCACTTATGCGCGTATCAATCATGTTATGCCTATTTGAAATTGAATCCACCGGATTACGCAAACGCCAGGGCTGCGGTGCAGGCGGCCCAGAAGATTGCGCCCAATGATCCATACCGCCAAAAGCACTTGATAGAAGTAGAAGCTATGCGCAAGAGGATTGATTCTGCGATGCGTAGGGAAAAATAGTCGAGTTGACACGAAGAAAAAGGAGGACATGGGGCGTAGCCCTATTTCTTGTAGTGAATGATGGCGAAATGCGGTTAGACAACGACCGCCAGCTTCGCGATTGTCTCGTTGTCTGCCAAGGCCCGATACAACGAAATGAGTAAGGAACCTTCCCCATGACCACATTCCGCCTCTCCCGCCGTGCGCTCGCCCTGGCCGCGCTCGCTCTGTTGCTATTCGCCACCTCCGCCCTCGCCCAACTGCAAACCCGCAATCTGTACGGCGAGATCACCGACAACCAGGGGGCGGCGTTGCCGGGGGTGACGGTTACGGTGATGGGTGGGCCGGCGCCGCAGGTGCAGGTCGCGGGCGCCGATGGGCGGTTCCGGTTTATGGCTGTGACACCGGGGCACTATGAGGTGCAGGCCGAGCTGGAAGGTTTTTCGACTCACGTCGACCCGAACGTGCCGATCACGGTCGGTCGCAACACCAGTCTGGCATTGACGATGTCGCCAGCGATCGTGGGTGCCGTCGACGGTGGTAAGAAATAGGTCGTAGGGCGCTATAACCGAAGAGCATTGCGCCGCATTGAACATTCATCACGGCTTGGTGTTTCGGCGATTCGTTCGGCGCAATGCCCTTCGGTTGTTGCGACCTACGTTGCTACCATCCTCGCCTTGTCTACGGAGAATCATTCCATGGTGAAGCCGCGACTTTTGCTGTGCGTACTGCTGATGGCAGGCCCCGTCTGGGCAACAGACCGCACTCCGGTGACGGGCGATACCGACGCGGCCGAGGTCGATGCAGAAGTGCTCTTGCACAATCGGCTGGTCACCGATGCCGAGATCAATGAGTACTTCGAGTTCTTGATGCGGCCGGATGCGAAGGCATTGGTGGAATGGCGTAATCTGCTTCCCGAGGCACGCGCATCGCGCATCGCGGAATACCGAAGTGGCTACGATCAGGCCCGAATGAGGATTCCTGTTCTGCGCGACCTGTCGCCAAAGGAACGATCGGCATTGGAAGCGATGGCGCCGCTTTTGGCGGCGAGTGCCGCCAGTGCGGACTCGGCACGCGAGCGCCTGCTGGCGTACAGCGACGAGGAGTATCGCGTCATCGTCGCGGCTGGCATCGCGCTGATCGAGGCGCGGCGCAGGCACGGAGATACCGATCGACGCACTCGGAGATGGACGCAGCTCACCGAGGGTTTCCCGCCGGAAATCGCCTTCCTGCGTCCGGAACTGATTCGCGTGATGGACAATAGCTGCGACATCTTCTTGCACAAGGGCATCGGTCGCGGCATCGGTTACGGCGTGCGCCTGCAGGAAGACGGGCGCGCGACGCTCACATCGTTCGACGACTACGAAAGCTGGCAGCGTACGCAGATCAAGCTGGACGAGGAATAGAACGGCGCGAGATTCGTCTCGCGCAGGGTCGTAAGGCGCCGCGAAAACAGGGGTCTGAAACAGGGGTAGTATTTCTGGATCACATGCTGCCAAATTGGTGCGCTGAACCCTGTCTTACCTGCCGCCACCGTCAGGCTGAACCCAGCGTAGGCCCGGCGCTTTGCAGTGCCGCGACCAGCTCGTCGACGCTGCGACCGCTCTGTCGCTGACCGCGTACGATGCACAGGCCAACGTTGTAGCTGCCGGCGTTGTCGTCGAACGTGGAGTCGAAGGCCAGGATGTTGATGGCGCCGGCGATAGCGGCGGTGGCGGTCAGCAGCCCACCGGCGACTGGACAGGGAAACAGGACGTTGTTCTTCTTGGCAGCTGCGCTGTAGTCCGGATAGCGGCGCCCGTTACTGTGGGAATTGTCGCTCAGGTAGTAATCCTCGGTGGCGTAGATCGCGCCTTTGCATTCGGGCATGCACACGATCAACCCGCCCTCGTGGGTGGCGTACTCGCCGGTGCCGGGATCGCGACCATAGGCGTCGCGACGCTTGCTCTTGATATCGGCATTACCCACCGCATCGATTACCGTGGACGCGGCGGTGTTCCAGGCGGCAACGAATGGCGCGGCGGCGCCCTCGGTGGCAAACATCAGCACATCGCCGGCAATTGCATTGGCAAGGCCCAACGCTGCCCCGACCAGTTTCATGTTGGTGCTGTCGAAGGACGCGATGCCCGAAGCGTTGTAGACGATCAGCACGTCGCCCGACAACACACCGGAAATGATCGCGCCCACATCGTTGTTGGCCGGGATCGAAACCCACAGGTTGTAGGCCTCGACCGCATACGGCGCACCGGCCATCGTTGGCGGCAGGGTGAGCGCAGGTGAAATGCTGACGACAGGATCGGACATGTTGGCTCCAAGGCTAGGCAAGACCCCAGTTCGCTACCAACCGGCCGTAAAGTGGAGTCGTCTTCCGGCAGCGTCTCGACGCCGGCCTCACCCACGAAAAGAGTCAGGCCTTAAAGCTTGCATAACAATGGATACCCCATCTTCTGCCTGACATTGAACCACGCCGTACCCATTCTGTCAGCTGCAGCATGCATATTGAATGCTTCGACAGGTCTTGTGGAAAACAGGGGCCAGGAAGTAGGGCGCAATATCATTGCGCCGCATTCGCTGTTCTCCATCACTCGCCGGCACGCTGCTTTCGGCGCAATGATATTGCGCCCTACGTTCCTTTCGGCGCAATGCCTTTCGGTTATGGCGCCCTACTTCCCCAGCCCCACCACACGCACCGACCGCGCCGGCAATGTCACGCGCAGCCGGCCATCGGCAAGTTTCGCGGTCAGCGGCTTGGGCGTCACCGTCGTCGGTGCGTCGAAGGTATTCACGCTGTCGACCTTCGCCACCGTCAGCGTTTCAGGAGACACGCGGCGCAGCGCGGCATCGTCGATGGCGATGTCGAGTTTCACTTCGCGGCTGGGGTGCAGGTTGCTGAATGCGAGCAGCACGCGACCGTCGACGGCGCGCGCGGCGATGGCGTCGACGTGCGGCAGAGTCAGATTGGCTTCGCTCCAGGTGCCGGCTTCGATCTGCAGCGGCAGCACGCGTGCGTTCTGGAATGGTACGTACATGCGGAACACTTGGTAGGTCGGCGTGAGCAGCATGCGCGCTTCCTCGGTCAGGATCATCGCCTGCAGCACGTTCACCATCTGCGCGATGTTGGCGATGCGCACGCGCTCGGCGTGGCGGGCGAAGATGTTGAGGTTCAGCGCCGCGAGCAGGCCGTCGCGCAGGCTGTTCTGCTGCTGCAGGAATCCCGGATTGCTGCCGGTAGCCGGCGCATACCACGCGCCCCACTCATCGACGGCGAGCGCGAGTTTCTTCTCGGGATCGTAGCGATCCATGATCGCACCGTGCTGCTGGATCAGCCCATCCATCTTCAGCGTGGCGTGCAGGATCTCGGCGTATTCGCCGCGTGCCGAAGCCGGTGGCGACGTGCTTCTTGTCCCAATCGATCACGGTGTAGTGGTGCAGCGACAGTCCTTCGATGTCCCAGCTTCACTGGCGATCCTTCCAGGCCTGCATCACCGCTTCGGTCCAGGCGGCGAAGCGTGGCTCGTCGCCACCGGGGCCGACGGCGATGCGCAGCATCTTGTCGCTGGTCTGCTGCGCCGGGTGGTAGTTGCGCGCGAAGCGGGCGTAGCGTTTCATCTCTTCGACATAGGTCTCGGGCGACATGTTGCCGCCGCAGGCCGATCTCTCGTTGCAAAGCCCCAGGAATGGAATCGGCCACGGTTCTGCGCGGCGGTTGGCAGCGCGCTCCTGCGCCAGCGTGGTGGCCTGCGCGCTGGTTCCATTGCGCCATGGCGTTTTGAGTTGGTAGCGCTGTGCCTTGCGGCAAGATCAACAGCCGCTTCTCGCTGATCGCCGGACGCGCGATGTAGCGGCACAGGCTTACGAGCTTCTGGCTTTCATGTACTTCGGCGGCCACGCCAGGGTGCAGCGAGAAGCCGCCGGCCTGGCCGGCGCCACCTTGCGCCCAGCCTGCGCGCCGGTGGCGATGCGGTAGGTGATCGAACGCATCCGCGACGCGTCCACGCCGTCGTCGCTGCAGGCGCTATCCGACATGAGCCGCCGGCCCTCACCGCTGCAGTGTGGGCCGAGTGTGTGGCGTGGAGCGACAAGAACGGCGCAATTCAGTAACAGGGTGAAGGCGGCCGACTGCGGGATGTGGTGTGGCTCGATTCGCAGACTGCCCGAGGGAACCGACAATCCCGCGCCGACCGTTTGACCGTTGAGTTGCTGGACATGCCAATCGGTGGATGCCGGCCGGCGCGCAGAATCCTGATGCTTCACATCGGCGGCGGCGATCGGGGGGAACGCGTGATGACCTTCATGCCGCTTGGTGCAGATTGATGGCCCGTGGGGTCGCCGCCGCGATGATTGAGGCGGCCACTACAGTTGCGTCGGACTACCGACGCCGCTCCCAAACAGAACAGCCCGACATGTTCCCAAACACGTCGGGACTGGGTCGGTTCGCTTCTCTCTCAACCACGTACTCCTTCAGTGTCTTCAATCGACGCCCAATCTCAGCGTGGAGCTGTTGAAAGGGTCGGTCGCCCTCAGTCTCGTGCAGCGCATCGACATAGGCCTGTTGGTGGTTATGCGCGAGCACCCGAATGAAATCGTGGGTGTCAAAGGTTGCCGGCGCTGCGGGCATGCTTTGGATCGTTTCCTCGATCCTGGAAATCAGTTCACTCATGATGTCCTCGTAGTTGATAATGGCGCTCGACCGCAGATTCGCTCCCCCTCTATTCCCTTGAGGGCGGGAGAAATTCACCCCAAACCGACCAACGGTTGCTTTTTGGCGATTATCGGTTGGTGCGATGCGATGCCACCCAAGGCTGCATACGGCATGCCACTGACTGATGTGGGTATCGCCAGCTCAAATGGACGAACGTCGAAACTTGCGCCGCAGCGCGAACAAGAGCAGTGCTGCCTGTGCCGGTGCGAGAATGATGAGCAGCGAAGCCAGAAAGCTTCCCGAAACACCCTCAGGGTCCATCGGTCGATCCTTCTGAAGCGTTACCACCGACATGGTCAGTGACAATGCGGCACCGCTGTCTTTGACGAGCTTCGATAACCCCCGCCACCGGTGGGTCGCATCCTCGCGGATGTTGTACTCAAATTCTCCACCCGCATTCTTTTGCGTCACTCCGTTGAGCATGAACAGGAAGGAGAACACCAGAAGGATCAGGGCAAGCACGGTTGTTGCGCGCCCGTAGCCCGTCCCGTATTTGCTGAGCAACCAGTAAATTCGATAGGGGTTGAGATGGCTTCGAAGAAACCGTCCAACTGGGGATTTGGCCTGCGTGGCTGTGCGAAACCGCATCATCTCCATCTCACTGATGTGGAACTCCTCGGCGAGGGCGTAGTTGCGCCGTGCTTCATAGTTCAGGACCAGCTGACGGTAATTCTCAGTGACGCTTTCCAGCAGGTCGGCGAGCTTCTCATCGCTAATTTTCTTATCGAAATGACGACCTTGCCGAAGTTCGTCTTCTTCCAACAACTGAACTCGCGCTCCAACCTTTGGCCACAAAACGTTTGAGAAGACAAACCGTTCGATGTTGCTGCGCGAAAATCGAGCGCGGTTTAAGCTGACCTGGTTGAACGATACAGTCGCTTTGTCGATCATGCGCAGCCCGTTTGCACGCAACTCTTTGGCGTGGACTTCAAACAGGTAGAGCGAAGCTTTGTCCTGAAGCGTCGAGTCCTGGAAATCGACCAAATCGGCATCGATACCCGAAACCTCTAGGCTTGATTCTTTCCCGATCACCATTTCATAGGCGGATAGAGACGCCATTTTTGTCGGTCCGGAATAGGGCGGTTGACCGTAGTCGTTTACGGCGATCGTTGCGGTTCCGTTCACCTGGGCGTAGCGGGCGTCAACAGTCATCACGGCGGTTCGAGGTATCGCTATTTCGAAACCCTTCTGGAAGATGGCAGAACGCAGAGAAAGGCGAGCCGTATCCTTGGGCCTGAACACTGCATTGTCTTCAAACCGGCAATCGGCGAAGTCGGCATCGTGACCTTGCAGGTCGACATCAGAAAAGTTGAGCGACCTCTTGAACGTACATTTCGAGAACTCGATGCCGCCAGCAAAGACGTAGCCTTCCAAGGACATCTCTTTGTCGATAGTTAGTCCACGCACAACCTGTCGAGTATCGAATTTGCGTTCCTTGAGTTCGAACGGCTCAGAAAGGCTAGCAGCGATGGCGCTGAGCGAGACACTCATTGTTCCCATGGGCCCTTCTAGGGCCAAGTGAAGAATTTTTTCAGGATCTTCAGCCGCCATACGGTTCCTACTTGGCGTATAGGAAGTTTAAACGCCCTTTTCGGCCAGTCTGCCGGGTAGGCGGTAGTCGCGCAAGCGCCGTTTTGGGCACAAACATGAATCTTGCCAAACTTTGCCAAGCCGACTAGTCTTGAGCCATGAGCACAATGAACATATCCCTACCCGACACGCTCAAGTCCTTCGTCGATGAGCAGGTCAATCAAGGCAGCTACGGCACGAGCAGTGAATATGTGCGTGAACTGATTCGCAAGGATCAGGATCGCCTGCACCTGCGCGGCCTCCTGCTCGCTGGCGCGGCGTCTGCACCAGCTGCCCCGGCTGATCCGGCCTACTTTGAAGGGTTGCGTGACCGGGTGCGCAAAGCCGCCAAGGTGAGCGCACGCGGGTGACGGCCAAGCCAGTCGTTCCGCGTGAAATGGCCAACCGGGACATTGGTGACGCGATTGGCTACTACCTCCGAGAAGGTGCTGAACAAGCGGCGTTCGGCTTCATTGACGCCTTGGAGCAGACGTATGCGCACATCGCTCGCCACCCGGCGACTGGATCGCCACGCTACGCCCACGAATTGAACCTGCCCGGCCTGCGTTTCTGGCCGCTGGCACACTATCCCCACCTTGTGTTTTATGTCGAGAGCCCAGAGCACATTGATGTCTGGCGCGTGCTGCACGGCCAGCGCGACATCCCGGCGTGGATGCAGGAGCCCGAAAACATCTGAGTCTCGCCCAAGCGAAAGGGGTCCTTCCTGGCGAGATTCCGATACGGGAAGCGACAACGCGGCATTGCGCTACCGTCGGAGTGCAAAGACGGCTGCACAGTGTTCCGCGCGGCCTCAGCGCCGCCCATCGGCGTTTGCCCGGTGAGCGCGTAAGACATCGGCGCGGCGCAGCGCAGGAATTTGCCTACCCGCTGTGCTTGTCCGAGCGTCCTGCCCTCCGACGGCGTTGAACCGGGATCTCGGCACGCCGCATGCGCGGGTGGCTCGCAGTCTGGGTCGATCCACGCATCGCCGAGGTGATGCAGGGCTATCGCGGCAGTCTGCTGGCCTGGCGTGCGAGGCAGCGCGTAGATGCCCTTCCTCTCTGAACTCAGGCGCCGCAAGCTTACTGAGCCGGGCGTGGCTGAGCCGGGCGTGGCACGCGCGTGGGTGCCATGCTAGATTCTGTACATAATACAGAAGGAGACAGCCAGTGGCGCAAATCAATCTGCACACCACGCCCGAGTTCGAACAGCAGCTTGGACTGCTGATGCGTCTGAAGGGCATCCCGAGCAAGTCGGAAGCCATACGCATGGCGGTGGCGGCGCAGGCCAGAGCCGCGCAAGTGGGTCAACGACGCCGTGATTTTGCGGCGCTGATTGGTCTTGTCGCGTCTGCGCAGCCCGGTCGGTTTGCCGACGACAACGCCCTGTGGGAAAAGGACGGGGCGCATGGTGGTTGATACCTCCGCGCTGTTGGCGGTGCTGTTTGCCGAGCCGCAGGCAGAACGCGTGGCGCAAATCCTGTCCGCGGCGGACCAGCCGATGATGAGCGCCGTGAACTACACCGAGTGTTTGATCCGGGTTATGGATCGTGCTCCGGCGGCGGCGGGGACCTTGGAGCTGGCCTTGGCGGAGTTCGCGCTGGAAATCGTGCCGGTAGATCGGGCCATGGCGAGTGACGCCGCGCAAGCCCGATTGCGATATCCCATCAATTTGGGCGACTGCTTCGCCTACGCGCTGGCCAAGGCGCGCGGTATGGCGCTGCTGACCCTGGATGCCGACTTCAGTAAGACCGACGTTGCGCTTGTGGCATTGACGTAAGGCATTTTCCCGCCGATTCTCCATGCGGCTGCGGTTGATGCCGGCGAGTTTGTAGGTCGCCACCACTTCGACCTTGGCCAGCATATAGGTGGCGCCGTGCTCGGCATTGGCGATGCGCGTCTCCACCCTGCCGCCGGTCACGCCCAGCTTGTGGATCAAGGCGCGTGGAGCTGCGCGACAAAGGGATGCTCGGACAGCGAGCGCAGCACTTAGATGGTGCCGCTTTCGACGTCGTCGGCGTCAAGCTCGCCGCCGAAGGAAAGTTGTCCGCTCTCGGGCGAGGCCAGCCGCCGCGCGGCGGGGTCGTTGTAGAACGCGCGCTGCAGCGAGCGCAGCAGCCAAGCCCCTGTGTGCTCCGCATTGAATCAAGACCCGATCAAAAACTGTATGAGCTAGAGTAACCACGAATCGACCGGAGCCCTGCCCATGTCCGCGCAACCGACCCTGCGCAAACGGCCCAGCCGCGAGGCCATCGTCCGCGCTGTGGCCAGTTCCACCGCCATCGAAACCGGCGAATGCATCGCCAACATTGAAGCCCGGTTGCGGAATCGCCAAACCAACGCAGCTCATCTATCCCTTGCACTCACGCGCCCTGCGCGGCCAGCGCAACGCTGACCAGTTCGCGCATCGGCGCGTAATTCCTGCCCATGCCGCGCTGAATGGCCGAAAAATACGCGGCCTTGTCGGCTGTTCGACCCCGGTTGCATCTCGGCCTGCGAACCCTTGGCATGGTAGCGGTTGCTGCTCATTTGTCCCGCCCATGCGTCGGCCGCATCCCCAGCGCATTTGCCGTGGTCGATGCACCGTTGCGGGCGTAGTGGACGGAGACGGAGGGGATTGATCTTGTTTCGATCACCATCAAGATTCCGCCTCGTCGTCAGCGCCGTTGTCTGCTGATTCGTCATCCTTGCGTGCCTGCTCGAACATGTGATGCAGCAAATCGAGTTTTTCGCGCACCTCGTCTGCGGCAGCGGGCGTCAGTTCAGCGTGCGGAATCAGGCGATGCAATTCGCCCTTGGTAAGCAACATCGCGCCGCCAAGCTTCTGTGCGAGTTCGCGAAAGAACGACTCGGCCATCGTGCTGATTTTCAAGCGCTCGGTACGCGATTCCCAGATAAGGCGTGCGGCGTCTGGTGGCGAGGTCGCCCATATCTCGTAATCCGCGACGCTACCCCCGAAAATCTTCTCGCGCAACGTTGCGGCCAGCGCCTCGTCTACCGCGGCACGCGTCTGCTGGGCAAACAAGTCGTCGGCCGGATATTGCGCATACGCGTAGCAGCGCAGCAGTTCGGGCGTGATGAAGTAGTTTTCGGCCTCGTACCTCCGCCAGTAGCGTATTTGCAGCCCCCCCTCATCACGGTTTTGGCGGTTCTGCGCGTCGTTGTCGAGGATGGCCAGTCCCTGTAGCGTCGGCAGCAGATTGCGCAGGACATTGAAATGCGCCTGTGGCGTCAGACCGAAGCCGCCCTCAACCCGCTCCAACTCGGCATCCACGTTCTGCAACGGAAAGTTGTTCTGCACATAGAAGCTGTTGATACGTTCATCCCAGATGCCTGCCACCGGATGGCCCAGCCTCTGCGCCAGCCCGCGCAGCATGTCCACATCGGTACCGCCTTCCACGTACAGCACATAACCACGCTCGCGGGCTTTCACATAGTGCTCGGCGCCAAAGTGCTTGAGGCTGTTGCGGATATCCTGTTTTCTAGCCAGATCGTCGGCACGGCCTTCCAACAACAGCGTGAGGTTGGTGTCCAGCGCTTCGTCCAGAATCACCTCAGAGTGGGTCACCATCACTACCTGCGAACCATTTTCGCTGGCGATGTCCCGCAGCAACACATACACCTGCTTTTGCCGCAGGATTTCCAGGTGCGCGTCGGGCTCGTCAACCAGCAGCACGCTGCGCTTGTGCGAATACAGGTAGGCAAACACCAGCAGCATCTGCAGCATGCCGCGACCCGCCGAAGAAATGTCCAGTGCTTCCTTTACCCCGGGTTGACGGTATTGCATGGTGATGCTGCCACGGGTGCTTTGCTCGGGCTGTGCCAGATGCACATTGAACAGCCGATGCATCAATTCCACCACGCGCTTCCAATCCTGCGCCGAGGTACTGGCCACGGTCAGACACAAGTTACGCAACACATCCGCCGTCCGCCCTTGTCCCAGCAACACATCCACCCGACCGGGCTGCAAAACCGGCTCTTCGGTATCCAGCCCCGACATCGGATAAAGCAGTTCAACTCGAAGGCTGGCGGCATGGCGGATCAAATCCAGGTCACTACTGACCGAATCGTCCGGAGCGCAATACACCAGTTCGTCGCCCTGACTGCGAAAACGCATTGCCAGCGGCCGCACCTGCCCCTGATACATCACCCCCACGGTGAGCACCATGGGGATGTCCTTGTTGGCCTTGCGGACGTGGGTGTTGTGCCAGAAAAAGCGTGTGCGCGTCACTGGCACAGCCACGATGTTCAACCGGTTGAGCGAAGTGGCGGTGCGCTCCTTGGCCGAGGCATCCTTGCGCACGTCGTACCAGGTGCGCACCGCCTGCGACCAGAGCGCCAGGGCCTGGATGGCGCTGGTCTTGCCGCAATTGTTGGGGCCGATCAGCACAGCGGGGTGATCCAGCTCGATACGCTGCTTGTCACCGAAGCGCTTGAAATTTTCGATCTCGATGTAGTGCAGCAGGCGCATGGTCAGGCGCTCCCTCTGGATTCAGCAATCGATGGGGATAGCACACTCTGCGTTGCGGGCGTAGCTGACGCAGACGCAGGGGATGCTTGTGCCCATGGTTAGTCAAACTTTCTCATCGGTCTTGCTGAACAGCTCCACGCCAGGCAGTCCCTCGAAGTTCGCATCGCAGGTCAGCAAGGTGGCGCCTTGGCGCCGGGCTGTCGCGTAGACGATGGCATCGGCGGTGGCCAGCTTGTTTTCGCGGTGAAAATCCGCCGCGAGCAGCGCAATGACGGTATCCAGTGGAACCACAACACATTTCTGCGTAAAGGCGATCACTTGGTCGGCCTGGTCCTCGCGGACTTCACGCACCAGCCACTTCGACAGTTCAAGCTGAACGAGGGTCGGCACGATCCACCGCGACTTGTCCGGGAATCGTGGCCCCAGACGCTTGCCCAGCGGGGTGTCGGCAAGCCATTCGATCCATGCGGAGGTATCGACCACGCAGGTCGCCGTGGTCATTAGAAGCGATCCTTGCGATCACGAAAATCGTCGGTGCGGGCGCCCTTGGCGATGCCGACCAACTGCGCCATCTCTGGCACCGGCATGACCAGCACGCCCTTGCCCTTGGGAATGAACACAAACTCCTGCCCGGCTTCCCAGTGCTGCTGTTCGCGCACGGCCTTGGGTACGGAAATCTGAAACTTGCTCGACAAAGTGGCGGTAGCGGCCATGGCTCATACTCCTTCTGAATCGATGCGTACCTGGTAAGAATACCCAGCGCCTGCCCGGAGCGCCATGCCGCTTCACTGTCCCGGCGTTGGCTGCGGGCGATTCACACTGGCCTTGCGCTTGCCACCCGTGGCCGATGCCGCCGAAGCGGTCATCCGGGTGTACAGCTCGAACAGCTTTTCCAGCCGCTCGGTGTCGTTCTTGAAGCGGCGGCCGATGTAGATGCGCTCCAGCACTTCATCGTTGCGCTCATGCGCGGCGCGCAGGTCGGCGGGCATCTTGTCGGGGTCGTACAGGTCGGCGATGGTGGCCGGGAAGTGATGCTCCCGCGCCAGCAGAATGTCCTCGGCGCAGCGGGTGAGGTCGGCCTTGTTTTTCTCGGTCAGCGTCGGCACCGGGAAGGTGTTCCAGCCGAGGGTGTTGGAGTAGGAGAAGCGCATTTCGAGCCGCACGCAGACCGTCCCGATCCATACCCATTGCAGCCGTGAGGCGATCAGGGCAAGGTTCCAGATGTGGATATTGCTGGTTTGCAGCACGCCGCCGAGGTCGGACTTGTTCGACGCCCCGGCGCGCAGGCGCCTGAGGGTGGTCGTCTTGTTGCCGAAAGCTTCGAGGAAGGCATAGGGAAACTCTGCGGCGTCGAACGGCTGCTCCGCAAGGTCGGTGATGGCCTGTTCGATTTCTACCGCGTTCATGGGCGTGCGGACACCTCGCCGAAAGAGGCGGCCAGGTTGATATTCTTTTGTGCGTCGCTCATGTCTGGCCTTGCGCTTTTTCAGCCCGCCGTCGAGGAAACGCTGAACAAGCTGTCATTGCGAGGAGCGCCTGCCTGCTTGCAGACAGGCAGGTTTCAAGGGGTTCACATAGGTTCCGTGGTGGGCCTGGATGGAGTGCCTTCCATGGGGCTCCCGGGCCTACGCATCCTGCCAGGGATTGATAACGTCCAGGCCGGCGGCGCGGAAAGGGCTTGTGTCTCGTGTGGCAACGGTAAATCCGTTGGCAAGGGCGACTGCTGCGATGCAGGCATCGGCCGTCTCGATGCCGCTCCCTGCCTTTCGCACCCTCGCCATCAGTTCGGCATAGGCGTTGGTGCAGGCCATATCGAACGGCAGCACGCGCCCCGCGAACATCGGCAGCACACGGCTTTCCATGTGCTCTTGCAGTGCCGCCCGGCGCTTGCCGGCCGGCATCAAGGCAACACCGGCGCGCAACTCGGCCACGGTGATCGCCGACAAGTACATCGTTTCCAACGGCTGCGCGTCGATCCACTCACTGACGCGAGCCTCAGGCGATGGACGCAGCGGCTCCGAAACCACGTTGGTATCGAGCAGAATCATTCAAAGCGCGCCACACGGGCCGGGGTTTTGTCGCGCACGCTCTCGAAGATGGCGAACTCTTCTTCGGTCAGCTTCAACTTGCGGCCGATTTCGGCCAGCATCGAACCGAGCTTGACGCGGCCCTGAGGCTTCACTGCGGATTCCAGGATGTCGCGCATCTCAGCCTCGATGCTGCGACCATGTTGAGCAGCCCGCACACGGATGGCGCGATGGACCTCGTCGGGGACGTTTCGGACGGTAACGGATGGCATGTTGCAAAACCTTCTCTTGATGCGATCTCTTGCATCCTACCGGAATGCAATCATGGCCGCATTCGGCATCGACCGCGCTCCTCACTCCCACTCGATCGTCGCCGGCGGTTTGCCGGATATGTCATAAACCACACGAGAAACACCGCGTAATTCATTGATTATCCTGTTTGAAACCTTGCCGAGCAGTTCATACGGCAGGTGCGCCCAATGGGCGGTCATGAAGTCGATGGTTTCCACCGCACGCAGTGCGATCACCCATTCGTAGGCGCGCGCGTCGCCCACCACGCCCACCGATTTGACCGGCAGGAACACCGCGAACGCTTGGCTGGTCTGGTCGTACCAGCCGGATTGGCGCAGTTCGTCGATGAAGATGGCATCGGCGCGGGCCAGCAGTTCGGCGTACTCGCGCTTGACCTCGCCGAGGATGCGCACACCGAGGCCGGGGCCGGGAAACGGGTGGCGATACACCATTTCGCGCGGCAGGCCGAGTTCCACGCCAATGCGCCGCACTTCGTCCTTGAACAACTCGCGCAGTGGTTCCACCAGACCCAGCTTCATGTGCGCGGGCAGGCCGCCGACGTTGTGGTGGCTCTTGATGACATGCGCCTTGCCGGTTTTGCTGCCGGCCGATTCGATCACGTCGGGGTAGATGGTGCCCTGCGCCAGCCACTTGATGTTGTGCAGCTTGGAGGCTTCTTCATCGAAGATTTCCACGAACAGCCGGCCGATGATCTTGCGCTTGGCCTCGGGGTCGTGAATGCCGGCCAGCGCCGCAAAATAACGCTCGGCGGCATCGACACGGATCACCTTGACGCCCAGATGCTCGGCAAAGGTGGCCATTACCTGATCGCCCTCCTGCCAGCGCAGCAGACCGGTATCGACGAACACGCAGGTCAGACGCTCGCCGAGCGCACGATTCAGCAATGCCGCCACCACCGAGGAATCGACACCGCCGGACAGGCCCAGCAACACGTCGCCCTCGCCGATCAGCGCATGCACGCGCGCGATCTGGTCGTCGATGATGTGCGCGGCGCTCCACAAGGTTTCGCAGCCGCAGATATCGACCACAAAACGGCGCAGCAGCGCCTCGCCCTGTTTGGTGTGGGTGACTTCGGGATGGAACTGCACCCCGTACCAGCGCCGCGCGTCGTCGGCCATCGCCGCCACCGGGATGCGCTCGGTGCGCGCGGTGACCGCGAAACCGGGCGGCGCGCTGGCGACGTGATCGCCATGGCTCATCCATACGTCAAGCCGTGCGTGTCCGGGATGGTCGGACAGACCACCGAGCAGCCGATCCTCGGCGACCCGCTCGACCTGGGCGTGGCCAAACTCGCGCTGATCGGCGGCTACGGTGCGGCCACCCAACTGCGCCGCGAGGGTCTGCATGCCGTAGCAGATGCCGAGAATCGGCAGGCCAGCATCGAACACCGCCTGCGGAGCGCGTGGCGCATCGGGCGCGGTGGTCGATTCCGGGCCGCCGGACAGAATGATGCCGCGCGGCGCGAAGGCGGCGATCTCGGCCGGGTCATGATCCCAGGCCCAGATTTCGCAATACACCCCGATCTCGCGGATGCGCCGCGCGATCAACTGCGTGTACTGCGCGCCAAAGTCGAGAATCAGGATGCGGTCGGCGTGGATATCGGTCATTGGGCGGGAGACGGGAGTCGGGAAGCGGGAATTGTGGGAGCGAAGCAGCTCGATGCCCTTCACCTAAAACCTAAAACCTAAAACCTAAAACATAAAACCTACAAAGCTAAAGCAAGATGCCGAGCTGGGTTCGGCACTCCCAGGGGCGACTATTCCATCCGGTAATTCGGGGCTTCCTTGGTGATTGCGACATCGTGGACATGGGATTCGCGCACGCCGGCACCGGTCACGCGCACGAACTGCGGTTTGCTTTGCATATCGGCGATGCTGGCGCAACCGCAGTAACCCATGCTCGACCGCAGCCCGCCGATCAATTGATGGATGATATTGCTGAGCGGGCCGCGGTACGGCACACGGCCTTCGATGCCTTCCGGGACCAGTTTGTCGGCTTCGCTAGTGTCCTGGAAATAGCGGTCCTTGGAACCGGACTGCATCGCCGCCAGCGAACCCATGCCGCGGTAGCTCTTGTAGGAACGGCCCTGGTACAGCTCGACCTCGCCTGGGGCTTCCTCGGTTCCGGCGAACATGCCGCCGATCATCACCGCGCTGGCACCGGCGGCCATGGCCTTGGCGATATCGCCGGAATAACGGATGCCGCCGTCGGCGATCAGCGGCACACCGCTGGCGTGCAGGGCCTCGGCGACCATCGCGATCGCGGAGATCTGCGGCACCCCGACCCCGGCCACGATGCGCGTGGTGCAGATCGATCCCGGACCGACGCCGACCTTGACCGCGTCGGCGCCGTGATCGACCAAGGCGCGCGCGGCATCGCCGGTGACGATGTTGCCGCCGATCACCTGGATCTGCGGGAAGTTGTGCTTGACCCAGCGCACCCGATCGAGCACGCCCTGGGCGTGGCCGTGCGCGGTATCGACCACGATCACATCGACCCCGGCCTCGACCAGGGCGTGTACGCGCTGTTCGGTGTCGCCACCGGCGCCGACCGCAGCGCCGACGCGCAGGCTTTCGGCCGCGTCCTTGGCCGCGTTCGGGTTATCGTGGGCCTTCTGGATGTCCTTGACGGTAATCAGGCCGCGCAACTGGAAGCGTTCATCGACCACCAGCACCTTCTCGATCCGATGCTGGTGCATCAGCCGCAGCACCTCGTCGTCGCTGGCGCCGTCCTGCACGGTGACCAGGCGGCTCTGCTCGGTCATGATCCGGCTGACCGGATCGTCCAGTTCGGTCACGAAGCGCAGGTCACGGCTGGTGACGATACCGAGCACATGGCCGTTCTCGACCACCGGCACCCCGGAGATGTTGCGACTGCGGGTCAGCGCCAGCACCTCGCGGATGCTGGTGTTGGGCCCGACCGTGATCGGCTCGCGGATCACCCCGGCTTCGAACTGCTTGACCAGCCGCACTTCGGCGGCGTGGCGTTCGATGCTCATGTTCTTGTGGATAATGCCGATGCCGCCGGCCTGGGCCATGGTGATCGCCAGCCGTGCCTCGGTCACCGTATCCATCGCCGCCGAGACGATCGGCACGTTCAGCGCGATCGCGCGGGTCAGTTGCGTGCGGGTCGAGACATCGCGCGGCAATACCCCGGACCAGGCCGGAACCAGCGAGACATCGTCGAAGGTCAATGCTTCCGCAAGGATGCGCATGGCGGCGGGCTCCGATCGGGAAAGCATGGCATTGTAGCCGCTGCCCGGCAGCGCCGTCGCCGCCAACAACGGGCAAAAGGCGGGCAGGTGCGCGCGCGGCCGCGAACCACCGCCAGCGACATCAACGCGCTGCGCTGAGCAGCGCGCTGGTCTCGAACAGCGGCAGGCCCATCACCCCGGTGTAACTGCCGTCGATGCGCTCGATGAAGGCGCCGGCACGGCCCTGGATAGCGTAGGCGCCGGCCTTGCCGCGCCATTCGCCGCTGGCCAGGTAAGCGTCGATATCGTTTGCACTCAACGCCCGGAACCGGACGCGGGTCAATGACATCCGGGTTTCTTCGAAGCCGTGTCCGATCAGGACCACCGCGGATGGCACCAGGTGCTCGCGCCCGGACAGGCTGCGCAACATTTCCGCGGCTTCCCCGGCATCGGCGGGCTTGCCGAAGATGCGCTCGTCCAGAACCACTTCGGTGTCGGCGGCGAGCACGCGCGCGCCCGCTCGATCGGCCACCTGTTGCCAGCCGGCCAGCGCCTTGTCGCGGGCGACCCGGGCGACATAGGCTAGCGGCGCTTCGCCTGGCGCCGCGTGTTCGGGAACATCCAGCGCCAACACCTCATGTTCGACACCGATTTGCGTCAACAACTCGCGTCGGCGCGGCGATTGCGAGGCCAGGTAAATGTGCGGGGCAGTGCTATTCATCGGCGGTGATCCTGCAACAGCGAAAGGGGGAGCGGTGAAACACAGGTTGTGCTGAGCACAGCGAAGTTAGAGGCTAGGGGCTAGGGGCTAGGGGCTAGGGAAAGGCCCGCCTTTAGCCCCTAGTCTCCAGTCCCTAGCCCCTGGCTTTGTTGCGCTTCGCTGCGCTCAGCACAACCTATGCATCGTCCCGCTCTTAGCCCCTAGCCCCTAGTCCCTAGCCTCTAACTTTGTGGCGCTGCGCAGGCATCAAGCGCGATGATACGGATGCCCGGACAGGATCGCATGGGCGCGGTACAACTGTTCGGCGACCAGCACCCGCACCAGGCCATGCGGCAGGGTCAAAGGCGACAGCGACCAGCGCTCGGCGCAGGTGGCGAGCAGTGTCGGGCAGAGGCCGTCGGGGCCGCCGATCAACAGCAGAATGTCCTGGCCGGATTGCTGCCAGTCGGCCAGTCGCCGGGACAGCTCGATGCTGCTCCAGGCCGCGCCGCGTTCGTCCAGTGCGATCAGCCGACCGCCCTTGCCGGCCGCGGCCTGCATGCGTTCGCCTTCGTCCTGACGGGCACGGTCGATGGCTTCACGGCGTCGGGCCAGCGGCAACTCGACCAGTTCCGGCGCCAGGTGTTTGGGCAGGCGCCGGGCGTATTCGGCAAATCCCTGATTGACCCAATCCGGCTGCCGCTCGCTGATGCTGAGGATTCGGATTCGCATCGTGAGGCGCCCGCCGGCGCTCGTCTGGCCTGTCGCTCAGTCGTTGGCGGCCTGGTATTCGGCCTCGGGTCCGACCGTCCACAGCCGCTCCAGCGCATAGAACTCGCGGATGCGCGGCAGCATGATGTGGCAGACGATATCGCCAAGATCGACCAGCACCCACTCGGCCTCTTTCTCGCCTTCGACGCCGAGCGGCAACATGCCGGCCTTCTTGACGAAGCGCACCACCTCATCGGCCAGGCCTTTGACATGCCGGGTGGAATTGCCGCTGGCGATCACCAACAGATCGGCAAACGAGGCCTTGCCGCGGATGTCGATTTCAACCACATCCTTGGCCTTCAATTCTTCCAGCGCGGCCAGCACCTGCTTGCGCAGCAAGGCGACCTCGGGCGCATAGCGCTGGCTGACCGCACGGGTAGCGGCGGACTTGCTGGCCGGGGCCGCAGATTTGACGGCGGCCTTGCCTGCCGCGCCGGCTACTGTGGACTTCTTCGCCGCCACTGACTTGGTGGTTTTGCGCACGGCTGTTTTCGACGCCGGGCCGCGAACGGTTGTCTTGGTGCTGCCGGACTTCGACCGCGGTGCGGCCTTGGCGCTTGACCCGCTTGCCGTCCTGCTACCGGCCTTGCCGGTCGCCGAACCGCTAGCCCTGGGTTTGCTGACCGCAGCCGACTTGGGCTTGGCCCCGGTCGATTTCGCCACGCTGCTGCGTTTGCTGGTGGACTTGCTGGCCGACCCGGAACGGGTCGCCTGTTTGCCGCCTGTCTTGCCGGAAGTCTTCAAAGCCCGATCATCCCAATCCCGCGGCCAGCCGCCGCGCGCCCAGTATAGGCCGGCGCCCGCGATTAGGGGAACGTCCACTGGCGATCATGGCGTGCGGCGTCTTTTTTGGTGTGCGGCGCTCTGTATGAGCCGATGGCTCAGTTCACTTCATTCGCGGGTTTGGCTTCGCCACCGAACACCAGACCGGTGCTGGAATAACTGCTGCCGAAGGTCAGCGCCGATTGCCGTACCTGGTCCAGTGCGGAAATCACCTGGGCCTGGTCGAGCGGCGACAGCGGGTGGATGAAGGCGGTCCAGACGATACCGTTGCTGATCGCGTAGCGCACGTCGAGCGCGCGGTGGTAGTTGGCTTCGAGCATGGCGTCTTTCTGTGCGGCGTCGAGATCGGCCTGCTTGACGATCGGCGCAATGATGCGCATACGGTCGGCGTTTTTGTCGCTGACCGCGATCATCTGCACCCCACCGTAGGTAAAATTCCAGACCGGATCATCGGCCACGAACTGTTCAGCGCGGGCTTCGATGATGCGGCGCAATTCAGTCACATCCATGGCGTGCTGCACGATTTCCTCCGCAAGTGGTGGTGATTTGAGTTTGGCTTGACTGGCCGCCATCGGCAGCGCCACGGCCAGGGCGAGCAGCACGGTGAGGCCGATGCCGGGCCAGGCTTTGGTCAACATTGTCTTGCGCATGCTGCTCTCCCCAAAAGTTGAAGTGAATCAGGGCTGGGCCGCCGCCGCAACCAGTTCGACCCGGTTGCGGCCTTTGTGCTTGGCCCGGTACAGGGCGGCATCGGCGGCGGCCATCAACTGCGACCAGTGATATCCCATCTGTTCGCTACTGGCCACGCCGATGCTCACCGTAACGGTAAGGCCGGCGACCAGATCCGGATGCGCGATCGCCGCCACCGCCACGCGGAATGCCTCGGCCCGTTCTCCGGCCCGCGACAAGCCGCAATTGCCGAGCAGGATACCGAATTCCTCGCCGCCGATCCGACCAAACAACTCGCCGGTATGCAGTGTCGCACAGCATGCCGCCACCATGCGCATCAGCACCTGGTCGCCGACCACATGGCCGCAAACATCGTTGACCCGCTTGAAATGATCGAGATCCAGCAACAGGATCGCAGCCGGCTCGCCGCGCTGCGCGTACTCGGCAAGGCGGAGCTGGACTTGTTCGACAAAATGCTGGCGGTTGGCAATGCCGGTCAGACTGTCGCGTTCGGAACGCTCGCGGAAATGTAGCTGCGAGCGCTTGGTGCGCAGTGCCCAGAATGCCAGGGCGGCCAGAAATACTGCCAGCAGGATTGCGTACAGCCAGGCGCTCTCGGCGGACTTGGACTTGAGATCACGTTGCAGCGCCAGCATGTTGTTCTGGCGGTTCAAGGTCTCGATCTCGGCCTGCTTGGCGGCGGTTTGCTGCTGCACCAACTGGAATGCCAACTGGCGCGCACTGACATCGTTGAGCCAGGCCTTGTCGGCGGCCATGTAGCGCTCGTGATAATCCAGCGCCGCGGCGCTGTCGCCTTCGGTTTTCTTGATCTCGTAAAGAATACGCAGGGCATCGACCAGTGGCTCGGTAAATTCGCCTGCGACTGCATGCCCGATCGCCGCACGCGCCGACGATTCGGCCTTGGCCGGACGGCCCTGGTGCCAATAGGCCAGGGCGAGCAGGGCGTCGAACTCGGAAACCAGTCGCGGATACCGCGTGCCCTCGGCCTCCTGGTAGTGAGCTTCGAGCAGGGCGCTGGCTTCGGCGAACCGACCGGCCTTCATTATCTGCCGTGCCTGATTGGCGCGGATCCGGCCAGCGAAGATCCACTCCCCGATAACGGTGCAGGCTTCGATCGCAGAGGCGAACCTGGCGTCGTCCGGCATCAGGGCACCCTGCTTGAAGTAAATCTCGATCCGCTTTTCCCAACCCGAGCACGCGCCTTTTCGTCCCGCCGCTTCAGCGATCAGTTGTTCGGCATATTGCAGGCCCAAGGAAAGCTGATCGACCTGGACGTAGAGCGCCATGGCGACGGCAAGGCCCTGTTCTCTGGCGACCGTGTCCACGATCGACGGCAAGCCGCTGGTCAATACCTCCAACGCAACGAACGCCTCCTGATAACGTCTGGCGATGGTCAACAGATTGATCAGGGTGGAATTGGCGCGAAAGCGCAACACCGGATCGTGGGCCGCATCCGCCAACCTTTTCAACTCTACGTAGGCCGGATCGTAGTCGCCTTTGAAGCCACGCCGAAACGCTTCGAGATAGTCGAGCATATCGATCTGGCTCTCGCTCAGCGCCGACCGACCCTGCCGCAGACGCCCCAGGACCCGCTCGAATTCATCCGGCGATGTGGTTTTGATCGCGTCCGCATGGCGTAGCAGCCCCTGCGGGTCAAACCGGCCAAGGCTCAGATCCTCCGACCAGGCCACGCTGGCCACCGCCAAAGTCAATGCCAGGCCCAGGGCCAAGCCCAGTCTGATCCAGAGTGACCACAAAGTTGGGCGGATCGAAGTTGCCGACCGGATTGCTTGCTGACGGTCCATCGAATGCATGCCTACTGGTATTCGGCGATGCAGCAGCCGAATTTACGAGGCAGCCGATCCGGCCGCTGCAAGGGGGGACCCGCAGCGATCCGGACCAGCGCTCTCAAATCATTGCCAGGCGTTGTGCGCTACCAAGCTTTAATGGATGGCAGCGTCGGTTCCGTGCGCGGCGCGCTTTTTGTCGTCGCAGTCGTCCTCGTCCTCGTCTTCCGTGTCGTCGTCGGGCTCTTCGTCGTCAGGTGTTTCCATCGAGCAAACCATGATCGGGCGGGCGCCAAGCAGTTCGCCCAACTGCCGGACGTCGGCGTCTGCCAAGGCCGAGCGGGTGGCGGGGTCGAATCCCGCGGCCGCGATCAAGGCATCCAGGTCGGTTTTTCCGGATTGCCGTAAGGCGGCATCCCGGCCCAGCGATTCAAGAAACGCGATTACGTTTGGCATGGCTTCCCTCTAAGTATCGGCGATGGAACGATGCAGCGAACCGAACCCGGCCACGGCGCCCCATGGCGCCGCCAAGTCGGCAATCTGGTCACGACGGCGGTTGCTGTACAGACAGCAAGCATCCGACCTTGGGGATGGTAGCGGATTCAGCCCCAGTCGCAGCGCAATTTTTGCCATGGCCCGATTTTCCCGCCGGTGTCGAAGCAGGAACTCACGGACATAGGTAGGACGACATGGGCCATGCATCAATGCCGCCAACGCTTCCCGCGCGATCCCCCGCCCCCAGGCCGGTGGTATCAGCAGGATGCCGAGCTCGGCGCGGCCGGCGCCCGGCACTTTTTCTGTCAGTCCGCACAGGCCGACCGGTTCCGGGTCGCCGTGCGCATGGATCACCCAGACCCGAAAGCCCGGCACCGGATCGCGGGATTCATCGTGCAAGCGATCGAATGCGCGCCGGGCGCGCGTCCGGCCCAGCACCGGACCGACCAGACGCATCACCACCGGGTCGGCATACAGTCCGCAATAGAACTCGCAATCGCCGGGAGCGAGCCGCCGCAGACTGAGACGCGCGGTTTCGATCGAGGATGGGATGGCCTGCGTTTCAGGCGACATCGGCGACCCGGCGGTGATCGCGGTCGAGCGCTGCAAGACGGGCACGGATTTCGCTATCGGCCGACATCGGCACCGCCGGCGGCAGCACCACGGTGACTTCCAGATCGACAGCGACCATCGGCAGGTCGGCCAGTCGGCAATGCTCGATGCGCGGCTGCTGGATTGGCAGGGTGGCGGCGCGGTAAACGATGAGCGGATGATCCAGCGGGTAGTCGCGGGCCAGCACATCGACCAGGATCTGGCGATAGCGATCGCCGGTAGCAAAGCGCCCCAGCGAGCGATCTCCGGAAATACCAACCTGCCACAACACCAGGTAGGCGCTGGGGTCGATGCGCCGCCGGTAGATCATCATCTGGGTGGCTTCGTAGTGCTGGCAGCCGACCCGACCCGGATCGATGCCGAGATCGGCGTACAGGCAATCCTCGGCCGAAATACCCGGCTCCATGTGCGCCGGATAGCCTTCGGCGCGCGCCAGCTCGACCGCCGCGTGCGGCATTCGGGCAAACACGCCGGGGTGGCCGTAGATCGCCAGGCAGACACGTCGGCCGGCACGCACTTCGGCCATGACCGCGGCCAGCATCCCGGCATAGGTCCGGCGCCGCGACTTGCCCTCGCGGTAATGGGGTTGCAGACTGCGCACATCCGGGTTCAGTCCCTGCACCCATAGTTCGACGATGCCATCGGAGACATTGGCGAACACCACGTCGGCCTGCTCGATATGGCTCTTCGCCAGCGGGCCGAGGTGCGCGCCCAGCAGCATGCCGGTACCGACACAAACCAGACTGCCTTTGGTCATCATTCACGCCCCTTGCCGGTCCTCGGAATAGACTAACAGCCGATCGCCCCGACCGGGTTCTGTCGGTCGCCGTTCCTGCGGAGTAGCGCCGAGATGCAATCAGCTGAAAACGTACGTGCGGCAACCCTGAAATCCCGCCGGATTTGGCCGGCGCTGCTGCTGGCGGCACTGGGCCTGCTCGGCGCCTGCGCCCATCATCGGCCGCACTACGATGCCGCGGTGCTGCGCGCCTACCAGGCCGCCGCAGGCGAACCGGTGAAGTCGTTCCGCTTCCTGTCGCTGCTCAACTGGCGGCCGCTGGATCGTGAGCATCTGGTGGTCTGGACCGGGCCGAGCACCGCCTGGCTGATCGCGATCCGCGCCAACTGCACCGCCCTGGTGTTCAGTCAGCGCATCGCGCTGACCTCGTCTTTGGATCGGGTCTACAGTTTTTTCGACAAGGTCATACAGGGCCCATATGAATGTCGCATCCGCGAGATCCGCCCGGTCGATTTGAAGCGGTTGCGGGACGGCGTGCCGGCGCTGCGCGAGCGCGGCTTGATTACGGCAAGGGGGAGGTAACGGGTAAAGCGGTATTAGGTTTTAGGTTTTAGGTTTTAGGTTTTAGGTTTTAGGGTTGTGATCGGCCGAGCTGCCCGCGCTCACCCTAAAACATAAAACGTAAAACCTAAAACCACTTCATCCTTCCCCCGGAGTCAGACCGTGCCCCTGGAACATAAATACCGCGCGTGTCCGTTGTGCGAGGCGATCTGCGGGCTGGATCTGCGCTTCGAAGATGGTGCGCTGAAGGCGATCCATGGCGATCCGGACGACCCGTTGAGCCGCGGCCATATCTGCCCCAAGGGCAATGCCATCATCGACCTGGAGTCCGACCCCGACCGGCTACGCACGCCACAGTTGCGGGTCGGCGAGCGCTGGCAGCCGATCGGTTGGGAGCAGGCGTTCGCCCTGGCCGGCGAACGCCTGGCCGCGATCCAGGCGGCGCATGGCCGCGATGCGGTGGCGATGTATCTGGGCAATCCCAACGTCCACCACTTTGGGCATATCGCCTACTTCCCCAGGTTTGCGCGGCTGCTCGGTTCGAAGAACATCTACAGCGCGTCTTCGGTCGACCAATGGCCACACCACCTGGTCGCCTTGTTGATGTTCGGCCATCAGTTTCTGATCCCGATCCCGGATATCGACCACAGCGATTATCTGCTGATGCTCGGCGCCAATCCGGTCGCCTCGAACGGCAGCCTGCTGACCGCGCCCGGCATCCACAAGCGTCTGCGCGCCCTGGCTGCGCGCGGGCGTTTCGTGCTGGTCGATCCACGCCGCACCGAGACCGCGGCGCTGGCCAGCGAGCACCTGTTCATCCGCCCGGGAGCCGATGCCCTGTTGCTGATCGCGCTGTTGCAGGCGATGCAGCGGATCGGCCCGCCCAGGCTCGATCGCTACCAGGGCAAACTCGCCGGTTTCGATGCGGCAATGCAGGCGATTGCCGGTTTCGATTGCAGCCAGTTGCAGGCGCATAGCGGCATCGCCCTGGACACCGCGCAGCGCATCGCGGCTGAATTCATGGCCGCCGCACGGCCGGTCGCCTATGGCCGCATGGGCCTGTCCACCCAGGCCTTCGGCAGCCTGTCGCAATGGTTGTTGCAGCTCATCAACCTGTACGCCGGGCGCCTCGATGCGGTCGGTGGCAGCCTGCCCAACCAGACCGCGATTCCGGTCACCGGCCCCGGCACCAGCGCCGGCGGTTACCGGCGCTGGACCAGCCGCGTGCGCGGTCTGGCCGAGCTCGGTGGCGAGCTGCCGGTCGCCACCCTGGCCGAAGAAATGGCAACCCCGGGCGCAGGCCAGGTGCGCGCCCTGGTCACCTGCGCCGGCAATCCGGTGTTATCGACGCCGGACGGCAAGCGCCTGTCGGCGGCAATCGCCAATCTCGAATTCCGCGTTGCGATCGATATCTATATCAACGAGACCACCCGCCACGCCGACCTGATCCTGCCGCCGACCAGCTTCCTCAACCAGCCGCACTACGACCTGATCTTCAACGCCTTCGCGGTGCGCCGCTACGCGCGCTTGAGTCCGGCGATCGGCGCCCAACCAGCCGAGGAACGCGCCGACTGGCAGATCGCCAACGGCCTCGGCCAGGCGCTCGCCCAGGCCAGCGGTCGCGACTGGCAGATGCTGCCGGAGCCGCGCGCACTGATCGCGGCCGGACTGGCGCGCGGGGATTCCGGGCTGACGCTGGCCGATCTCGATGCCGCGCCGCACGGCATCGATCTTGGCCCGCTCGCGCCGTCCCTGCTCGGCCGCTTGCAGACCGCGAGCGGCTGCATCGAATGCGCGCCGGAAGCCTTGCTGCAAGAGCTCGCCCGCGCCGGCCAGGCGTTCGCCGGCCCGGCCGACCACAGCGCCGACGGCGCCCTGCTGCTGATCGGTCGGCGCGAACTGCGCAGCAATAATTCCTGGATGCACAATGCGCCGCGGCTGATCAAGGGCAAGCCGCGCCACCAGTTGCTGGTCCACCCGGAAGATCTCGCCGCGCGCGGACTGGCCGATGGCGCGCGCGTGCGGCTGCGCTCGCGGGTCGGCACGATCGCCACCGAAGTCAGCGCCGACCCGTTGATGATGCCGGGCGTGGTCTCGCTGCCGCATGGCTTTGGCCACGACCAGCCCGGCATAGCGATGACGCGCGCCGCGACCGTGGCCGGCGCCAGCATCAATGACCTGACCGACCCGCTTGCGCTGGATCAGGCCTCGGGCAATGCTGTGCTGAACGGCACGCCGGTGTGGATCTCAGCGGACCGATAACAGCGAACCGAAGTAGGGTGGATAAGCGCAGCGGTTTTCAACGGCGGAGCCGGTAATCCACCGTTTTGCAGGTCGCGCTAGCCCGGGGAATGGTGGATGCGCTGCGCTTATCCACCCTACTTTCAAACTGCGCTTATCCACCCTACTTTCAAACCTTCAGACTCACCGGCCGGGCGTGGCAATGCCGGACTGCGCTCTCGATCTGCTGGAACGAGTCGAGCCCGTACCAGAACACCCACCAGCGCTCGCCCTTGATGCACCCGTCGCATTGTTCGGCGTAGAAGGCGTTGACCGGATTGTCCGGACGCGAGCGCCAGAACAACTGCGGATGGTCGGCGCGCATGCGCAGCCAGGCGGCGCGGCCCAGGCCTTCGCCCTGGGCATCGTCGGCGACCGCGAATTTGTCCAGATGCGCCAGGCCTTCTTCCCTGGTGATCAACAGAGCGGCGCGGTAGTGCGAACTGATGTAGGCGCGCGCCAATCGCGTGGTCTCGAAATAGTCGGCGCTCAATTTGCGCCGAAAGCCAGATTCGATCAGGGCGCCGAGCCGGGCCAGGTCGATCTGCTGGAAACGCCGATACACACGAATCGCCTCGCCGCGGCGGATCAGGGTGCCGGAACCCTTGTGGGTGAACAGCTCCTTGGCCAGCTCGGCCGGCTGGGTGATCGACACCGACGAGGACAGCGGCAGCCGCTGGAGCAGGTCGGCGATCTGTTCGATCTTGAGGCGCATGCCGGAATGCAGCCAGGGTGCGGCGCGCAGCGCGGCCAGGTCGGAACTCAGGTTGATCGAGGTGATCAACTGGCCATCGCCATCGAGCAGGCCGCCGGTGCCGGTCAGGAACACGATCTTGTACGGCTTGAGCAGGGCAATCAATTCGTTGGCGGCGACATCGGCATTGATGTTCAGTATCTGCCCGCCGGCAGTTTCGCCCAGGCTGGCGATCACCGGGATCGAACCGGCCTTGAGACTGGCGCTGATCGCCGCCAGGTGTACCGCCCGAACCTTGCCGACCAGACCGAACCGGCGCCGATTCAGGTAATCGGTCTCAAACACGCCGCCGAGGATCGAACTGGCGCGGGCGCCGACCGCGTGCAAGGCCTCGACCAGCCGCAAGTTCTCGCTCTGAAATACCGAGCGCACCACCGCCAGCGCGGCCGGCGAGGTGACCCTGAGCCCGTCGATGATCGGCGTGTCGATCTGCAGACGCGCCAGCTCCTCGTTCAACTGCGGGCCGGCGCCGTGGACCACGATTGGGCTCAGCCCGACCTGTTGCAGGAACGACAGTGCCGAGGCCAGGTCGTCGAGCTGGTCGCGCAGGATCGCGCCGCCGACCTTGACCACGGCGAAGCGCTCGGCGCCGCGCTCGGAAAAGCGCTTGAGATACTGATGGATTTCCTTGCTGCTGCCCAGGTTGGCGAGCAAACGCAGAATGACGGGCCGCAGCCGGTCAGGCGAGTCCATGATCGATGATCCTCCGGTAATGATCGGCCGCCTCGGCCAATTGTGCCAGCGCCACCCATTCGTCGGCGCTGTGCGCCTGTGCAATATCGCCCGGCCCGAACACCAGAGCCGGCCATCCGGCTTGCGAAAACAGTGCCGCCTCGGTCCAGAAATCGACCGCAGCCCCGATCGGCAGGCCGAGCGCGTCGGCCAGATCGCGGGCGGCAAGCCTGGCCTCCTCGGCGCCGGCCACATCACCGGCCGGCAAGGGCGGGCCGCGAAAGGTCTCCTGGTAGCAATCGACCGCGGTGTCCGGCAGCAGATCGCGAAAACGCTGGTGCAGGGCATCGATCGACTGCGAAGGCAGCGGCCGGAAACCGAAGCGCAGCTCGGCGGCGGGCGCGATCACATTGGCCTTGATGCCGCCCTCGATGCGGCCGATATTGAAGCGCAGGCCGGTCAGCCCGCCGAAGCGCGATGACTCTTCGGCGGCGACCACATCGAGCGCGGCGCTGCCGAAACGCACTGCGTGGTGCAGGGCCGAATCGTTGCCGCCGAGCGCGCCACTGGCGTGCCCGGCGCGGCCACGCAGACGCAGCAGCACCGAGCTGATGCCACGATGCGCCAGCACCGCGCGATTGCCGGTCGGTTCGGCGACCAGCACCGCGTCGAAGTCGGGCCGGGTAGCGAGAAAACCGGCGATGCAGCGCGGGTCGCCGCCCTCTTCGTCGCTGCTGAACAAAAAAGCGGCGGCGCCCCGGCTGCGCTCGGCCGCGGTCAGCAGCGCGGCCGCGGCGCCCTTGATATCGCAGGCACCGAGTCCGATCGCGCGCTCGCCAGCGATCCTCAGGGTGAACGGATCGGCGCTCCAGGCCGGGCCCGCCGGCACCGTATCCAGATGCACATTGCACAGCAATCGTGGTTGTCCGCGCACGGCAAGCAAACTCACCGCGCCGGCGTCGTGGTCGGTCAGCGTGCAATCGAAATCCACCAGCGCCGCGCGCAGATAATCGAAGATGCCGCCGGCCGCGATCGCCCGCGGCGGGTTCTGCGTATCGAACCCGACCAGGGCGGCCAGGTGTTCGAGGGTCCGCGCGATCATGCCGGGTCGCTCCGCTGCTGGCGGCCGATCTCGGCCCACAGCCCGCTCGACATGCCGACCAGGCGAATGAAACCCTCGGCCTCGGCCACCCCCCAGTCGGCGTTCTGCGCGTAGGTCGCCCGCGCCGATTGCAGGATGTTGGGCGAGCGCACCGCGACCGCCTCGACCACCGCACCACTGGTGGCGAGTTCGACCTCGCCGCTGACCCGCGACTGGCTGCTGAACAGGAATGCCTCCAGATCGGCCTTCAGCGGATCATGGAAAAAACCTTCATAGACCAGTTCCACCCACTTGCGCCCGACCTCCGGCTTGAAGCGGTTCTGCGCCTTGCTGAGCACCGCCTCTTCCAGCGCACGATGCGCGGTCGCCAGCGCGGTCAGGCCGGGCGCTTCGAACACGATCCGGCCCTTGAGGCCGATCGTGGTGTCGCCGGTGTAGATGCCGCGACCGACCCCGTATTCGGCGAAGCGTCGATTCAGGGACTGCAGGATCGCCGGACCCGATTCGCGCCGGCCGTCCAGGCTGACCGGCTGGCCGCGCTCGAAGCCGATGGTCACCAAGAGCTGCTGCTGCGGCCAGTCGGCGCGCGGCTTGCACCAGCCGCGCGCCTCGGCGCCCGGGGCTTCGAAGCGATCGACCTCGCCACCGGACAGGGTCACCCCGAGCACGTTCTCGTTGATCGTGTAGCGGGTGTATTTGTCGCGGGTGACATAGCCGCGCTTGGCCAGATAGTCGCGCTCGAACGCGCGCACCTCGCCCACCTCCTTCTGGATTTCGCGGATCGGCGCGATCACCCGATAATCGCCCAGCGCCTTGACGCTCAGGTCGAAGCGCACCTGGTCGTTGCCCATGCCGGTGCAGCCGTGAGCGAACAGGCGGGTGCCGAGTTCATCGCAACGGGCCAGCGCGGCCTGGACGATCAAATAACGATCCGAGACCAACAACGGATACTGACCCTGGTACCACTCGCCGGCGGCAAGCAGCGGCAACACGAATTCGTCCCAGATCGGCTGGGCGATATCCACAGTGCGGTGCGAGGCGACGCCGAGTTCGGCGGCGCGCTGTTCGATGTAGGCACGCTCCCCGGCATCGACCCCACCACTGTCGGCAAACACGCTGTGCACGGCATAGCCCTGTTCCTTCAGCCAGGGCACGCAGAAGCTGGTATCCAGGCCGCCGGAAAAGGCCAGCACGATGTCTTGGTTGGGCTTTGCGCTTGGGTTGGTCATAGCGGATCTCGTGGCGTGGTTGGGAATGGACTGGGAAATAGGTTGTGCTGAGCGTAGCGAAGCGCAACATCGGCAATCGGCAATGGACTCGGAAATAGGTTGTGCTGAGCGTAGCGAAGCGCAACATCGGGGCACCGAGAAATCGGAAACACGTTGCGCTTCGCTACGCTCAGCACAACCTATGTTTCGGGCTTCGGCTTGTTGCGCTTCGTTGCGCTTAGCACAACCTATGTTTTGGGCTTCGGCTTCGTTGCGCTTCGCTGCGCTCAGCACAACCTATGAATGCCCATCATCCGTCTCCCGCCTGCCGAACCAGCCAGGCCATCACCGCCTTTTGCACATGCAAGCGGTTCTCGGCTTCGTCGATCGCCTTGCAGCGTTCGGAATCCATCACCGCGTCGCTGGCCTTGATGTTTCGTCGGAGCGGCAGGCAATGGCTGAATACGGCGTTGCGGGTCAGCGCCATCTTGGCCTCATCGACCATGAAATGCCGGTACTGCTCGCGCAGTGGCGCCTCGCGCGTCCAGTCGCCGAAATACGGCAGCGCGCCCCAGCTCTTGGCGTACACCACATCGGCGTCACGATAGCTGGCGTCGATATCGTGCGACACATTGAAGCTGCCGCCATTTTCCAGGGCGTTCTGGCGGCCCAGTTCCAGGTAGCGCGGGTCGAGCAGGTAATCCGCGCTCGGGCACAGCAGGGTCACGTCGAAGCCCAGTCGAGTCGCGATCAGCAGCGCCGAGTTGGCCACCGCGGTGTTCAGCGGCTTCGGGTGATAGGTCCAGGTCAGCACATATTTGCGGCCGCGACTCTCGCCCAACTGCTCTTTCAGCATCAAGGCGTGCGCGAGTTCCTGGCAGGGGTGGGTGATCGTCTCCAGGTTGATCACCGGCACCGTGGCATGCGCGGCAAACGCCTTCAGCACCCGGTCCTCGCGGTCGATGTTCCAATCGACGAACTTGGGAAAGGCGCGTACCCCGATCAGATCGCAGTAGCGCGACAGCACCCGGGCGACTTCGCTGATGTGTTCCTCGGGCTCGCCATCCATCACCCGCCCCGGCTCGAACTCGATGCCCCAGGCGTCCTTGCCCGGCTGCAACACCACCGCCTGACCGCCCAGCTGGAAGGCGCCGATCTCGAACGAACTGCGCGTGCGCATGGACGGATTGAAGAACACCAGGGCGATGCTGCGTCCGGCCAATTGCTGCCCCTGCGGCGCCTGCTTGAACGCCGCCGCGCTGGCCAGCAAAGCGTCGATTTCGGCGCGACTCAGGTCATTGCTGTTGAGGAAGTGACGTAGCGGTTGGCGCTTGGGTTGGGTCATGGCAGGAACTCGGCTTCAGATCGGAATGGGGTTTTCGGCAGAAACAAAAAACCCGGCGCGGTGGCCGGGTTTGCGAACGACAACACGATCAAACCGGGGCCGGGTTCAGAAAGCTTCGGTTCGGCGGGCACGCGAGGTCATGCCCGAAGCCATGCGTGCAGCGGATTGCAGATTGGCGGAAAAGTCGGCGAGCGGGTTCATGGTTGAGGACACTAGCGCCAGTGCGTTGAGCTGTAAAGGTGTGGCGGGGAACGGGGAATGGGGAGGCAGAAGACAGAAGCGCCGTCGCCCCGGCGAACGCCGGGGCCCAGCCTGGACCCTACCGGCCTCTCCCAGCACTGGGTCCCGGCATTCGCCGGGACGACGTCGCTCTTCCCCACATCCCAGCGTCCCCGTTCCCCGCCAAATCAGACTGGCCCGACAATTTGCTACGCTTGCCATCTGCAACCAGCAGCCGGC
>JBFXKH010000021.1:0-33403 GCA_050173995.1 Lysobacterales bacterium | reverse complement strand
CTTGGGCGAGACCCTGGCGTCGGTGACGAAGCCCAGTTCGCGCTGGGTGAGCCGCTCTGGCTTTGCCGCCTGGCCATCCAGATCGACCAGGTACAGCTCGCCATTCACCGGGAACAGCAGCTTGCCGCCGTCGGGCGAAAAGTCGTATTGCAAGATGCCCTTGAAACTCGCCGTGCGGCTGCGTTCGCGGCGCGCCTTTTCTTCGTCGGAGAGATCTTCATCGCCGGTCAGCAGCGCGGCCGAATCGACCAGCAGCGCGGTTTGTCCGTCGTCGATCCGGTATTCCCAAAGATCGAGTTGGAAGGGGTCGGTCTGCTTGCCGCGCAGAAAGGCGACGCGACGACCATCGGGCGAGACCTTGAGCGCGACCGGGGTCTTGCCGGCCAACGCCGGAGCGTCGTAGACACGTTCGATGCTGAGTTCTTCGGCTGGGCTCATGATCGGCAGCAACAGCAGGGTGGCGAGTAGGGCGGCGCGCATGGTCTGTATCCCTGGGCGAGTCCGCCAAGATTAACGGCATCACGGTGCAAATGCCGCTGGCCGGCGACTCGGTGACTTGGGTGTCAGCGACCGGACTTGTGGCTGGGGTAAACTCCAGCGCTTTGCAATCGAGGAGAAAACGTCGTGCGCCTGTCCCAGCTCTCTACCCCGTTATGCATCGCCACGCTGGCCCTGGTCTCGGCCTGTCAGAGCCAGCCGGGCCGGCCCGATGCCGCCCCGGCCGCAGCCAACACCGTCGCCAGCGGCTGCGGCGCCGCCGACGATGCCTTTCTGGCCACGCTCTGGCAGCAGACCGCGGCCGAATACCGTGCGCTCAGTCTGCAAGTCTACGCCCGCGCCGATGACGCCCTGGCGCGCGCGCTCGCCGATCCCGAGTGGAACGCCCTGCACCCTGCGGAACGGCCGGCGGCGCCTGCCACCGATCGCATCGCGCTGATCGCCGACATCGACGAAACCCTGCTCGACAACAGCGGCTTTGCGGTCCGCGAAATGCGTCGCAAAGCGGCGGCCTGCGGCGGACCGGGAAAACCAACGTCGGACCAGGACGAGCCCGACTTCCAGAAGCGTTGGCAGGAATGGGTGGTGGATCGCCAGGCACCGGCACTGGCCGGCGCGGCGCAATTTTTTCGGCATGCGGCCGAACAGCCTAAGGTTCAGGTGTTCTACATCACCAATCGCCTGGATGCAGAGAAAGAGGTTAGTTGTCGCAACCTGATCCGGGTCGGGTTCCCGGTGTTCGATTGTCAGGCCCAGGTGCTGACCCGCAACGACTCGAACGGTCGCGGCAAGGACAAGGTCTCGCGCAGGATGCAGATTGGCAAGCTGTACCGGGTGGCCTTGCTGTTCGGCGATAACCTGGGCGACTTCACCGGCAATGTGCTGACCACGCCCGCCGAGCGCGCCGCCCTGGTCGAGGCGCATCGCGATTGGTGGGGTGAACGCTGGTTCATCCTGCCCAATCCGCTGTATGGCTCCTGGCTTGAGGTACAGAGCCGGGTCGGCGACGGCCAGACCTTCCGTTCGGAGCGTGAGCGTCAAGGCCACATCCGTTCGACGCAGGAGAAATCGCTGAAGGACTGTCTGGATCTCGACTGCCTGGACGCCGGGCTCTGATCATGGACGGACGGCGAGCGGAAGTCCCCGCGCGGGAGCGATTGATCGTGGCCCTGGATGTCGCCACCCGCGCCCAAGCCTTGGATCTGGTCGAACGCCTGGGTGACGCCGTCTGGTTTTACAAGATTGGTATGGAGCTGTTGACCAGCGGCGCTTACTTCGAAGTGCTGGAGGAACTTGCCGCACGCGGCAAGCGGGTATTTGTCGATCTCAAGTTCTTCGACGTGCCGGCCACCGTGGCCAGCGCGGTGAGCGGCCTGTGCCGCTATCCGGTGACGTTCTGCACCGTGCATGGCAACAACGCCATGCTAGCCGCGGCGGTCGCCGCCAAGGGTGCGATGCAATTGCTCGCGGTCACCGCACTGACCAGTCTGGACCAGCACGATCTGGACGATCTGGGCTTCGCCTGCGACGCCCGCACCCTGGTGCTGGCCCGCGCGCGGGCCGCTTTGGCGCTCGGCTGCGATGGCGTGGTTTCCTCGGGTCTCGAAGTCGCCGATCTGCGCCGCGACCTGGACCCACGACTGATCGTGGTCTGCCCGGGGATTCGGCCGATCGCCAACAGCGAACAGGTTGACGACCAGAAGCGCACGGTCGATCTGCGTCAGGCTTTCCTGAATGGCGCCGACTACGTCGTGGTCGGCCGCCCGATCCGTATGGCGCCCGATCCGCGTCGGGCGGCGCTGGACGCCCAGGCGGAAATTTCTGCCTTATTTCGTTCATAACCAAGTAGTTACACAGCATTTGTTGAGGTATTGTCTTAGGATATCTGTCTAAGCTATGATTAATCAAAGACAAGGCAAGCGATAACGACAAAAACTCAAAGCAAAGCGCCCGTTCCCCCTCCCGGCCTTGGGCCGGATTGTCAGATGGCCCGCAAGAGCCATCTGATTTTTTTTGGCCGCTTGCCACTTGCCAAGCCCGGGCGAAGCACCGACCATTCCCCATTCCAGCGAACAATGCCGCCTTCGTCCCGAGCGGCGCGTCCGCCGCCGCTTCGGTCCTTGTGCACCGATGTTCCTTCGGATCCAAGCTCTCCAGCCCATCCCGAGCACCCAGACCACGCAACGACGACAAGAATAAAGGCTGCAATGCGGCTTACCGCGTCCCGGCAAGCGGCCGGGCTTCGGCGTCCCGGCAGATGCCGGCCCTGACACCAGGGCCGGTGCTTGGCCAGGCGATTTCAAGAATTCCGCCTCCCGGCGCTGTGTTTGTGCAATCGTTTCCCCATCGAAGAGAGGCTCCTTGCCATGACATTCACCCCGCAAACCCTTACCCTGCCCCTACTCGCGCTGTTGGTACTCGCCGGCTGCGGCAATAAGCAGGATCAGTCGGTCGAAGTCAGCCGGGCCGCGGTCGCAGCCAGTGCCGAATCGCCCACCGCCGCGGTCGCCAGCAACATCCGCAATCTGCGCGAAAACAACTTCAAGGCCCTGGTCGAGGCCTCGGTGCCGCCACAGTATCTGCCGCAATTCCGTGCAGAGTGGCAGGCCAAGCTGGACGCCAAGCCGATCACCGACGCCGACCGTGCCGAGTTCAAGGCCGACATGGAACGCCTGACCGCGCCCGATGCCGAGCAAAAGCTGTGGGCAGAGCTGGAGCCGCAAATGGACAAGTTCCGCAAGGAAGCCGCCATGCAGATGCCGATGATGGTCGGCATCGGAAGGGGCATTCTGGTTTCGGCACTGCAACAGAGCGAGGACCTGAGCGAAGACCAGAAGCAGCAGGCGGTCAAGGGCGTCGACGCTTTTGCCCACTGGATGGAAACCGCGCCCTTTACCGACGCCGCCCTGGCTCAGAAATCGATCGGCGTGCTGTGCAATACCGCGCGCGCATTGAAACTGGAGAGTCTGGACCAGGTGCGCGCCATGGACTTCGACCAAATGCTGGAAAAGGCCGGCGTGGCCGCCGCCGGGCTCAAGCAGATTTTCGATATCTACGGATTTTCCGTGGATCGGGCCCTGGATAGCGCCAGAACCGAACTGGTCTCCAACGAGGGCAATCAGGCTCGGGTCAAGGTCGGCTACTCCCTGTTCGACTCCACGCTCGATTTCGAGAGCGAACTCGAACTGTTCGAGGGCCGCTGGTACGACCGGAATTCGCTGAACAAAATGCGTGAGAAGGCGGCCAGTGGCGACCAAGCTGCGGCCCCGGTCGAAACCGACCAGGACTGAGCAGCCACTCCGCCGGACGCGGCTGCATTCCCTTGCGCAACATGGCCAGCCAGCCACTCCCTGTCATCCCTGACGCCGCGGCCCGCGCCCCGACGCCGTGGCTGTGGCGGGCGCTCGGCTGGCTGATCCACCCATGGCTGACCATTCGCACCGAACCGGCGCAGCCGCTGGAGCTGTTGGCCGGACGTGGCCCCTTGCTGGTCTACCTTCTTGAGCGCTACGGCATCTCCAACATCCTGATCCTGGAACAGGCCTGCCGCGAGCACCAGTTGCCGCCGCCACTGCGGCCGCTGGCCGGCGGTCACCTGCGCAAGTGGCGTTCGGTGCTCGCGCTTTCGCGCCGCGATGGCATTTTCCGGCGTCCACGCAACCGCACCCACTCCGAGGGCCTGGCGCAACTGGTCCGTGCGGTCAAGGCCAATCCCCGGCTCGAAGTGCAGGTGGTTCCGGTGTCGATTTTTGTCGGTCGCGCCCCGGCCCGCGAATCCGGCTGGTTTCGGGTGCTGTTTTCGGAAAACTGGAGCGTGGTCGGGCGGTTCCGCCGACTGCTCGCGGTGATCCTGAATGGCCGCGACACCATCGTGCACTTCTCCGAACCGATCCAGTTGCGCGACGTGGTCAACGAGGGACTGAACGTCGAACGCACGGTGCGCAAGGCCAGCCGGGTGATGCGCGCGCGCTTTGCCAAGTTGCGCACCGCCGTGATCGGCGCCGATCTTTCGCATAGGCGCACCCTGATCGACGCGGTAATGAACGCAGAAAGCGTGCGCGACGCGCTACGTGCGACCGCCAGTCGCGAATCGCTTTCGCTGGAGCAGGCCGAGGGCCGCGCGCGCAGCTACGCCTGGGAGATCGCCGCCGACTACTCGCATCCGGCGGTGCGCTCGGCTTCTTTCGTACTTCGCACGATCTGGACCAAGTTGTTCGACGGCATCCAGGTCCACCACTTCGACACGCTCAAGCAGGCCGCGCCCGGCCACGAAGTCATCTACGTGCCCTGCCACCGCAGCCACATGGATTACCTACTGGTGTCCTATCTGCTCTATGAGAACGGCATCGTGCCGCCGCATATCGCGGCCGGGGTCAATCTCAACCTGCCGTTTATCGGCAGCCTGCTGCGCAAGGGCGGGGCGTTTTTTCTGCGTCGCAGTTTCAAGGCCAACGCGCTGTATTCGGCGGTGTTCACCGAGTACGTGCGGCAGTTGTTTCAGCGCGGCGTCTCGCTCGAATACTTCATCGAGGGCGGGCGGAGTCGCAGCGGTCGCATGCTCGAACCGCGCGCCGGCATGCTGGCGATGACCCTGCGCAGTTTTCTGGCCGGGGCGCGCCGACCGGTGCTGTTCCAGCCGGTCTACATCGGTTATGAGCGCCTGCTCGAGGGCAAGTCCTATATCGGCGAGCTGTCCGGAAAACCCAAGGAAAAGGAGTCTCTGTTCGGCCTGCTGCGTTCGCTCAAGCTTCTACGCGAGCAATACGGCAAGGTGGCAGTGAGCTTCGGCGAGCCGATCCAGTTGCTGCCGTTCCTGGACACGGAGGCACCAAGCTGGCGCGAAGATGCCAACAAGGAAGAACGCCCCGCCTGGTTCGCCGACAGTGTCGACCGCCTGGCCGACCGGATCGCCACCAACATCAATCGCAGCGCCGATGTCAATCCGGTCAACCTGCTGGCGCTGGCGCTGCTGGCGACACCCAAGCATGCCATGGCCGAAGACGACCTCGGCCGGCAGATCGAGCTGATTCAGCATCTGCTCGCGGCCCTGCCCTATTCGGACCGGGTTACGGTGAGCCCTTTGTCCGGGGCCGAGGTGATCCGCTATGGCGAACGCATGCGGGTGATCGAACGGGTGCGGCATCCGCTTGGCGACCTGCTGCGCGCCGAGGGCGAGCAGGCGGTCATGCTCAGCTATTTCCGCAACAACGTATTGCATCTGCTGGCCGCACCCGGCTGGATCGCCTGTTGTTTTCTCAATAATCGCCGCCTGCAACACGCGACCGTGACCAGGCTCGGTCGATTCATCTACCCGTTCATCCAAAACGAGCTGTACCTGGCTTGGGATGCCGATGGCTTTGTCGTCGAGATAGAAAAGTCCATAAGCGAATTTCTGGCGCTTGGGCTGTTGGAACAGGACGAAGACGGCAAGCACTTACGCCGCCGGGTCGGTCAGACCGATGAGGCCTACCGATTGCGGGTACTGGCGATGAGTCTGTCGCAGGCATTCGAGCGCTATTACATCGCGCTGGCGCTGTTGGTCAAATGCGGGCCGCGGGCACTGAGTTCGGCCCAGCTCGAAACCCAATGCCAGCACACCGCGCAGCGGCTGTCGCTGCTACACACCCAGGCGGCGCCCGAATTCTTCGACCGCAGTCTGTTTCGCGGCTTCATCAACACCCTGAAAGCGCGGCGGATCGTCTGGCTGGACGATCAGGCCCGACTTGATTTCGGTACCGAACTCGACAGCATGGCCAGCGACGCCAAGCTGATTCTGAGTCGCGACCTGCGCCACTCGATTTTGAAGCTGACCTGCGACCCGGAACGGGCCAGCGACACCACCGCGTAGGTTGTGCTGAGCGCAGCGAAGCGCAACAAGGACGTAGGGTCGATAAGCGCAGCGCATCCACCATCGCTGAATCCACCACAGCGCCAGTTCGGTGGAGGCAGGGCAGATAAACACGGCGCTTGGCTAGCTTAGGGCTTGTGGCAATTCGTTGGATGGTGGATGCGCTGCGCTTATCCACCCTACGGTCGCGCGCTTCGAATCGTTGTGCTGACTGGCTCCGCCCTTTGAACACCGCTGCGCTCAGCACAAACCATGCTTCACCCCGTTCCCCGTTCCCCGTTCTTCGTTCTTCGTTCCCCGTTCCCCATCCCGCACTCACGCATCCAGATCGGGAATCAGTCGCGACTGGTAGATGCCGATCATGTCCTTGATCCTGAGCTTGCGCTTTTTCATGCGGGTGAGCTGCAATTGGTCGATCTCGGGATCGCGCGCGAGTCGTTCGATCGCCAGGTCGAGATCGCGATGCTCGACCTTGAGCGCCATCAGACGCTGGGCGATTTCGGCAAGGTCGGTGGGTTCGTTCATGGCGGCGCCGGTTGTGCGCGCAGTGTAGCCTTAGCCGCGTCGGCGCAGGTGCACCAGCAGTAGCGAAACGGCAGCCGGGGTGATGCCGGCAATGCGCGCGGCCTGGCCGATGGTCTGGGGCCGCAAGGCACTCAATTTTTGCCAAGCCTCGGCCGATAATCCCGGCACCTGGCGGAAATCCAGCCCATCCGGAATCGACAGGCCCTCATGGCGGAGTTGGCGGTCGATTTCGCTCTGTTGGCGGTCCAGGTAACCCGCGTACTTGATTTGCACTTCGACCTGCTGCGCCACTTGCGCATCCGGCACCGCCGGCCCGAACCCCTCGACCCGCATCAATCCGGCATAATCGATTTCCGGGCGGCGCAGCAGGTCCAGCGCGGCGGCTTCACGGCTAAGGCTCAGCCCAAGCTGATCCGCAAGCGCCGCGCCGAGCGCGTTGCCGGGCGCCGCCCACAGCGTCCGCAGGCGCGCGCTTTCCCGCTCGATGGCATCGCGTTTTTCGGCGAACGCCTGCCAGCGCTGGTCTGGTATCAGGCCCAGCTCGCGTCCGATTTCGGTCAGCCGCAGGTCGGCGTTGTCCTCGCGCAGGTGCAGGCGATATTCGGCACGCGAAGTAAACATGCGGTACGGCTCGATCGTGCCATTGGTGGTCAGGTCATCGATCAGCACGCCGATGTAGGCCTGGTCGCGGCGCGGCGTCCATGACGCCTGTCCTCGGCTCAGGCGCGCCGCATTCAAGCCGGCGATCAGGCCCTGGGCCGCGGCCTCTTCGTAGCCGGTGGTGCCATTGATCTGACCGGCGAAGAACAGTCCAGCGATTGCCTTGGTCTCCAGCGACGGCTTGAGCGCGCGCGGGTCGAAGTAATCGTATTCGATTGCGTAGCCGGGACGGGTAATGTGTGCGTGTTCGAAGCCTTTGATCGAGCGCACCAGGGCCAGTTGCAGGTCGAACGGCAGCGAAGTTGAGATACCGTTGGGATAAACCTCAAACGTGTTCAGTCCCTCGGGTTCGATGAAGATCTGGTGCGAGTCCCGTTCGGCGAAACGCACCACCTTGTCTTCGATCGACGGGCAATAGCGCGGACCGGAACCTTCAATCTGTCCGGTGTACAGGGGCGAACGGTCGAGCCCGGCGCGAATGATCGCGTGGGTGCGCTCCGAGGTGTGGGTGATGTGGCAACTGCGCTGCGCGGGATGACTGGCGGCATCACCCAGAAACGAAAAAACCGGTAGCGGAACATCACCCGCTTGTTCTGCCAGTCCCTGGTAATCGATCGAGCGGCCGTCGATGCGTGGCGGTGTCCCGGTCTTCAACCGACCGACCGGTAGCGCCAGCTCGCGCAGGCGCAGCGCCAGGGTCTGAGCCGGCGGATCGCCGGCGCGACCGGCACTGTACTGCTCCGATCCGACATGAATGCGCCCTGCGAGGAAGGTACCGGCGGTCAGCACCACGCTGGCGGCACCAAAGCGCAGGCCGATCTGGGTGATGACCCCGACCACGCGATCGCCCTCCAGGATCAGATCGTCTACCGCTTGCTGAAACAGGCTGAGGTTGGGCGCGCGTTCCAGGGTCGAGCGCACCGCCGCCTTGTACAGGGCACGATCGGCCTGACAGCGCGTCGCCCGCACCGCGGGGCCCTTGCTGGCGTTGAGCACGCGCCAGTGGATACCGGACAGATCGGCGGCTTGCGCCATCAAGCCGCCCAGCGCGTCTACTTCTTTCACCAGGTGGCCCTTGCCGATGCCGCCGATCGCGGGGTTGCAGCTCATCTGCCCCAATGTTTCGATGTTGTGGCTGAGCAATAAGGTGCGCGCGCCGCTGCGCGCCGCTGCCAGCGCGGCCTCGGTGCCGGCGTGACCGCCACCGACCACGATCACGTCAAACGTTTCAGGAAATCGCATGTTTGGGGCCAGGGCCGTCGTTTGGGGGTGGCGGGCGGGCAAGATGGCGCGCCTCGGTGGCGTCAGGGGATGCCGGCGACCCGGGCGAAAGGGGCAGCACGGCGGGAATCCCGTTCGACGCGCGGAATCATTCCAGAGTGAAGCCTGGCAGGCAATTGTGAATGTTCGGCACGCAGGCAGTTTTTGGCCCGCTTTCTGCTCGCGCACTGACCCAACGGGTCGCTTGCCGGCTCTGCTTGCCCGTTACCGCTGACGCAGCATGCCTGAGTTCGGAGGGATATCGCCGCTGCCACACATCGTTTTACAGATCGGCGTTTTGCGAATCGGCACAGAATCCCTGGAGAGGCTGGCGCCCGGCGGTCTTTGAGGGAACAGGGGGAATCCTTGAGGACCTAAACTTGCCGGGCGCCAGTAACTCGACAGCCTGGCGCGCTCACGCGCGTCAAGGGCATTCCAGCACAGTCGCCAGCGCGAAATTGTGACCGGATCCCGCATTCTGCGATGTGGCGTTCGTGGTGTCCGGGTTCGCTCCGCCGGCCCGCGCCGGCCCGCCTTCCCTATTGCCACTGGTGGGGCTTGGCACGGCTTCTGCTTTGACCAGTTCGTGGGCGTTGTCCGCTCCACGGAGGCCATCATGAACCGTCAGTTTGCGATGCTTGGTATGGACCCAATCTCAGTGCGACATGATCTTCTGATCGAGATCGGCCGCGTCGAATTGGAGCTCGACCGGGTCATTGGACGGGACGACGATCTGGTCGACGCGGACGGCGAACGCCTGTCCAGCAAGCAAGCCCGATTGAGTGCCGCCTTGGCGCAATTGGCCGCGTAATGCCGGATCGTGTGGAAGGCCCCACTGGACCGGGGTTGGTTTTGTTCCAGGTTTCTCCTCCCCTTATGGCCCCTTTCGGGGCCATTTTTTTTGCTGTTATCCGATTCGATTCGGCTCAACGTGGGCGCCGACGTGCGCCCTCATCGGCATCGCCCTCGTCCCGACGCGAACGCTCGGGCCGCCGCGCGGGTGCAGCGGGTGCAGGCTGAACAAGTCGATACTGGGGTGCCGCTGGTGCGGTTGGGCCGGCACGCAAATCCGACCGGGGTCGGCTGCCCGGGGCCGGTGACCGATAACCGCCGCCCGTGGCCGGCGGTAAGCGATCGGCGCGCGGCTGCGCCTCAACCGACGGTCGAACCGCGTTCGCCGGCCAGGCGGCCTGGGGCTGATTGAATTGGCGACGATCCTGGGCTTCGACGTGCGGCCGGTTGGCGCTCCGCGAGCCCGGCCCCACCGAACCCACCGCATCGTCACGGTCGAGTGTGGCCGGCGCGGCGGCGGGGCGGAAAGCACGACGGGAGGGAATAGCACTGCCGCCTTGATCGACCAAGGTGGCCGGTGCGTCGCGGGCGGGCCGCACGACCGGAAAGGCACCGATCCGCGCCTCGCGAAAACGCCCATCTCGGCCCGCCGGTCCTGCGCCAGGCGACCTTGGCAAGCGCTGATCGCTTTGCCAGGCCCGGTTGGGTTCGCGGTCGGAGGGCGCACCGAGGGCATTCGCCTGCGGAACCGGGGTGTTGCGGCCGCCACGATCGTATTGCCGACTGCTTGGACGCGGCGCTGGCACTTGCCCACGCGCTGGTGTCATTGGGCCCGAGCGCTGCGGCACGACCGGACCACGCTGACCGCGATTGCGCACGCCAGTTTCGTTCGCCGGCCGTTGCCCGCGAAACCGACCGTTGCCCTGGCCAATACGATCCGCCCCAGTCCAGACGGCCATGCGCTCGGCCTGATTGCGCGCGCTGCCGAATGCCGAACGCTGCCCGAGTGAATCGCCGCGACGATGGTCGCGGCGCTCGTGGTGCAAGCCGAACCCGAAGTAGTTGTCGTACCAGCTATAGCGGTAGGGCGCGTAGGGCTGATAGCGCGGGTAGCCGAATCCACCGTAGCCGAAACCGTAGTAGCTGCGCGGAAAGTAAGTGATGCCGTAGTGGAAATGCGGGTTGTAGAACGGATCGTAGTAGCCGTGATAAATCGGCCACAACGACGAGTAGTAGTACGGGTAGGCGCCATAGCCGAAGCCGTCGTAGCCGCTGTAGCCATAGTCATCGTAGTAATAGCGATCCTGCGCCGGCGAGCCGCGGTAGACGTTGGGGCCCTCGTAGTAGCGATCGTCGTAATAGCCGTCGTCGCGGTAACCATAACCCTGATAGGTGGTGCAGGCGGCAAGCGAAACAGCAAGCAGAACCAAGGCCAGGCGCTTCATGATCGACTCCTCGTGTCGTTTGCCAGTGTGGGCGCCGGGCGGTGAATTGTGGCTTAACTCCGGCACCCCCAACCGATCCTGGCTGCCCGCCAACGACTGCTGTTAGCCTTGCTTCCGCCGCGGCGCCGGCCACCCTCTCCACATCTTCCATCGTCGGGATTTCATGGCCCTGCATCAAACTTCGGGACGCTGGCGACTGGGTCTGCTGCTCGCTTCGGTCACCGCCCTGTTCTGGTCGACCCTGCCGATTTCGCTGAAGCTCGCGCTCGAGCAGGTCGACGCCTGGACAATCACCTGGATCCGCTTTGTGAGTGCCGCAGTGGCGCTCGCGCTGTGGCTGGCGCTGCGCCATGGCCTTGCCGCCTACCGCGGCCACGGCCGCCGTATTTGGTGGATGATGTTGGTGGCGGCAGTGATGTTGACCGGCAACTTCGTCGGCTATCTGTTCGGCATCGAATACACGACGCCAGCCAATGCCCAGTTGCTGATCCAGGCGGCACCGCTGTTGCTCGCGCTCGGCGGCGTTCTGGTGTTTCGGGAGCGCTTCAGCGCCGTGCAGTGGTCCGGTCTGACCCTGGTCGCGATCGGTCTGCTGGGCTTTTCCCTCGATCAATCCCGACAGACCCAGGGAATCGCCCAGAACTACGCGCTGGGTGCACTGATCGTGTTCGGCGCTGCCCTGGTCTGGGCGATCTATGCCCTGCTTCAGAAGCAGTTGCTCAATCATCTCGGCTCACAGCACTTGCTACTGTTTATCTACGCCGTTGCCTCGCTACTGCTGCTGCCGATGGCGCGGCCGACGACCCTGCTCACGCTCGATGCCTTGCACGGCTGGGCCTTGTTTTATTGCTGCCTCAACACGATCGGTGCCTACGGCGCCTTCGCCGAAGCCCTGGCGCACTGGCAGGCTTCGCGGGTGGGCGTGGTTCTGGCCTTGACCCCGATGCTGACAGTGGCTGCCATCGCTGCCTTCAGTTGGCTGCGCCCGGGGTTGGTCCGGGCCGAGCAAATCGCCCTGCTCGGTTGGTGCGGCGTCGCCCTGGTGGTATTTGGGTCGGTATTGGTGAGTGTTGCCCGGGCCGATCCGCCCGCCTGATCGCGCCCGCAGGGCTACACAATTGGTTTGCATGCTTGCCCCGATTGTGCATTGAGACAGGCCGATGGATGCGCTAGATTGTCGGCAGGCAGCCAAACGGGGGCTCGAAGCCGATGACAAGTCTGATTGGAAAAGGACCGCTTGGCCTGGTCGGTGTTCTGTGGGTAGCCGCATTTCTGTCGGGCTGCGGCGGCGGCATCAACGATGCGATCGTCGAAACCTGCAGCGATGGCATCAGCCAGCAGATGACCGGCGAATCCTTTGTCAAGGACAAGACCAAGTGGCTGGCCGCCCTCAAAGACGAAGGCCAGGGCATTTTCAGCATCCAGTCTGAGGTCACCGTCGACAAGGGCTTGACCAGTGAGGCCAGCCGCGGATTTCTGTGCCGGGTGCAAACCGACGCCAAGGATCCATCGGCCAGCCCGACGCTGATCCTGCTACAGATCGGTTTCTGACCGGTTGCGGCGCCGGGGTGTACTGGCGCTGCGGCGAAGCAATCCCTTGCCACCGAGCCGAAGCTGAGCGCCCAGCTCAGTCATCGAAGCGCAAATGTTTGACGCTCTTGCCGTGGCGGCGGATCAGGCGCAGCGCCTCGATGCCGATGCGCACATGCCGATCGACGAATTCGTTGGTCACCTTGCGGTCGGATGCCTCGGTCTTGATCCCTTCCGGAACCATCGGTTGATCGCTGACCAGCAGCAGCGCGCCGGTCGGAATACTGTTGGCAAACCCGGTCGCGAAAATGGTCGCAGTCTCCATGTCGATCGCCATCGCCCGGGTCTTGCGCAGGTATTCCTTGAACGCTTCGTCGTGTTCCCAGACCCGACGATTGGTCGTGTAGACGGTGCCGGTCCAGTAATCGTGGTCGAGATCGCGGATCATGGTCGAGACCGCACGCTGCAGACTGAATGCCGGCAACGCCGGCACTTCCGGAAGCAGGTAATCGTTGGACGTACCGTCGCCGCGAATGGCGGCGATCGGCAGCACCAGATCGCCGATGGCATTTTTGCGCTTCAATCCTCCGCACTTGCCCAAAAATAGTGCCGCCTTCGGCGCGATCGCGGACAGCAGGTCCATGACCGTGGCGGCATTGGCGCTGCCCATGCCGAAGTTGATCAGGGTGATGCCATCGGCGGTGATGGTCTGCATCGGCCGCTCGCGCCCGCGCACCGTGCCCGCCCCCATGATTTCGGCGAATACTTCCAGGTAGTGGCCGAAATTGGTCAGCAAGATGTGCTCGCCGAACTCCTCCAGCGGCACACCGGTATAGCGCGGCAACCAGTTGGCAACGATTTCGCTCTTGTCCATTTCAAGTCCTTTGCACGGTAGACGTCCGACCGGACACCGGTCGCGTTGACGGGATAAGCCTAGAACACCTGAGCCACCGTGCGCGCGAGCAGAGCGCGCGCCAGTCTGTATCCGACAGCGCCGGGTTGGCGCTACCGGTGCTGGCCAGCGGCCGACCGGCCCGAATCGGTGGTGCGCAGAAAATCAAGCAATTCCGGAACGATGCGTTCGTGGGCGTCTTCGAGCACATAGTGGCCGGCATCGGCGTAGGTCGCAAGCCGTGCCGCCGGCAACAGCTTGCGCCACACCGCCAAAAACGCCTGATCGAATACGAAGTCGCGCAGCCCCCAAAAAATGGCGGCCGGACGGTCGCCAAATTGCGGCAGCGCGGCACCGGTGGCACGCACCAGCTCGAAACCGCGATCGGATGGTGTCAGCGGAATGTCCTGAACGAATTTGAGCGTCCCGATCCGGTGTGCTGGACTGTCGTAGGGCGAAAGCAGCGCCGCCTGCACCGCCGGATCGAGGCGACGGCAAACGCCGAAGCGGGTCGCGCCCCAGGCGAAGGCATTGAACCGGGTCACCAGCCAGGCGCCGAACGCCGAGTCGCGCACCAGGCGCAGGGCCAAGGGCAGGCGCCGCGCCTTGGGATTGGGGAAAGCCCCGGTATTCAGGATCACCAGCCGCGCCACCCGCTGCGGATGACGACAGGCCCAGGCCATGCCGATCATCCCGCCCCAATCGTGCAGCACCAGGGTGATGCCGCTTTCCGGCAGACCGCGCTCGGCGACCAGATGTTCGATCAACGCATCGAGATCCTCGACCCGCTGCGCCAGATGATAGTCATATTGGCCCGCGGACGGCTTGTCCGAACGGCCCATGCCGATGTGGTCCGGCGCGATGCAGCGATACTCGCCGGACAGCGACTTGAGCAGATGCCGGTAGTAATAGCTCCAGGACGGATTGCCATGCAGCATCAGCACGGTCGGGCCCTGCCCGACATCGACATAATGCTGCCGGTGACCCGACCGGTGCTGGAAAAAACCAGCCGGAAAATCATAGTCGGGCAGGACGGGGAACGGATGCACGGCAGGCACTCGCAATCGGGCCGGCCAGTTTAGCCGGAACACCAGGTTTCGCGGGTGCGAACCAGCGCCAACAAATCGCCCGGGGCAAGCACGCCCGGCCGCTCCAACCGACTCCGCGCGCAGATTGCTGCGATCGACAGCGAAGGTTGCGCGCCGATCGGCCGGATAGGTGCGGGTTCGGCAGTTTGCCCGCACCCCGGGCCTGGCAGTCTGATTCGGCACAACGGTCCGGCGCAGCGGTTCCCAAGTGCCGCCCGAGTGCGTAAGCTGGCGGGCTTGATCGCTGGAGATGATTGGCGTAATGCCTGGGCAAGCACAGTTTCCCTATTCGCTCGATGAGCTGGATCGCTATTTTCAGGCCAGCGTGCGCAACGCTGGCCGAGACCTGGCAGCGCGCGACGCCGTGCTCGAATGGTCGGTCAACAGCGGCGCAAACCAGGTGACCCTGCACGGCGCAGTTGAAAGCGCGCGCGACGAACCCTGGCTGGTCGAGGTGGTCGGCCGCGAAAGCGAAGGCAAGCGCAGCTTCGAGTCGCATTGCACCTGCGCCGCCATTCAATGGTGCAAGCACACCGCGGCGTTGCTGGCGGTGGCCGGCCGCACCGCCACGGTACGCGAGCGCCAGGCCCAGGAGGTAGGACCACGACCGCGACCGCAAGCGGTCGCCGAACTGCGCGTGCGCCGCCAGGACCTGCACGAGAAACTTTGCGCCCTACGCCTCGGTTTCGATTATTCCGCGCTCGGCGAAACCCGTGAACCCGACCTGGAATTCGAGCGCCAGGCCGTCGCCAGGCTGCGCAAGATCGGGCTGACGCCGATTCGTTCGGCGCGCTACAGCGCAGTCGATGCCAGCGAGCAACGCGACGACGACTGGGTGTTCGACACTTGGCAGGCCAGCGACCAGGTCAGCCTGTTCCTGCATCTTGCCGAGCAATTGCTGGAGTTCGGCTTCCGCATCGCCGCCGACAGCGGATTCCCGATCCGGATCGACGCCGAGCCGGCGGCGTTTTATACGCGCGTGGATGAGACTGCCGGCAACGCTTGGTTCGATTTCGATCTGGGCATCGAGATCGACGGCGAGCGCGTCAGCCTGCTGCCGATCCTGCTCAAGGCGCTCGATTCGCCGAACTTCCCGCTCAAGCCCAGCGCCCAGGAGACCGAGCACACGGTGTGGCTGGCGCCGATCGACGAACACCGCCGGGTCGCCCTGCCGGTCCGGCGACTGCGCGCCCTGCTCGCGCCGGTGCTCGAGCTGGCGATGGACAGCGAGCTCGACGAAGCCGGCCACTTACGCCTGCCGCGGGCGCGCCAGGCCGCCCTGTTGCTGCTCGACCAGTTGGCGCAAAGCCAGCGCCTGCTCGGCCACGAGCATCTGCACGCCATCGCACAGCGCTACACCGAACTTAAGCCACCACAACCACCGCAGTTGCCAGTGTATTTCACCGCGGCCCTGCGCCCTTACCAGGCGCGCGGACTGGAGTGGCTCTCGGCGCTGTATGGCTACCAGCTCGGCGGCATCCTGGCCGACGACATGGGCCTCGGCAAAACCATCCAGTTGCTCGCCCAGGTCAGTTGCCAGCGTGCCGCCGACCCGGACATGGGGCCGGCGCTGGTGGTGACCGCGACCAGCGTGCTGCCGAACTGGCGACGCGAAGCCGAGCGCTTCGCACCGGGTCTGCGCGTACTCACCCTGCAGGGACCGCTGCGCACCCGCGATTTCGAAACCCTGGGCGAATTCGACCTGGTCCTGACCAGCTACACGCTGCTGGTGCGCGACCGCGATCTGCACGCCGAACAACGCTATGGAATCATCGCGCTGGACGAGGCGCAGGCGATCAAGAATCCGCGCTCGCTGGCGGCGACCGTTGCGCGCACGCTCAATGGGCGGCAGCGCCTGTGCCTGACCGGCACCCCGGTCGAGAACCACCTGGGCGAATTGTGGTCGCTGCTCGATTTTGCCGTGCCCGGACTGCTCGGCGACGAAAAGAGCTTTACCCGACTGATCCGCACGCCGATCGAAAAGCACGGCGACCAGGACTGTCAGCAGCGCCTGAACCGGCGCGTGCAGCCGTTTCTGCTCCGACGTACCAAGGAACAGGTTGCCCGCGACCTGCCGCCCAAGCTGGAGATTGCCGAGGCCATCGACATCGGTGGTGCCCAGCGCGACCTTTACGAGAGTCTGCGCTTGTTGCAGCATCAACGCATCCAGCAGGCGATCAGCGAGCAGGGCATCGGCCGCAGCGGCATCGTCGTGCTCGATGCCCTGCTCAAACTGCGCCAGGCCTGCTGCGACCCGCGCCTGCTCGACCTGGAAGCGGCGCAGGCGGTGGAAGAGTCGGCCAAACTGTCGCGGCTGCTGGACATGCTCGACGAGCTGGTCGCGGCCGGCAAGCACGTCTTGGTGTTCTCGCAGTTCACCCGCATGCTCGACCTGATCGAGACCGAGTTGCACGAACGCTTCATCGAGTTCACTCGCCTCGACGGCAGCACCCGCGACCGCGACGCGCCGGTGCAGGCGTTCCAGTCGGGCGAGGTGCCGGTGTTTCTGATCAGCCTGCGCGCCGGCGGGGTCGGGCTCAACCTGACCGCAGCCGACACCGTCATCCACTACGATCCCTGGTGGAACCCGGCGGTCGAGGCCCAGGCCACCGATCGCGCCTACCGGATCGGCCAGGACAAACCGGTATTCGTGTACCGGTTGATCTGCACCGGCACCGTAGAAGAGAAAATCCAGGCACTGCAGGCACGCAAGGCGGCACTGGCCGCGGCCCTGCTCAACGACGCCGACAGCGAAGGCCTGGTGATCACACCGGAAGATATCGCGGCACTGTTCGATTCCGACTGATCGCCGTGCGCGATTCAACGGGTGGGCCACCCGCGTGGCCGCCCGCTGCGGTCGCGGATGGCAATGGCCGTTACCATGTGCGTTGTATCGCGAGGAACAGAGCATGAGCACTGCACGCAAATCCGTTTCCCGAGAGCAGGCCGAACAGGCGGTACGTACGCTGTTGTGCTGGTCCGGCGAAGACCCGAACCGCGAAGGCCTGCGCGACACGCCGCGGCGCGTGGTCGAAGCCTACGGCGATTGGTTCAGCGGCTACGCGATCGACCCGCGCGAGTACCTGGCGCGCACTTTCGAGGAAGTCGCCGGTTACGACGAACTGATCGTGTTGCGCGACATCGAATTCGAATCGCACTGCGAACACCACATGGCGCCGATCATCGGCCGCGCCCATGTCGGTTATCTACCCGACAGCAAAGTTGTCGGAATCAGTAAACTGGCGCGCGTGGTCGAGGCCTATGCGCGGCGTTTTCAGGTGCAGGAAAAGCTCACCGCCGAGATCGCCGGCTGCATCGAGGCCGTACTCAAACCACGCGGCGTGGGCGTGGTGATCGATGCGGCGCACCAGTGCATGACCACCCGCGGCATCCACAAGACCCGGGTCAGCATGGTCACCAGCACCATGCTCGGCAGTTTTCGCGAAGACGCTCGCACCCGCAGCGAGTTCCTCGCCTTCATCCGCCTGAACGCCAAGAACTGAATCCGCTACTGCCGCCGCGACCAGGAGTTGCATGCATCCGACCGCGTTTCGTCCGTCTTCGCCGATCGTCACCCCGACCCTGATCGCGATCTGCGTGGTCGTCTATCTGCTCACCCCGATGACGCCGGACTGGCTACTCGGGAATTTGGCGCTGTGGCCCTTGGGCGCCGGGTTTCGGCCCTGGCAACTGGCCGGCTACGCCTTTCTGCATGGCGGCCTGTTCCATCTCGCCTTCAACATGATCGCCCTGCACTGGTTCGGCGGCGATTTGGAACGGGTCTATGGGCCTCGCCAACTGTTGCTTCTGTATGCCGCAAGCGTACTCGGCGCGGCCCTGGCCCAACTCGGCGTCGATGCACTGCAGGCGGCCAACCAGCCCACCATCGGCGCCTCCGGCGGCGTGTTCGGCCTGCTGCTCGCCTACGCGGTCACCTTTCCGCGGCGCAAGGTGATCCCGCTGTTCCCGCCGATCCCGATGCCGGCCTGGCTGTTCGCCGCACTGTACGCGGCGCTGGAGTTCTACCTCGGCCTGAGCGGACAACTACCCGGCATCGCCCACTTCGCCCACCTCGGCGGCCTGGCCGGCGCCGGCGCGGTACTCGGCTGGTGGCTGCTCAGCGCCCGGCGCTAGCAGAAGACAAAGGACGGAGGACAGAAGACCGAGGCCCGGGGACAGAAGGCAGATGACACCGGAGCCGTCGCCCCGGCGAACGCCGGGGCCCAGTTCCAACCTTGCCGACGCCCCAGCACTAGGTCCCGGCGCGGGCGCCGCCCGGCCTGTCCTGAGCCTGTCGAAGGGCCGGAGCGACGTCGCAGTTGTGGGAGCGACGGCTACGTCGCGACAGTCGCTGTCTGGCATAGTCGCGACGTGCCCGTCGCTCCCACAAAAGCCTGGCTGCCTTCGCCTCAATCGATCGGAATGCCCAGATCGGCGGCGGTTTCCAGCAGTTCGATCAGGGCCGCGGCCGCGGGGTTTTGGGTTGGTGGTGGTGGGCAGGCGGCGAGCACGGCATCGTTGTAGCGCAGGGTGCCGGTCTCGGCCACGCGTACGCCGGGGAAGGTCGGCAGCGCAGGCGGGACATCGACATCGGGTGGCGTGATGTTGCCGTTGCTGGTGTCGTAGAGCACCGGGGCGATGAGCTGGCCAAAGGCCTGACCGCGACGCCGCTCGACCGGCTGCTGGCACCAGGTGTCCGTGCTCGCGGCGGGATTGTCGGCGCAGGTCAGCGGCGCGGCCAGCATCGCTGCCGGGATCGATTCCCGTCCGGCCTGATGAATGGCGCCACGGGTGAACCAACTGCGCTGCGGGGCGCTGGGAGTGGGCGCATTCATCACCGGGGTGACCCGCACGCTGAACTGCTGGGTGGGCGAGGCGGGGATCGCAAACAGCAGGGCCAGGCGCACCACGCCGGGATCGGGCACCGGCACGCCCAGGATCGGCGCCCCGGCGACCGGCTCGCCGAACCAGGCGAAGCGGCTGTCCGCCGCCGCCCCGGTACACACCCGCAGAAAGTCCGCGTTTTGGAACGGGAACAGCCCGCCGAGGTGGAACACCCACTGCGACGCGCCGACATTCCAGTAGTAATCGGTGTTGTTCCAGATGCCGACGAAGGCTGGTTCGCGCACGTCGTAGCTGCCGAGGGCGATGCCGTCGGGTTCTTCGCCCAGCGCGCCGCGATAGACGACCTGGATGAACAGGTCGGTGGCATTGACCGGGATCGGGTCCGCGCTGAAGTCGAATACCTTCTCGACCGGCAGCGCCGGCCCAGCCACACCCTCGCCGCCGGGCAGGTCGGCGACGTTGGTGATGGTCAGGGGCGCCGAGACCGCGATCTCCTGAAAACCGGTGCGCGGGGTGGTATCCGGCGGGCAGCTCGGTTCGGTGACGGTGCCGGTACTCGGCGACGGCGCAAAATCCCGCAGCCGCTCGCCGCTCAGATCGGGCTGGTAGCAGGTGTTGCGGTGGTAACGCGCGACCGCGACCAATACCCCGTTGCCCGAGGTCTGCGGCAAGGGCGGCGCCACCGGGCCGGATTCGACGATCGCCTCGCTGACATTGCGCACGTTCAGTCGCAGCTTCTCGAAGCCGAAGATGCGCCCATCCGGGCGACGCGGATAGCCTTCGGCATCCATCGAATGCAACTCGCCCTGGTTCAACACCGCGAATACCTTCTGCGCGGTCGGCGTCACTTCCAGCCGGCCGCGAAAGAAGTAGTCGATCAATCCGGTGCTGTAAGCCACAGCGCGGGGCAGCAGGGCATCGGCCTGGGCGGTGAAGACCTCGTTCGATAGCGTGAAAACGCTGTCCTGGGTGATCGGCGTCGGTGTCGCAATCAGATCGGCCGCGCGGAACATCTGGCTGCGGGTCAGCAGCGGCATCCGGCCATCGGCGGCGAACAGACCGCTCTGGGCGTTCCAGTTCGGCGCCAAAACATCCGGCACCGGCCCAAACAACAGGTTCTGTTTCAGCACCAGAGCGCCGTTGAAAAACAAGGGTAGGGCGATCTGGCCCTCCTGGTAGAAACCGGGGGTGTTGTCCAAGGGCGGAGGTGGATCGTCAAAGGCAGCCGCGTCAATGTCCGGTTCACCGGTTTTCACGTTGACCGGCAGCGTCGAAGCTGTAAAGAAACCGCGATTGGCCAGGTCGGCCATGCCGCGTCCCGCTGCTGTGGAGCCATCAGCGATCTGGGTCGTGAAGTACTCAACCACACGGCTGAAGCGTGGCACCGGATAGGGTACGTTGCCACTCACCTTCAGCATGGGTATATCGGCGCGTTGCAACAGGCTGCCATCGAAGCGGCGAATCGCGTTGGTGAACTGCGATGGCACGGCATCCCGGAACAGTCGCGCCTCGGTGTAGGCCTCGAAGGCGCCGTCGGTCGGCGAGTCGCCGGTCACCACAGTGGTCAAGGGCGGACCGTGGCTGTCGTTGCGGACATGCTGGGGCTGGGCCATATCCTGCGCCAGATGGATCACCTGGCCGATCGCTTTCAGCGTGGTCGCGAAACGCAATTTCCGGTCGTTCGATTCGATCTGCTGGAACACGCCGTGGGTCGCGAACGTGTCATCCGGATTGCGGTTGTAGGTCAGCGCCCACCAGTACTGGTCGCGGGCATCCTGCCAACTGAAATGATTCTCGCGGCTGGTGTCCAAGGTGCCCGGCCCATTCAGCACGTCGGTCCGTCCAGCAGCCCAGTCAATAGCCGGCCGACAACCGAAGGCGAGGCAGGTCAAGTCCTCGTCGAGTCCACGCCTATTGATCGGATCGTAGAAGTGCCGCGCGGCCCGGAACACAACGTTCCATGGGTCCCCATCGCGGTCCCCGATGGAATAGGGTCCGATGTCATTGTCGTCCTCGCGCACTGCCCCGCGCATCACCCAAGCTACGAAACGCTGTTCGAACAGGCTCGGATCGTCCTTGCCGGGCACCAGACCCACATTGGCCAAACGCTCGAAAATCTTGCGTTCTTCCTTCTCGATTTCCCGTACCGTCAACGCAGGAGCATCTTCGCTGAGTATGCTGATGGCTGGCAGCGGCAGGTTGTCGAAATAGCGCTGCCGCAGGAAGCCGCTCGGAACCAATGCAATCTCGAACGGCTTGATCGCGTCCAGCCGCTCGAAGCCCAGCAGCGGAACGATTGATTTGGCGTTCGTTGGCGACAACACCGAACCATCGACGCCCAGCTTGCTTACGTACGCATGGGTGCCGATTTCATAGGCGAAGTTGGACCCAGACGCGATTAAAAACGCAAACAGCGCGGTGCGTAGCAGTTTCATTGTGTTCTCCCAGAGTCATCGTAAACTGATTCGAAGTATTCACAGAACCGATCATGCACATCGGCACCGACCTCATAGACGCAAGGCCCACGCACATCCGGGCAAAATTTGTTGCCCAGCTCTTCGCGAATCAATCGCACAATTTCAGGTGGCATAGCGTGCTGGGTAGTGCTCCTACGCGGTTGTGACTGGAGGCGATTCATTTCCCTGAGAAAGGCATTGGTATAGGACCAAGGCTTCTTTTCAATGCAGCCCTCTTTGTACAACACCTCGAATGGGTGCGGTTCTCCACGCAACAGACCACCCCAATGTTGAGGTAAAAACTTGTTTTTGCATCCGGCGCCAGTAGCGGAGTCATCGGCGGCTCGCCCGGGTTGGTAGTGTCGGATACGAATCTCGCCACTCAGCCAAACCGGAAAAATCTCCACGCGCCCGTTTCGGACCCGACCGGGCAACACGGGATTGAGCCCGCGATACAAAGTGCCAAGAAAAAGTGTAGGCATTGGGACGAACGGAAAAGAAAACGTGCCGTCGCCGTCGGTCAAATGCGCCTGAAAGCCTGGGCAGTAGCCTATGGAGGCCAACACTGGATAAGCGCCCCACCTGACTTCCACTCGCATATTCGGAATGGGTTTTCCGGAGGTGTCGTCGACCAGACGCCCGCTCGGCGGAAGGACGAATCCGTACCACGCGAACGCGGTGTGCAGCGCAAACCAGAATAGTGGCAAGACCAATAGCTTGCGGGCAATGCCGCGCTGCGCGTGCTTGCGCCAGCGCCAGAGCCCCCAGGTGATCAAACTACCCCAGAGCACCGCGCTGAACAGGAACTCGGCCAGGAATGTGCGCATGGGATGGGCCTCAGAACGAGCCGATGCGCCAGACGCCTTCGCCATCGGCGGCGATGTTGAGCTGGTTGCCGATCGGCTCGCCGTTGTCGATGCTGAGCGTCACCAAGGTGACCTGGTCGAAGCCGATCAGACCATTGGCAATGGTACCCAAGCGGGTGGCGAACAGCGGGCGGTTATCGCCGAGCGCGGTGAAGAACGGGCGCAGCGCTTCGCGCTGGTGCGGGATGAAGGTGGCGAGCGTGGCTTCGAGATCATTGGCAGTGAGCGAGGCGCGCAGTTCGCCGTAGACCGCGCAGGCACGCAGGCGGTTGGCGACGACATCGGCGATCACCACGCTGGCCTCGCTGACCGCCGGGTTGCCATCGACCACGGCCTCGGCGCGGGCGGTGTACAAGCCAGGGTTGGCGTAGAGGAATCCGCTCGGCGCCCCGGCCAGCGGCCCGCTGTAGTCGTTACTGCCATCGCCATCGAAATCGATCTGCACGCTGGCGACCACTGCGCCTGCCTGGAAGCGCAGGTTGAAGCCGACCGTGGCCGGGGCCAGGTTGCCGGGCGCGGCGGCGCGCAGTTCCAGCGGCGGCTCGGCATTGCCCAGGGTGAGCGAGCGCGCCGCACTCGCGGTTTGGCCATCGAAGGTATGCGCTACCGCATCGATAGCGAAGCTGCCGGCCGGTGGCCTAAGGCCGGTCGATACCCATTGGTTGCCGAAGGTACGCGCCGCCACCCCGTTCACGGTGATGCCGGTGTTGAGCGGCCCGGTAAAGGTGCCGCGCACTTCGAACGCGCGACCGGGCAGACTGGCCCCGGCGGCCGGCGAGAGGATAAGGATGGTCGGCGCCACCCCGGCCTGGATGCGCGCGGCGTGGCCGAGCGGCCGACCCAGATCGGCGCGGCCGAGTGCGCCGGCCTTGCCCTTGCCCGGCGGCACCGCCGTTACCCCACTGGCAGCAGCGTTGGGCGTCGCCAGGGATTCAAAGCCATCGCCGAGCAAGGCATCGAACTGGACACTGGACAGGCCGCAGACCTCCTGGGCGCTGCTGGGAGTCGCCAACAGCAGGCCGACCATGGCGACCAGCAACAGGCGTAAAAAGTACGTGCTCGACCCGATTGGGTTATTCATTGGCGTCTCCCCTTGGCTGACCGAAGCATAGAGCGGTCCAACTGCCGATTGCTGGCAGCCATTTCTGAAATTTGCCTACGAAATTTCCTAGATTTTCCTAGGAAATTTCCTAGTTTTCGGGCAGGAAGGGCCGAAAGTCGGTTGCTGCTTGGGCAAGTCGCGGCGTAGCAGTGCATCGCTGGCGGGGAGAACCCGCAATAGGCGGCCCGGTGAGCGCGACCGGCACAGCGCGGTCAGAGGACGAAGAGCAACCGCAGTTGCGGTTGCTTTGACTTGTCGGTCTTCTGTCCTCAGTTCTCGGTCTTCAGGACTGGGCCCCGGCGTTCGCCGGGGCGACGGCCTTTGTTTTCTGTCCTCGGTCCTCTGCCATCAGACCTCGGTCTTCTGTCTTCCGTCCCCATTCACCTGATCGGCATCGCCGGATCGCCGAGCAGGGAACTGGTCAACAGGATGTCGCGCAGGATGCTTTGCTCGCCATCCAGACTGTGTTTGGCGGCGAGCAGGGCATCGCCGATGCGGGCGCCAGGAACCAGCTGCGGGTAAAGCGACTTACCTAGTGCTTCGTGTGCACCGACTTCACCCAGCGTGGAGATGCCCACCATGGCAGCGGCACCATGGCCATCGGCCAGCAGGAAGGAATGTGCCAGGGTGTCGGCCTCCGGCGAAACGAAGTAGCTGTTCCAGCAGCCCCACTGCAGGACCAGGTCGCTGACGCGACCATCCAAGCTGGCGACTTGTTCGATTCCAAGCAGAGTCTGGTCTTCGGTGCTCCACTGCTGCGGCGCCGAGTGGCCGACGAAGCTGATCAGCGAGTGGCCGGCATTGAGCCCGGAAATCAGTGCGTTGTTTGCTCCGGCCAGCCCCAGGTCATCGACATAGACGCGGCTGGTCTGCCAGCCGCCGGCCAGCCGGGTTGCGAAGTCATCACTAATGCCTTTGAAGTCGGTGGTGGTGTCACTGGCACCGGCGACCAGCAGCGCCGAGCGGCCGGGATTGCTGTCGGTGATCGCCAGCAGCTTGTTGGTCATCGCCTGCAGTTCGTTGGTGTTCCTTACCGGCAGTCTTCCGACCGCGAGCTCAGGCACGCCGTCATTGTCGAAGTCGGCCAGCGCGCTGTCCGAGGGTGCGAACTGGATGCCGTTGCTGAGCGGCTGGTACAGGGTCGGGATCATGCTGATCGAACCCAGGCCGAGATTGTCCTGGTAATCGTAGGTATCGGCGCCGACCAGCAGCACATAGCGCGCGCCATGGTTGGCCCAAGCATCCTGCAGGAAGGCGCGGATCGCGGTGGCTTCCGGCATGCCATTGCCATACACCTGGTAGACCTGATTCACGTCGATTGCCTGGGCGCTGAGGCCACGTGACTGCTGCAGGGCCAGCAATGCCGCGATCGGATCACCGCTGCGCAGTTGTTCCGGTGCCGCGCTGTTGCCCATCAGGATGATGTATTCCGACGTGCTGATTCGCTGGTCGGGGTAACGGGTCAGAGCCTCGACCCGGGGCACCGGCAGGGCGTCGATATTGGCTACGAAGTATTCATCGGCGGAGGCGAGCACCGGCACCACGACCTTGCCGCCGACCGCATTGCCGACCGCCAGCAGTCGGCTGAAACCCTGCCCGCGGCCGGCATAAGCGATGGTTTCGCCACTGCCAAAACCACTGGCGACGAAGCCCGACCGCCGCGCGTCGCTGCCGGACCCGACCTGCATCCCGAGCCGATCCAAACTCACCTTGCCGCCGGTCTGCGCCCGCTGCATGTACAGCCGCCCCTCGGTGGCCACCGGCAGACGCGGGTAGATCAGCTCGACCGAGTCGAGATGGACCAGATCAAAGTCGAAACCGGTCTTGCCGGTCGCGCTAACGGCGATCGTCTGGGTACCCGCGGCCAGGGCCGGCAGCGTCACCGTCAGCGACTGCTGGCTGCTGCCATCGAACCACGCTTCGCCGCGCACCCGCCCCTGGGCCGACAGAGTGACATGGTGGTCATTGCCCCGGCCCGGCCAGTCGCTGACACCGACCAATGAGGTTTCGATGCGCGCGGCAACACCAACCGCGGCTACGGCGGTCGGGGTCAGTTGCAACCCCACCGTCGCTGGTGCGTTGCGTTCGGCCAGCAGACGGTCGGCCTGCCACGGGTCGCGGCCGGGCGAGGCGATGTTGTACAGACGATCCGGCGCGTAGCGCTCGCTTGCCCAGTACCAGACCGGACGTTGTTCGGTCGCCACCCCGGCACTGTCGGCGATGTCGATGACACCCACACCATCGGCCTTGACCAGATAAGCCAGTTCACTGGAATACAGCGAGAAATCCGACCGCACCAGGAAGTCGATACTGGAATTAGCGGTGAAACTTGCCCCTTCGGCATTGATTCGCCGTGGCACGCCGCGTCCGCGATAGGTAATCGCGATATCGGCAGTCTTGGCGCCAACCAGATCGACCCCGGCCGATTGCAGCATGGCGGCGCTGACCCGATAGAAGCCCGGTTCTTTCACCCACAACCTGGCACCATCGGCGGCCGGTTCGAGCAATTTGGCTTCGGCCCGTCCGGCGGTGCGCTCGGCACTTGCTTTGGCCCAGTCCGGCCGCGAAATCTGTGGCCGGGCGCCATAGCGCTGGCCAACCAGAAACGGCCCGCGTGCGACGCGTCCGCCGTGCAGGTCGTGATCCACAATGTAGAAGTTGCCCGAGGCCGGTAACCGCGTGGTGCGCATCCGATATTCGTGCGCTTCCGCGCTGTAGGCCGCCGCGCTTGGTTGCATGCGCGCCGACAACGCACGGTAATTGCCGTTCTCCAATTCGGCGATGCTGTAACCGGCATTGGCCACCTCACTTGCGCTGGTGAAGCTGACCGTCAATTCGCGCGCCTCTGCGGCCGACTCGACATGCATCAGACGCACCGGCAGGGTGTTGCCTTCCTGTGCCGCCGAGATGCCGGCGGCCATCCATAGCAGACCAGCGGCGATCATCTGCCGGCCGAGTTTGGGGAAAGTGTTGTTTGCGTTCATAGCTGTTTGCTCCGAGGTAAGTTGTGGCGAATGGCACCTGTGCTGGATTGCGGGCACTGCCTACCTGGCAAACCACCGTCGTTCTTCCCTGCCCCCTTCAAGCATCGTTGCCGACCTGGTTCTCTGCGTTCGCGCGAAACGCCATCGCAGTTTTTTTCCGCTGGGAAAGTCAGCGGTCTTGTGCATCCCGGCATCAACCCCACTCCCTGCACAGAGCCGGCCCGGGGCCTTTCGCCCCCCAGCCAAGTGCTGCCCCCATGGCTATGGCGGGTGCCTTCTGCGGGATTCCGGTGCCCAACGAAACCCCTAGACAGCACCGCCCTCGGCGATTGACCTGGCCGCGGTCCGGCCCGATTGGCAGTGGCATCAAATTGGCCCGACCTACCGGGCAGAATTGCTACTGTCGTCCGTAATACGCGCCGACCCGGGCTAAGCGGACATTGTCTCGGCAATCGCTCGGGAAACCCGCAAAGCGGGCTGTGCGCCGCCGGCCCAAAGCACCAGACGGGAACCCGCAGGGGGCCGCGCAGCCCCAGCTCGGACCGGCTGCGGACGGCGGATACACTCGTTCACCGCCCAATTGGTAGCGGAACCTTGCCGTTCCAATCGGGAGGGGATGGGCAGCCAAAGGGAGGCGCCAGGACACGCTGCCGGTTTCGTGCCAAGCCGGCTTTAGAGAGTTGCCGGCCGCTCGCATGCGGCGACTGGCTAGGGGGCAGCGGCCTTTCTGGCCGGCGCTTTACGGATTACCGCGCCCGGCGAGTTGGCGGCCTTGCTGACCACTTTCCTGGCCGGCGCCTTGCTCGCCGCCCGCTTACCGGCTGGGGCCTTCTTGGCGGCTGCCTTCTTGGCGGGCGCCTTCTTGGCCGCTGCCTTCTTGGCGGGCGTCTTTGGTACGGCGGTCTTTTTGGCCTCCGGCGCCTTGGCAGCGGCGGCCTTTTTCGTGGCCGGCCGGGCCTTGCGACCATTGCCCTTCCCGGCCGTTCGCCGTTTTACCGGCTTACCCACCGCCAGCAGCGCGACGCATTCTTCGCGACTCAAGGTCTCCGGCTCGCGGTCCTTGGGAATCCGGCCGTTTTTTTCGCCATCGGTGATATACGGACCAAACTTGCCACGCAGAATTTGAATCTTGCCCTCGTCGAAGCTGGCGATCACCCGGTTGGCGATCGCCTCCTGCTTTTCGCGCAGCAGTTCCAGCGCGCGCGGCAGTTCGATCGTGTAGGCGTCGTCCGGCGACTTGATCGAAGCATAGCTGCTGCCGTGTTTGACGAACGGCCCGAACCGGCCCATACCGGCGCTGACCACGACGCCGTCGGCCGCCAAGCCCAGATCGCGCGGCAACTTGAACAGCACCAGCGCCTGCTCCAGGGTGATCGTGTGCAGGCTCTGGCCCGGCAGCAGGCTGGCGAAGCGCGGTTTGTCTTCATCGTCCTTGTTGCCGATCTGGGCGAACGGTCCGAAGCGGCCGAGGCGCACGCTGATCGGTTTGCCGCTCGCCGGATCATTGCCGAGCACGCGCTGCGATTTGGCCTCGTCCAGGCTGACCGTTTCCATTTTTTCGCCGACCAGCGACTTGAACGGCTTCCAGAACTGTTCGAGCAGCGGTACCCATTCCTGTTCGCCACGCGATACCGCGTCGAGGTCGTCCTCGAGTTTGGCGGTGAAGTCGTAATCGACATAGCGGGTAAAGTGCGTGGACAGGAAGCGCGCCACCACCCGACCGACATCGGTCGGCCGGAAGCGCCGGTTGTCGAGCAGCACGTACTCGCGGCCGAGCAGGGTCTGGATGATGCTGGCATAGGTCGATGGCCGACCGATCCCGTATTCCTCCAGCGCCTTGACCAGGCTCGCTTCCGAGAAACGCGGCGGCGGCTCGGTGAAATGCTGGTCGGCGACGATCCGCTCAAGCGGCACCACATCGCCTTTTTTCATCAATGGCAGACGCCTGGCTTCGTCGTCCTCGTCTTCGGATTTCTGGTCGCGGCCCTCTTCGTAGACCGCCAGAAAGCCAGGTTCGACCACGGTCGTGCCGGTGGCGCGAAAGCCGTGCGCGGCGCTGGCGGCAAGATCGACGCTGACCGTGTTCATCAACGCCGGCGCCATCTGGCTGGCCAGGGTGCGCTTCCAGATCAGCTCGTACAGCCGCAACTGGTCCGGATTCAAATACGCCGCGACCGCTTCCGGCGTGTGCAGGGCCGAGGTCGGACGGATCGCTTCGTGCGCCTCCTGGGCGTTTTTCGACTTGGTCTTGTAGACATTGGGCGTAGCGGGCAATGCCTTCTTGCCGAAGCGGCTCTCGATTACCGAGCGCAACTCGGTCACCGCATCGACGCCCAGGCTGACCGAGTCGGTACGCATATAGGTGATCAGGCCGACCAGGCCCTCGCTGCCGAGCGCCACGCCCTCGTACAGGCCCTGGGCCAGGCGCATGGTGCGGCTGGTGCCGAAGCCGAGCTTGCGCGCCGCTTCCTGCTGCAGGGTCGAGGTGGTGAACGGCGGCGCCGGGCGGCGCTGGCGCTGCTTGCTCTGCACCTCGCTGACCAGCAGTTTGCCGCCCGCGGCGTCAGCGATGGTCTGGCGCGCCTGCTCGGCCTGCTCGCCGTTGGTAAAGCTGAATTGTTCGACCTTGTTGCCGGCGTAGCGGGTCAACTTGGCATCGAAGGCATTGACCGGATGCGCGCAGGCGGCGGCAATCGTCCAGTATTCCTGGCGGATGAAAGCCTCGATCTCGATCTCGCGTTCGACGATCATGCGCAGCGCCGGCGACTGCACCCGTCCGGCCGATAGACCGGTCTGCACCTTGCGCCACAGTACCGGCGACAGATTGAAGCCGACCAAGTAGTCGAGCGCGCGCCGCGCCTGCTGGGCGTTGACCAGTTCCTGCGAGATCGCGCGCGGATGCGCTACTGCATCCAGCACCGCCTTCGGGGTGATCTCGGAAAACACCACCCGATGCAGGCTGCGCCCTTGCAGCAATCCTCGCTCGCGCAGAATCTCGACGATGTGCCAACTGATCGCCTCGCCCTCGCGATCCAAGTCGGTGGCCAGATACAGCGCATCGGCCGCACGCGCCGCCTTGGCGATCGCCTCGACGTGGCGTTCGTTTTTTTCGATCAGCTCGTAACGCATGGCGAAACCGCGATCGGTGTCGACCGCGCCTTCGCGCGGGACCAGATCGCGAACATGCCCATAGGACGCGAGCACGGTGAAATCCCGGCCAAGGTATTTGTTGTTGGTCTTGGCCTTGGCGGGCGACTCGACAATGAGCAGATTCTTGGCCATGGACAATCTCAATTCAGATGGGTGCTGGCTGGCTAGGGGCTTCTAGGGGCTAGAGGCTAGAGGCTGGAGACTAGAGACTAGGGGCGGGACGAGGCATAGGTTGTGCTGAGCGCAGGGGCATAGGTTGTGCTGAGCGCAGCGGTGTTTAACGGCGGAGCCGGTCAGCGCAACAAAGCTAGAGGCTAGAGGCTGGGGGCTAGAGGGTAGCGGCTGAGGCTGGAGGCAGGAGTCTAGGGGCTGGCGGCCGGGGGCCAAGTGCCAAGCGCGGGCCGCACGCTTCCGCTCTTCCCTAGTCCCTAGCCCCTAGTCCCTAGTCCCGCTCTCCCCCAGCCCCTAGCCTCAATTCGGCCGCAGGTTCTCTCCCCAAATCTCCGTTTCCATCCAGGCGAACTCGGCTTCGCGGCCGGGCTCGTTGAACAGCACCAGCAGCACCACCCACTTCAGGTCAGCCAGGTCGACCACCGCCTGCTCCAGCGCCAGTACCCGTTCCAGGACCCGTTCGCGGTTGACCGGGTCGAGCACGCCGTGCGCTTCGAGCCGCATCAAAAAACCCAGACACTCGACATCCAGGCGCTCGCGCTCTTCGGCGGCGTAGATCCTGAGTGGGCCGGACGGGGCCTGCAACGCGGTCGGTTGGTTCTGCAGGTCGTGCAGCCAGTCGAAAGCCTTGCCGATCTGGATCGGATCGAAGCCCGCGGCGATCAGTTCGCCCTGCAGCGAATCGCGGTCGTGGACGGCCTCGGGCGCACCAAAAAAATAGTTTTCGAACAAGTAGACCAGTACGGCGAGGACGGTCTCTTTCATCTTTTTTTCCGCGCGACAGAGGGTGCCGCGTTCAGTCAGGAATCGACGCGTTGGTAGCGGTTGCCCGGCAAAGCCGCGACCACGCCATCGAGTTCCAGCGCGATCAGCATGGAAGAGATCGCCGCCGCGGTCAACCCGCTGCGTTCGAGCAGCAGGTCGAACCCGACCGGATCGTGGCCGAGCGCCTGCCACAGCCGCTGTTGTTCCGGGTCGAGCTTCGGGGCCGACGCCGGCGCGGCTTGCAGTTGCGCGCTGATCTCGGTGCCCAGTTCCCGGGCCAGCGGTGCCAGGTTATCGAGCACGTCGGCGACGGTCTCGACCAAGCCGGCGCCCTCGCGCAGCAGCCGGTGGCAGCCGCGCGCCATCGGGTTGTGGATCGAACCCGGTATCGCGAAGACCTCGCGCCCGGCTTCGGCGGCCAGCCGGGCGGTAATCAGCGAACCCGACTGCAGGCCGGCCTCGACCACCAGGGTAGCCAGGCTGAGGCCGGCAATAATGCGATTACGGCGCGGAAAGTTCTCCGCCAACGGCGGGGTGCCAGGTGGAAATTCGCTGACCAGTGCCCCGCATTCGCAGAGGCGCCCGGCCAGCGCCTGGTGGCTACGCGGGTAGATGCGGTCCAGACCGCTGCCCAATACCGCCACGCTGGCCCCACCGGCGGCAAGCGCGGCCGCGTGCGCGGCGCCATCGATGCCGGCGGCGAGCCCACTGGTAATGGTGAACCCGGCCTGGGCAAGATCGCGGGCGAAGGCACGGGCATTGCCCAGCCCGCCGGCCGAGGCCTGGCGGCTGCCGACGATGGCGATCTGCGGATTCCACAGCAGGGCCGCATTGCCGGCCACGAACAGTGCCGCCGGCGCCTGGGCGGTGCGCGCCAGCAGGGCCGGGTACTCGCTGCTGGCGGCGGTCAGCAGCGACCGGCCAGGGGCTTCCAGCCAGCGCAAGTCGGCTTCGATGCGGGTCCGATCCGGGGCGGTGAGCCAGGCCACTGCTGCGGCACCGGCACCCAGGTCGCGCCAGCCGCTGGGCCCGGCCTCGAGCGCCGCTGCCATGCTGCCAAAGCGCGCCAGCGCGCGGCCAAGCCGGACCGGGCCGACCTCGGGGGCGCGCAGCCAGATCAGCCAGGCCGCGGTTTCAGCTAGGGTCATGTTCGGGTTCGGGTCCATGCGACCGACAGTCTGCGCCGTCGCTGCGCCGGCCGCCTCGGACGCTGGCTGATTTAAACCTGCGATTTTTCGCAGTCCTGGGTGGCGGATGCGCGGCGCTTATCCACCCTTGCGTCGCCCCGGCGCCAGCCGGGGTCCAGTGCTTTTGATGGTTCCAACGCATCCAGCACTGGGCCCCGGCGTTCGCCGGGGCGACGGCGGTTTCTGTCTTCTGTCGTCCGAACCGGCGCTTGCCTGACGGTCTTGGCGCCCGCACACTGGCACCTCCCATGATCCTGGCTCAATCGATGCCCGCCACCCCGGAATACCCACGCGATCTGACCGGCTATGGCCGCCATCCCCCGCATGCCGACTGGCCGGGTGCGGCGCGCATCGCGGTGCAATTCGTGCTCAATGTCGAGGAAGGCGGCGAAAACTGCGTGTTGCACGGCGACGCCGGCAGCGAGCAGTTCCTGTCCGAGATCATCGGTGCCGCGTCCTACCCGGCCCGGCACCTGAGCATGGAATCGATCTACGAATACGGCAGCCGGGTCGGTGCCTGGCGGATCCTCGGCGAGTTCCAGCGGCGCGCGCTGCCGCTCACGGTTTTCGGCGTGACCACAGCGCTCGAACGCCAACCCGAACTGACCCGCGCCTGCCTGGAGCTTGGCCACGAAATCGCCTGCCATGGCCTGCGCTGGATCCACTATCAGAACATCGACGCCGAGACCGAACGCGCGCATATCGCCCAGGCCATCGCCCGCCACCACGAGCTCACCGGCGCCGCCCCGCTCGGCTGGTATACCGGCCGCGACAGCCCGAACACCAGGCGGCTGCTGGTCGAGCACGGCGGGCTGGTCTACGACGCTGATTACTACGGCGACGAACTGCCGTTCTGGACCGAGGTGACGGTGGCCGACGGCAGCCGCCACCCGCACCTGGTGGTGCCCTACACCCTGGACGCCAACGACATGCGCTTTGCCACGCCCCAGGGTTTCAACACCGCCACCCAGTTCTTCGATTATCTGCGCGACAGTTTTGACGTGCTGTACGCCGAAGGCGCCGAGACGCCGCGCATGCTCTCGGTCGGCATGCACGCGCGCCTGCTCGGACGCCCCGGCCGGTTCATCGCCCTGCAGCGTTTCCTCGATCACATCGCCAGATACCCGCAGGTGTGGGTGTGCCGACGCATCGACATCACCCGCCACTGGCAGCAACGCCACCCGTACCTTCCAGCAGCTTAAGTGCAGGCGATTGCACACTGCAGGCCGTTATCCTGATCGACCGAAGGAGTCGCTTTATTGCGTAAATCACGCTGCCGCCCATTTCCTGGCCGTTTCCCTGAATCCAAAGTTTTCCAGGTCGGTCAGCGCGCGCCCGC
>JBFXKH010000020.1:0-34481 GCA_050173995.1 Lysobacterales bacterium | reverse complement strand
GTCGCCAAATCGAAAAAAAACCCGCCGTGGCGGGTTCTCTTTCAGCGATGCGCAGATCGAATTACTTGATCTTGGCTTCCTTGTACGGCACGTGCTTGCGCACCACCGGGTCGTACTTGCTGATTTCCATCTTTTCCGGCGTGGTCTTCTTGTTTTTGTCGGTGGTGTAGAAGTGGCCGGTGCCGGCGGTCGAGATCAGCCGGATCTTGTCGCGTTTGGATGCCATGGTTCGCTACTCCTCAGATCTTTTCGCCGCGAGCGCGCAGATCCGCGATCACGCTGTCGATGCCGTTCTTGTCGATGGTGCGCAGCGCATTGCTGCTGACCTTGAGCTTGATCCAGCGGTTTTCGCTCGGCACCCAGAAACGGCGCTCGTGCAGATTCGGCAACCAGCGACGGCGGGTGTGGTTGTTGGCGTGGGATACGTTGTTTCCGGCTTGCGGACGCTTTCCGGTCACCTGGCAGACTCTTGCCATGATTCACCTCGATTGAACAGCATCTCGCCCATGGCCTGGGCGGTATCGGCCCCGAACTGTCAGACAGTTGCGCGTCCCGGGTGGTTTGGGTGCTTGATCCCGGTATGCAGGCGTTGGGTGCGCGACAACGCCAGCCGCAAAGCGGCCCAGGGAGCCGGTCTTTATACCGGAACCAGGCGCGGACGGCAAGAGTGGGGAACGGGGCGGGGAACGGGGAAACGGGGAAGCGGGGAAGCGGGGAAGCGGGGAAGCGGGGAAGCGGGGAAGCGGGGAAGCGGGAACGGGGAACGGGGAACGGGGCAGCTCTGTAGGGTGGATAAGCGCAGCGCATCCACCATCCACCCGCTTGCCGCCCTGCTGAAGAACGGCGGATGAGCGGCTCCGCCGTTGAAAACCGCTGCGTTTATCCGCCCTACGCCTTTCTTCGGCCATTTGACCGGCGTCTTCTGTCCTCAAAATCCGGGCCGATTGCGCAAAGCCGGGAAGTCGGGTCTCGCCCGCTCGAACCATCTGCGACAGGCTGTCGCAGCGCAAGGCACGCCCCGATTCGCGCCGACCCCTGGCCTGGTTTGCATCCTTGCCAGGCAGTCGATTTGCCTTGACAAGCGCCGAAACCGCGACCCGGCGCGGAAAGTTCTGCACAGGCAGGTCAAGGTAGATGAAGCTTAGGCGACATGGTTGAAGTCAGGAATCGCGAATGTTCTGTAAGATATTGATAATACGGAATTACTGCCGGCAATTGTGATCCAGTTGGCTGCCCGGGAGCGGGCCGGATAAACGCCACCTTCACGGGCTCTGCGGGCCTCCGCCCACAGACTTATCCACAGGCGACGGGGTCAAACCGGTAGCGGCAGCCCGGCGCGCAGTTCGGCGTAGACGCCATCGGTATTCGGTCGCAGGCCATGCCAGAGCGCGAAGCTGTCGGCGGCCTGCTCGACCAGCATGCCGAGGCCATCCAGCACCACATCGCAATGTGCGGCCCGCGCCCAGGCCAGGAACGACAGGGCCGCCGTGCCGTAGCTCAGGTCGTAGGCCAGGCTGCGCTTGCCGGCGATGCCGAACGGCAGATCGAGCGGGCCGCCGCCGTGGCCGGCGCTGGTCGCGTTGACGATCAGATCAAAGCCGCCGGCATCCCGCAAATCCTGCCAGTACAGCGTGTGTACCCGACCCGGCTCGCCCAGCCAGTCGGACAGCCGATCGGCGCGTTCCGGCGTGCGGTTGCACAGCGTGAGCACGCCGACACCAGCATCGAGAATGGCCGGTGCGACGCCCTGGGCGGCGCCACCGGCGCCGAGCAGCAGCACCCGGCGTCCGCGTAGATCGAGCCGATGCCGCTCGGCCAGATCGGCGACCAGTCCGCTGCCATCGGTGTTGTCGCCGAACCAGCCGTCGTCGATGCGCTGGAGGGTATTCACCACCCCGGCGCGGCGCGCGCGTTCGCTCTGGCGGCTGCACGCGCTGAACGCGTCGAGCTTGTGCGGCAGGGTGATATTGGCGCCGACCCCGCCATCGCGGGCAAACCGTTCGAGCGCCGCCGGCAGCGCGCCGGCCGGGGTTTCGATGGCGGTGTATTCCAGCGCGATGCCGGCGGTCTCGGCGAAGCGGCGGTGGATGCGTGGCGACAGCGTATGCTTGATCGGCGAACCGAATACGGCAAAGCGCGGAATCAACAACGGGGCGTCGCTGGCCATGGAAGTGGATTCGTGCATGGGCTTTCCTCGGGATGGCATGGCGAAAACGGGATTCAGCGGGTCAGCCAGGCGACCAGCCGGTCGGCGAAGCGGCCGTAGGGCGGCCGAAACAGCGCCAGGGCACTGAAGCGCGCCTGATAGAACACCGGCTTCTGTTTGCTGAAGGTGAGAAATCCGGCGTGGCCGTGGTAATGGCCCATGCCGCTCGGACCGATCCCGCCGAACGGCAGCGCATCCTGGGCGACATGGAACAGCGTATCGTTGATCGATACGCCGCCGGCATCGGTGTGCTGAAGCACCTGTTGGGTGCGCGCCCGATCATGGTCGAAATGGTACAGGGCGAGCGGCTTGGGACGGCGGTTGATGTAGTCGATCGCGGCATCGACGCTCTCGCAGTCGACCAGCGGCAGGATCGGTCCGAAGATCTCGTCCTGCATCAGCCGCATGTCGTCGCTGACCCCGGTGACCACGGTCAGCGGAAACAGCCGCCGGCCGGCACTGCCGTGGCCGCCCAGCGACACCACGCTGGCGCCTTTTTGCCGGGCGTCGTCCAGGTAGCCCGACAGACGTGCGTACTGACGGTCGTTGACCACGCTGGTCGCATCCGGCGAGCGCTCGATCTCCGGGTAGGCGCGCTTCACCAGGGCGCCCAAGGCCGCGATGAACTCCGCCTGCGCGGCGCGCGGCAACAGCACGTAGTCCGGGGCGATGCAGGTCTGTCCGGCGTTGAACAACTTGCCGCTGCCGATGCGCTCGGCCGCGGTCGCGAGCGGAAAGCCGGGCGCGACGATCGCCGGCGATTTGCCGCCCAGCTCCAGGGTCAGCGGGGTCAGGTTGGGCGCGGCGGCGGCCATCACCATGCGTCCGACCGCGGTCGAACCAGTAAACATCAGGTGATCGAACGGCAGCGCCGCGAACGCCGAAGCGACCTGGGCATCGCCCAGCACACAGGCGACGCGATCCTCGGGAAACAGCGCGGCCAAGAATTCACGCAGCAGCAGGGCGGTGCGCGGGGTGTGTTCGGAGGGTTTCAGCAGCACCCGGTTGCCGGCAGCGAGCGCGCTGACCAGCGGCACCAGGGCCAGGTTGACCGGATAATTCCACGGCGAAATGATCCCGACCACGCCGACCGGCTGGAAGCGCAGCTCGGCACGCGCCGGCAGGAAATTGATATCGACCGGGCAGGGTTCGGGGCGCATCCACTGGCGCAGATGGGCGCGGGTGAAATCGATCTCTTTCAGCACCGGCATGCCATCGGCGGCCACCGACTCGTGCCAGGAGCGCTGCCCGAAATCGGCGGCCATCGCCGCAGCGAAATCGTTCAGTCGCGCCTTGAACGCCGCGCGCAGCCGCTTCAGATCGTTCATGCGCTCGGCGTAATCCGGCACATGCAGGCGTTGCGCCGCGCGCTGGCGCTCGAGCAGCGCAGTGAGCGTCACGCTCGGTTGACCAGTCGAATCGGTGGCGACGGCGGAAAGAGTCTGGGCGTTCATGGCGGTTTCCGTTGACGGCGACAATGTCGGGCGGGCCAGGGCAGTTTAGCGCCGGGACCTGCCAGGAAGGGCTGTCCGCGCGGATCGAATCGGCGCGATCAGGGGCGGGAGTGGGAGCGACGGAACGTCGCGACATGGTTAGGGTGGCGACAGTCGCGACGTGCCGTCGCTCCCACAACTGCGCATGCCGGCAGAACAATTGTCCTTCCTGCACGTTCTGGGACATGATGGGCGCTCGGACCGATGGCGGCCGGCGCCTCCGGCGTGAACCGAGTCAGGACTTGTCCCATGCACAACATTCGAAGTTACAAATCGCAGCGACCGCGACTGGCTGCGGGGGTGTATGTCGATCCGGCTGGGTTGGTGATCGGCGATGTCGAGGTCGGCGAGGATTCGTCGATCTGGCCGTTTGCGGTGCTGCGCGGCGATGTGAACCAGATTCGCGTTGGTGCGCGCAGCAATATTCAGGACGGCGCGGTCTTGCATGTCACCCACGATGGACCGACCACGCCGGGCGGTTTTCCGCTGTTGATCGGCGACGATGTGACGGTCGGTCACGGCGCGGTGCTGCATGCCTGCACAGTCGAGGACGCCTGCCTGATCGGCATGCATGCGACCGTGTTGGACGGCGCGATCGTGCGCCGTCATGGTTTCGTCGGTGCCGGTTGTTTGGTGCCGCCGGGCAAGATCGTCGGCGCCGGGGAAATGTGGTTGGGCAATCCTGGGCGCAAGGTGCGAATGCTCGGCGAGCAGGAAATCGCCATGCTGTATTACTCGGCCAAGCATTACGTGAAGCTCAAGAACGATTATTTGAACGAGTCGATGCCGATTGCGCAGATGATTGTTTGATCGGGACTAGGGACTAGGGGCTAGGGGCTAGGGGCTGGGAGCGCCGAGCACCAGCTCGGCATGGTCGGGCATGGTGGATGCGCTGCGCTTATCCACCCTACCTCCTAGGTTTTCCGTTCCCCGTTCCCCGTTCCCCGTTCCCCACCCATGCCCACGCCGCGCGCCTTTCCGATCGATGCCGAGTTGCCGGGGATTCTGGCCAGTCTGGCCGGGCATCCGCGGCTGGTGCTGGAGGCGCCGCCCGGCGCCGGCAAGACCACCCAGGTGCCGCTCGCCCTGCTCGGCGCCGATTGGCGCGGCGACGGTCGCATCCTGATGCTGGAACCGCGGCGCATCGCCGCGCGCGCCGCCGCCGGGTTCATGGCCAGCCAACTCGCTGAGTCGATCGGCGAGCGGGTCGGTTATCGCATCCGTTTCGAGAACCGGGTGTCGGCCGCGACCCGTATCGAGGTGTTGACCGAGGGGATTCTCACCCGGATGCTCCAGGTCGATCCGCTGCTCGATGGGGTGGCCGTGCTGATCTTCGACGAGTTCCACGAGCGCCATCTGGCCAGCGATCTCGGCCTGGCGCTGGCGCTGGATGTGCAGGCCAGCGTGCGCCCGGATCTGCGCATCGTGGTGATGTCGGCGACGCTGGACGGCGAGCGGCTGGCGGGCTTTCTGGACGCGCCACGCATCCGTGCCGAGGGCCGCAGCTTTCCGGTCGCGATCCGGCATTTTCCGGCGCGCGCCGGAGAGGCACTGGCATTTCAGTTGCGCCGCGCGGTGCAGCAGGCGCTGGCCGAATCCAGCGGTGACGTGCTGTGTTTCTTGCCCGGCAAGGCCGAGATCGCCAGCGCCGAACGCGCGCTCGCCGGTCTCGATGTCGAACTGGCGGCGCTGCATGGCGAACTCGGCATCGCCGAGCAGGCGCGGCTGCTCGGCGGCGAGCGCGATGATCCAGAGCGCCGCCGCGTGGTGCTGGCGACCAATGTCGCCGAGTCCAGCGTCACCTTGCCGGCGGTGACCGCAGTGGTCGACAGCGGCCTGGCGCGCGAGCCGGTGTTCGATCCAGCGAGTGGCATGAGCCGACTGGAAACCCTGCGCATCACCCAGTCTTCGGCCAGCCAGCGCGCCGGCCGCGCTGGGCGGGTGGCGGCGGGACTGTGTCTGCGCCTGTGGCCGCAAAGCGAGCGCCTGGAACCGGCCACGCGCGCGGAAATGCTGCGCGTCGATCTGGCCCCGTTGCTGCTGGAGCTGAAAGCCTGGGGCAGCGAACAACTGCGCTTTCCCGATCCGCCACCGACCGGTGCGATGGCCGCCGCGCTCGACCTGCTGCGCGCGCTGGACGCGCTCGACGACGACGACGGCCGGCTGAGCGCGCACGGCCGGCAATTGCTGAGCCTGGGCGCGCATCCGCGGTTGGCCAATGCCATGCGGCGCGCGCCGCCGCCGCTCGTCGGTCTGGCCTGCGATCTGGCCGCGCTGATCGAGGCGCGCGATCCGTTGCGCGGCCCCGCCCGTTTCAACGACGACATGGCGCCGCGGCTGGCCGCCTTGCAGGGCTTTCGTCAGGGCCGCACCGACCGCGAACAGAGCGATCGGCAGGCGCTGGCGCTGATCGACCAGGCGGGTCGGCAGTGGCGTCGGCGCCTCGGCATCGGCCAGGACGTTAACCCGCCGGATCTGCCGCCGCATGCGATCGGCAATGTGCTGGCGCTGGCCTGGCCCGATCGCATCGCCCGCCAGGACCCCGGCAACCCGCGTCGTTATCAACTGGCCAATGGCCGCGGCGCGCGCTTGCGCGAGGATTCGGCGCTGTACGGCGAGCCCTGGCTGGCGATCGCCGAGCTGCGATTCGAGGAACGCGACAGTCTGATCCAGCGTGCGGCCACGGTGGATTTGCGTTTTCTGGAACAGGCCTTCGCCGGCCACTTTTCGCGTCAGCGGCGCTTGCAGTTCAACCCGGAAACGGCAGCGGTCGAAACCTGGGAGGAACAACGTTTCGCCGAACTTCTGCTCGAGCGCCGCGCACTGCCCACCGCGCGCGATCCGGCGACTGACGCGATCCTGGTCGCCGGCATCCGCAAGCTCGGCGTGGCCGCCCTGCCGTGGACCGAGGCCCTGCGCGAATGGCAGTCGCGGGTGCTGTGTCTGCGCGCCTGGTGCCCGGAACTCGGCCTGCCCGATGTCGGCGACCAGTGCCTGCTCGCCGATCTCGACCAGTGGTTTGCGCCGCTGCTGTCCGGCTGCGCTCGGCTCGCCGAGCTCAAGCCCGAGACCTTTGCGGCCGCACTGCACGGCCTGCTCGATTATGCGCAGCAGCAGGCGCTCGACCGATATGCCCCGCGCGAACTCGCGGTACCCAGCGGCATGCGCCGAAAGCTGCTGTACCAGGTCGGCCAGCCGCCGGTGCTGGCGGTCAAGTTGCAGGAGCTGTTCGGACTGGCCGACACCCCGCGCATCGGCAAGGACCGAGTGGCGGTGCTGCTGCACCTGCTGTCGCCGCGGCAGACCCCGATCCAGGTCACCCAGGACCTCAAGGGCTTCTGGGAACGCACTTATCCGGAAGTGAAAAAGGAACTCGCCGGCCGCTACCCAAAACACCCCTGGCCCGACGACCCCTGGACCGCCACCGCCACCCATCGCGCCAAGCCCAGGCGTTGAGGCGGGAGGCGGGAACGGGGAGCGGGGAGCGGGGGAGCGGGGAGCGGGGAGCGGGAGAGCGGGAAAAAAACCGTCGTCCCGGCGCAAGCCGGGACCCAGTCGTCGGGACTGCGACCCTCGCCAACACTGGGCCCCGGCCTGCGCCGGGGCGACGAACCAACCTAAAACCTAAAACCTAAAACCTAAAACCTAAAACCGCTCTTAAGCCAAATACCCGCCATCGACAACCATGCAGGCGCCGGTCATGTAGCTGGCCGCGGGCGAGGCCAGGAACAGCACCGCCGGCGCGATTTCGTTGGGCTCGGCCTGGCGGGCGAGCGGGATCAGGCGCAGCATCATTTTCATCAGATCGGCATTGCCGGTGATCGCCGAGGCGAACTTGGTGTCGGTGAGTCCGGGCAGCACCGCATTGACACGGATGCGATCAGCCGCGAGTTCCTTGGCGAAGGCTTCGGTCAGCGCGACGATGCCGGCCTTGGTCATCGAATACACGCCCTGGCCCGGCGCCGGCCGACGCGCGTTGACCGAGGCGATATTGACGATGGCGCCGCCGCCGCGCTCGCGCATCAGGCGCGCGGCGCGCACCGTGGTGTGGAAATAGCCACGCAGATTGACCTCGACGGTCTTGTCGAAGGCGGCCAGGTCCATATCCAGCATCGGCCCGAAATACGGATTGGCGGCGGCGTTATTGACCAGGATATCCGGCGCGCGATTCTGCTCGATCAGGGTGTCGAACAAACGGTCGATCGCGGCCACCTCGCCGATATGTGCCGCCAGGGCGCTGGCCGATCCGCCATCGGCGACAATCGACGCCGCCACCGCCGCGCACACCTCCAGCTTGCGGCTGGACACCACCACATGCGCACCGGCGGCGGCCAGCAGCCGCGCCGTGGCTTCGCCGATGCCGCGGCTGGCGCCGGTAACCAGAGCGGTCTTGCCGCTGAGATCGAACAGATTGGGAAGCGTGTTCATTGCGAATCTCCAGTTCGTAGTTCGTAGGATGGGTAGAGCGCAGCGAAACCCATCATGGCGAAGCCCGTCAACCCATCACGTCGCCGCCCGTCACCACCGATGGCTGGTTCGACATTGGTGGATGCGCTGTGCTTATCCACCCTACTTCCAGCGCCGAGCGTCCGGCAAGCACGTAGGATGGGTAGAGCGCAGCGGCTTTCAACGGCGTAGCCGGTCAACCCATCATGGCGAAGCCCGTCAACCCATCATGACGGAGCCGGTCAACCCATCACGTAGCGTGTTTCCAGCGCCGAGCGTCCGGCAAGTTCAGCTAGTATGGCCGGATCATGAGCAGCGGAAAACGCCGATGAGCACCGACCCCAGCGCAGCAGGCAAACGCGCCCTGATTACCGGCGCCGGCAGCGGTTTCGGCCTGGCGCTGGCCAAACGCTACGCGCGGGCCGGCTACGCGATCGGCGTGGCCGATCTGGATGTGGCGCGGGCGCAGGCGGCGGTGGTCGAGCTGAATGCGATCGGGCCCGGACATTTTTCGGTCGGTGTGGATGTTGCCGATGCCGAATCGGTCGAGGCGATGCGCATCGGCGTCAACACCTTCTGGCCGGAAGGCTTCGACGTGCTGATCAACAATGCCGGCGTGGCCACCGCCGGCGGCGTGGCCGAGGCCGCGCTGGCCGACTGGCATTGGGTGATCGGGATCAACTTGATGGGCGTGGTGCACGGCATGAAGGCGTTCGCGCCGATGTTCAAACGCCGCGGCCGTGGACACATTCTCAGTACCGCTTCGTTTGCCGCGCTGGCCGGTGCGCCTGGCCTGGCCAGCTACACCGCGACCAAGGCGGCGGTGGTCGCGCTGTCCGAATCGGTGCGCGCCGAGCTGCATCAGCATGGGGTCAAGGTTTCGGTGATCTGCCCAAGCTTCTTCCGCACCAATCTGCTCGATAGTTCGCGCGGCCCCGACCCGAAGTTCCGGGAAGTGGTCGGGCGCTGGATGGACCGCGCCGGGGTCAGCGCCGACGACATCGCCGAGTACACTTTCAACGCCGCCAATCGCGGCGAGTTCCTGATCGTTCCGACCGCCAAGGAGCGCAGTCGTTGGCGGCTCAAGCGCTTTTTGCCGGAACTGTATTTCCGCAAGTTGTTGCAAATGACGGCGGCGCGCTGAGCGCCGCGTTCACGCATCGAGGCTCTCCGCATGTCCGGATGGATGTTGTACGGCGCCAATGGTTACACCGCCCGCCTGATCCTGGAGCTGGCCCTGGCCCGCGGCCACCGCCCGGTGCTGGCCGGACGCAACCGCGCGGCGATCGAGGCGCTGGCACGCGAGCACGACCTGTCGGCGCGCATCTTCGATCTGGCCGATACCGCGACGGTCGCCTCGGCGCTGTCTGGGATCGACGTGGTCCTGCATTGCGCTGGGCCGTTTTCGGCGACCAGTGCGCCGATGCTCGAAGGCTGTCTCAAGGCCGGTACCCACTATCTCGACATCACCGGTGAGATCGATGTGTTCGCGCACTGCCACCAACAGCATGCCCGCGCCGTCGAACGCGGCATCGTGGTGATGCCGGGCACCGGCTTCGACGTGGTGCCGACCGATTGTCTGGCCGCGATGTTGAAGCGCGACCTGCCGGATGCGAGCGAACTGGTCCTGGCGTTCGAGGCCGGCGGCGGCCCCAGCCATGGCACCGCACTGACCGCGATCGAGGGGCTCGGCAAGGGCGGGCGGGTCCGCCGCGACGGGGCGCTGGTCGCCGTGCCGTTGGCCTACAAAACCCGTACCTTCGACCGCGATGGCGAGCCGCGCCATGCCATGACCATCCCCTGGGGCGACGTGTATACCGCGTTTCTGTCCACCGGTATTCCCAATATCGAGGTGTACATGGGGGTGCCGGCGGCGACCGCGGCCAGGCTGCGCAGGCTCAATCCGATCCGGCCGCTGCTCGGCTGGGGTCCGCTCAAACGCTTCCTGCAGCGCAAAGTGCGTGTCGGTGGCCCCGACGACAAAAAACGCGAACAGAGTGGCTGCACGGTCTGGGGCGAGGCACGCAATCCGGCGGGTAAGCAGGTCAGCATGCAACTGCGCACCAGCAATGGCTACAGCCTGACCGCACAGGCCGCGCTCGGCATTCTCGAGCGCATTCTGGCCCGTCCGCCGACCCCGGGTTTCACCACCGCCTCGCAGTTGATGGGTGCCGATTATGTGTTGGCGCTGCCCGGCAGTGTGCTGGTGAAACCGGCCTGATCCGACCGGGTCCGGTGCGATGCAAATGCGAACCTCAGCCCGCGCGGCCACCCTGATTCTGGCCGCGCTCGGCCTGCTCGCCTTCGCCGACGGCGCGCTCTACCAGGCCAAGCACGCTGGCCGTAATTGTGTGAAAGCGGTGGAACCGTAGGTCGGGTCAAGCGCCACAGGTGTAGGCTGGCGGTGAGCGCAGCGAACCCCAGCGTCGATGCCGTACCGCTGAACATGCTGGGGTCGCTACGCTCACCCCAGCCTACCCCCTTTCCGTTTTGCTCTCCTGGCCCCCAGCCCCCAGCCCCTAACCATGTCCGAACCCGCAAGCAAATCGCCAGTCAGCAATCTGGCCACCCTGTGGCCGTTCGTGCGCAATCACGCCGGCTTGTTTGCCGCCTGGCTGGTGGCGCTGGCCGCGGCCAGTGCGGCCACGCTCGGCTTACCGCTGACCTTTCGGGTGATGATCGACCAGGGCTTCAGCCAGGGCGGCAGCGGCGCGATCGACCGCGCCTTCCTGCTGGTGTTCGCGGTCGCGCTGGCGCTGGCGGTGGCCAGTGCGGCACGCTTTTACTTCGTTTCGATGCTCGGCGAGCGCGTGGTCGCCGACCTGCGCGAGCAACTGTATGCGCACCTGATTGGTCTGGATGCGGCCTTTCATGATCGCAACCGCAGCGGCGAACTGGTGTCGCGGCTGACCGCCGACGCCGAACTGCTGCGCGGCGTGGTCGGCACCACCATGTCGATCGCGGTGCGCAGCGTGGTCACCGTGGTCGGCAGCTTCGTGATGCTGTTCGTGACCAGCCCGCGGCTGGCCAGCTACGCGATGATCGGCATCCCACTGACCGTGGCGCCGATCGTGCTCAGCGGACGCCGGCTGGCCAAAATCTCGCGGCGCACCCAGGACCGGGTCGCCGATGCCAACACCTTGGCCGCCGAGACCCTGGGCGCGGTGCGTACCGTGCAGGCGCATGCGCGCGAGCCCTACGAGCGCGGCCGCTTCGTTGCAGCACTGAAGATCGCGGTGGCGACCGCCGGCCGGCGCATCCGCGCGCAAGCGCTGCTGACCGCGCTTGCCATCACCCTGATGTTCGGCGCTTTCACCCTGGTGCTGTGGTCGGGCGCCCACGACGTGATCGCTGGACGCATCAGCGGCGGCACGCTCGGCCAGTTTTTGTTCTACGCGATCATCGGTGGCGGCTCGGTCGGCGCCCTGGCCGAGGTCTGGAACGACCTGCAACGCGCCGCCGGCGGCATGGGCCGGATCAGCGAATTGCTGAACGCGGCGCCGGCGATCGCCACCGCGGCCGCGCCAAGGGAACTGCCGCGGCCACTGCGCGGTGAGATCGCCATCGAGCACCTGACCTTCCACTATCCCGAGCGCGCCGAGCTCGCCGCCCTGGCCGATTTCAATCTGCGCGTGAGGCCGGGCGAAAAAGTCGCACTGGTCGGCCCTTCCGGCGCGGGCAAAAGCACGGTGTTCTCGCTGCTGCTGCGCTTCCATGATCCCGACGCCGGTCGCATTACCCTGGACGGTATCGATATCCGCGAACTGCATCTGGCGCGCCTGCGCGAAGCGATCGCCCTGGTCCCGCAGCAGCCGACCCTCTTTGCCGCCAGCGCCGCCGACAATATCAGCTACGGCCGCCTCGACGCCGATCCGGCCGCGGTGCAGGCCGCGGTGGTCGCCGCGCATGCCACCGATTTCGTGGCGGCACTGCCGGCCGGGCTCGACAGCGAACTCGGCGAACGCGGCGCGCGCCTGTCCGGCGGCCAGCAGCAGCGCATCGCGATCGCCCGCGCCCTGCTCAAGGACGCGCCGATCCTGCTGCTCGACGAAGCCACCAGCGCGCTCGATGCACATAGCGAACGGGCCGTGCAGCAGGCGCTCGAAACCTTGATGCAAGGCCGCACCACGCTGGTCATCGCGCACCGGCTGGCGACCGTACTCAAAGCCGACCGCATCGTGGTCATCGACCACGGCCGCATCGTCGCCGAGGGCAGCCACCAGCAACTGCTGGCGGCTGGCGGCCTGTACGCCGAACTGGCGCGTTTGCAGTTTCTCGATTGAGGTAGAGGGGCTGGGGGCTAGGGGCTAGAAGCTAGCGCAACAGAGGGAGTCGGGAGTCGGGAGTCGGGAGCGGAATAGGTTGTGCTGAGCGCAGCGAAGCGCAACGACCTTGCCGTGATGCATCGGCTTGTTGCGCTTCGCTGCGCTCAGCACAACCTATGTTCCTAGCCCCTAGCCCCTACCCCGCGCTGGCGCGTTGCAGCCGGTCTCTGACCGCGGTCCAGTCGGTGCCATCCGGCGGGCTTTCGATCAGCAGACGGTCGGCCTGGCTGGCGTCGAGCTGGCGCAGGGCGGCGTACAGGCGCCGGGCGAAGGCCGGCGCCTGTTCGGGCAGGGCGAGCCCTTTGCAGCCAACCGGCAGGCTGCCGATGGCGAGTACCAGCGGGCGTTGTCCGGCCTGCGCCAGCGCCTTGACCCGCGCGGTGATCGCCTCGCGCGGCAGCAGCTCGGTGGCGGTGCGCGGCGCATAGTGCGCGGCCAGGGCACCGGATACGCGAGGACTGTCTTGCTGGCTGCCTTCGCGCACCGGGCCGATCACGGCTTCGATCTGGGCGCGGCTGATGGCGCCCGGTCGGAGGATGCGTGGCGGGTGGCTGCACAGATCGATGATCGTGGACTCGATCCCCACGGCGGTCGCGCCGCCGTCCAGCACCAGCCCGAGCGCGTTACCGAATTCGTCGCGAACATGGCGTGCCGTGGTCGGGCTGATATGTCCGAAGCGGTTGGCCGAAGGCGCCGCCAGGGCGCCACCGAATGCGCGCAGCACGGCCAGCGCGACCGGGTGCGAAGGCATGCGTATCCCGACCGTATCCTGACCGCCGGTGACCAGATCGCTGACCGCGGCGTGGCGTTTCAGGATCAGGGTCAGCGGCCCCGGCCAGAATGCCTGCGCCAGCGCGTGCGCGCTATCCGGCAGTTCGCGCGCCCAATCGGCAAGCTCGGCAACCGCGCCGATATGCACGATCAGTGGATGCTCGCTGGGCCGACCCTTGAGCGCGAAAATCCGCGCGAGCGCCGTCGGATTGCGGGCATCGCCAGCGAGGCCATAGACGGTCTCGGTGGGCAGCCCAATCAGCTCGCCAGCCTTGAGCGCGGCGACGGCGGCGGCGATGGCTTGCGGGTCGGTGGCATCGGTCGGCATGCCGGCATGATAGCCAGGGTGGCTACAAACTTTGCGGTCAGCAGACCAATGTCGGCGGACCGAGGAGAGCACAGGCAGCAATGCCCGCTTTGGATTTTCTGTCTTCTGTCTTCTGTCTTCTGTCTTCTGTCTTCTGGAATCCATTGCCCGCTCGTCGCCACCACGGGCTCCGCTATCATCCCCGGCCTGCGCCCCTACGGCCGCTGCCGCGACGAGTGCGATGACCCTCCGAATCAAACTGCTGCTGGTGGCGCTGGTGGCGCTGGTGCTGCCCTGGGCCGGGTTCCAGTTCGTCAAACAGATGGAAGTGCTGTTGCGGCAGGGCCAGGAACAGGCGCAACTGGCTTCGGCGCAAGCGCTGGCGCGGGCCTTGGTGGCGACCGCGCCGGTAATCCCCGCGACTGGCCGCGCGCTTGGTCTGGGCCGCGCACCGCCGATGTTGTTGCTCGACGGCAGCGGCGACGATTGGGCGTCGGTAAAACTTCCGGCGATTGCGGGCGGCGGCGGGCGCATGACGCTGCGCCTGGCGCTCGGTGAAGGCACCTTGTTTGGCTTGCTCGAAGTACGCGATCAGAGCCGCCAGCGCGCCGATATCGGCAGCGACAGCCGCGCCGACGAAGTGGAATTCGAGTTCTCCGATGCCATCGGCGTGCGGCGTTTCCGGCTCGGCAATGCCGCCCCAGGCAATCTGCAGGTGCTGGCCAGTCCGGAGCTCGCACGCGCCAACCTGCACGGATACTGGCAGGAGACTACCGATGGTTACCGGATCGAATTCGCACTCACCGGCAGTCGCGACGGCGACCATCTGGCCCTGCGTCAATTCGATGCCGGGCCGGGCGCAACGCGCAGCTCGATCGGCTTCATCGAATCTGCGGCCGGCCGCGAACCGCCGATCGTGCTCGGCTGGCCGGATGGCGCGTTGGCCAAGGCGCTGGCGGCACTGGCATCGCCGGGTACGCGACTGCGGCTGATCGACAGCGAGGGCCTGGTGCTGGCCCGCGCCGGACGGCTGACCGTGCCAGAACAGAGCGCGCCAAAGCGCGCGCGCAATCGTTGGTACACCTTGCTCTATCGCCTGCTGCTGGCGCCGCCGCTCAGCCGTGCCGCGGATTACGCCTGGGACCTGCCGGCGCTGGACGCGGTCGAGGTGTGGACCGCGCTGTCCGGCATCCCGGCCAGCGTCTGGCGGCCCTCGGCCGACGAGGGCGCGGTGATCGTGGCGGCGGCAGTGCCGGTGCGCTGGAATGGCGACACCCGCGCCGCCCTGGTCTACGAACGGGCCAGCGAGGCGTTGCTGGTGCTGGCCAACCGCGCGGTCGCCAAGCTGATCGCGGTCAGCCTGATCGCGGTGCTGGTCGCCGGCCTGGTGCTGTTCGGGTTTGCTGGCGTATTGAGTTGGCGCATCCGTCGTCTGCACGATGCCACCGAGCGCGTGCTGCGGCCCGATGGTCGGCTCGATCCCAAGTTGCCGCACCTGGCCGCCAGCGACGAAATCGGCGACCTGTCGCGCGCCTTTGCGCGGCTTCTGGACGAGATCGGCGGTTACCACGATTACCTGAAGACCCTGGCCAGCAAACTTTCGCATGAACTGAATACGCCGCTGGCGATCGTGCGTTCCTCGCTCGACAATCTCGACCACGAAACCCTGCCGACCTCGGCCCGGGTCTACGCCGACCGCGCCCGCGACGGCGCCGACCGGCTGTGGGGCATCCTGCGCACGATGTCGGAAGCGAGCCGCATGGAACGCGCGATCAATGCCGCCGAAGCCGAGGATTTCGATCTCGCCGAAGTCGTCCGCGGCAATGCCGAGTCCTATCGACAGCTGGCCGGCGCACGAACCGTCCACGTCATGGTGCCGGACACGCCACTGCCGTTCCATGGTGCTCCTGAGCTGATCGCCCAGGCGCTCGACAAACTGTTCGACAACGCCCGCGGCTTCACGCCCGAGGATGGCTGGATCCGCATCAAGCTCGGCAGCGACGCCGATGGCGTCGAGATCGCGGTGGCCAATTCCGGGCCGCCGTTGCCGGAACGCATGTCCGAGCGCCTGTTCGACTCGATGGTCAGCCTGCGCGATGCCGGCGCCCTGCGCGCCGCCGGCTTGGTGCCACACCTCGGGCTCGGGCTTTACATCGTGCGGCTGATCGCCGCCGCCCACGGCGGCTCGGCCAGCGCGGTCAACCTGCCCGGCGATGCCGGCGTCGAGTTCCGGCTGAAATTGCGTGGTATGCCCCACTAGGGGCTAGGGGTTAGAGGCTAGTAAGTAGCCCGGATGAAGCGCAGCGGGCTCTCAACAGCGGAGCTGGTCATCCGGGGATGGTGCTGCTGCATCGCGACCGGGGTTTCGAGCGTATCGCGCGCATCGCGCCGCGGCTGCGTTTTGCCGTCGGCACCGCTTGACCGGCATACTGCGCAACCCTGGCCCATCGCCGAAGCCCCAGCCCATGCTCAGTGAACAACAATTCGAAGCCTGCGCCGCCCAGGGCTTCAACCGCATTCCCCTGGTGCGCGAGGTGCTGTCCGATCTCGATACGCCCTTGTCGGTGTATCTGAAGCTCGCCGACGAAGCGAATACCTATCTGTTCGAATCGGTCGAAGGCGGCGCGCGCTGGGGGCGCTACTCGATCATCGGGCTGCCGGCGCGGCGCGTGCTCAAAGTGTTCGGCCGGCGGCTGATCGAGCAGGACGAAGGCGTGGTGATCGGCGACCGCGAAGTGGCCGACCCGCTGGCCGAAATCGAGCGCATCAAGCAGGGCTACCGGGTGCCGCAATTGCCGGGACTGCCGACCTTTCATGGCGGCTGGGTCGGCTATTTCGGCTACGAGTGCGCGGCCTATATCGAACCCAAACTGGCCGCACTCGGCAATGAAGACCGGCTCGGCATGCCGGATATTTGCCTGTTGCTGGCCGAAGAACTGGCGGTGTTCGACAACCTGCGCGGACGCCTGTTCCTGATCGTCAACGCCGATCCGGCCGAACCGCGCGCCTACGCCCGGGCGCAGGCGCGGCTGCACACGCTGGCGCGGCGCCTGCGCCAATCCGGTGCCGCCTACCCGGAATTGGTCAGCGGCAGCGCCATCGACGAGTCGCATTTCGTGTCCAGCTTCCCCAAGGACCAATTTCTGGCCGCGGTCGAGAAGAGCAAGCAATACGTGCTCGCCGGTGACGTGTTCCAAGTGCAGATCAGCCAGCGCCTGAGCGTGCCCTATCAAGCGCGGCCGCTGGATGTCTATCGCGCGCTGCGTGGTCTCAATCCTTCGCCGTACATGTATTTCATCAATCTCGGCGATGCCCAGATCGTCGGATCCTCGCCGGAGATTCTGGTGCGGGCGCAGGGCGGACAGGTGGTGTTGCGCCCGATCGCCGGTACCCGTCGCCGCGGCCACAATGCCGCCGACGACCTGGCCATGGAACAGGAACTGCTGTCCGATCCCAAGGAGCGCGCCGAGCATCTGATGCTGATCGACCTTGGCCGCAACGATGTCGGCCGGATCAGCGAGATCGGCAGCGTCAAACTGACCGAGAACATGACGATTGAACGCTACTCGCATGTCATGCACATCGTCAGCGAGGTGGTCGGCCGCATCCGGCCCGGGCTCAGTTTCATGGACGTGCTGCGCGCCACCTTCCCGGCCGGCACCCTGACCGGCGCGCCCAAGGTGCGGGCGATGGAAGTGATCGCCGAACTGGAACCGGTCAAGCGCGGCGTCTACGGCGGCGCGGTCGGCTACTGGGGCTGGGACGATCAGGCCGACCTGGCGATCGCCATCCGCACCGCCGTAATCAAGGACGGACAATTGCACGTGCAGGCGGCCGGCGGCGTGGTCGCCGATTCGGTGCCGGAACTGGAATGGAAGGAAACCATGAACAAAGGCCGCGCCCTGTTCCGCGCCGTCGCCGAGGCGGCGGGGGGGTTGTAGGGGGGGGTTAGAGCGGTTTTAGGTTTTAGGTTTTAGGTTTTAGGTTTTAGGTTTTAGGTTTTAGGTTTTAGGTTTTAGGTTCATAGGTTCATAGGTTGTGCTGAGCGCAGCGACCTTGCCGTGATGCGTCGGTTTGTTGCGCTTCGCTGCGCTTAGCACAAGCTATGATTTTGATGATTTTGGGCTTCGGCTTGTTGCGCTTCGCTGCACTCAGCACAACCTATGCTTCCCGACTCCCGACTCCCAACCCGAAGGCCCACCCATGCAAACCCACGCGCCCGACCGCTTCTACGCCACCACCATCGTTTCGGTGCGCCGCCACGGCAAGGTCGTGGTCGGTGGTGATGGCCAGGTGACCCTGGGCAATACCGTGATGAAGTCGAACGCGCGCAAGGTGCGTCGATTGGGCGATGGCTCGGTGCTGGCCGGTTTCGCTGGCGCCACCGCCGACGCCTTCACCCTGTTCGAACTGTTCGAGGCGAAGCTGGAAAAGCACGGCGGCCAACTCACCCGGGCCGCGGTCGAAATGGCCAAGGAATGGCGCACCGAACGCCGCTTCGGCAAGCTCGAAGCCCTGCTCGCGGTCGCCGACCGCAGCACTTCGCTGTTGATCAGTGGCACCGGCGACGTGCTGGAGCCCGAGCAGGGCCTGATTGCGATCGGCTCCGGCGGACCCTTCGCCCAGGCCGCGGCCAAGGCGCTGCTGGAAAATACCGAGCTCGACGCCGAAGAAATTGTGCGCCGGGCGCTGAACATCGCCGGCGATATCTGCATCTACACCAACCACAACCTGACCATCGACAGCCTGGATATCTGAGCACGCCCCGCACTGACAGCGCCCTACCGCGGTTGTGGGAGCGACGTTACCGGCGCGGTTGTGGGAGCGACGGCACGTCGCGACTGGACGGTCGCGCGACATTCGCGACGTTCCTTCGCTCCCGCCGAATGTCGGTAGCTTCAAACGCCAAGCCGCAGGTCGATGCGCTTCGCGCAGCCGTCGGAAATCCGCATCATGGTAACCCGCATCATCGTGCGCCGACCTGCATCCGTCTATACTCGGGCGTCCCTTCAGGAGCCCACCATGCGTAACGCGTCCATTGCTTTCTCTGCCCTCGCGGCCTCGCTGCTGTTCGTTGCCGCGGCATCGGCCGAGCCGATCGCCAAGCCGGTGGTCTGGGGCCACAAGGATGTCGAATTCGCCGGCTATCTGATTTACGACAACTATTCGACCGCGCTGCGCCCGGGACTGATCATGGTGCCGAACTGGATGGGCGTGAACGACGCCGCGGTGGAAAAAGCCAAGGTCATCGCTGGCAAGGACTACGTGATCCTGTTGGTCGATGTCTATGGCAAGGACCAGCGCCCGAAGAATGCCGAACAGGCCGGAGCGATGGCACAGGCGCTGTACGCCGATCGCACTCTGCTGCGCGGACGGGTGATCGCCGCGGTCGAGGCCCTGCGCGCCCAGGTGCGCAACGACGCCCCGCTCGACACCATCGCGCTCGGCGCCATCGGCTTCTGTTTCGGCGGCAGCTCAGTGCTGGAACTGGCCCGCGCCGGCGACGAAGAAGCCAAGAACGGCACCACCATCGCCGGCGTGGTCAGCTTCCATGGCGGCCTGACTACCTCGATGCCGGCCAAACCCGGCGCGGTCCGAACCTCGGTGCTGGTCCTGAATGGCGCCGACGACGCCAACGTCAAGCCCGAAGACATCACCGCCTTCGGCGAAGAAATGCGTGCTGCCAACGCCGACTGGCAATTGGTCAACTTCGGCGGCGCCCACCACTGCTTCGCCGAACCCGATGCCAACCGCCCACCGAATTGCCTGTACAACAAGCCGGCAGCGGATCGCGCCATGCGCATGATGCGCGACTTCTTCGCAGAACGCTTCGCCGCCCGCGGTGAAGTCATGGAAGGCCTCCCCCCGAAAGACGCGCAGGATTCCGCCAAGTAATCGCCCATCGTCAGGAATGGGATTAGCCAGGCTGGAACCGGCCGGAAGCAAACGGTGCTTCTCGGATCGACAAAGTGCTGCCCCTCTTGCACCTAAAATTGCACCACCGACCGCCGCGTAATGGAAACAGCATGCCGCAAACCGTTCTGAGCTTTTTATTGCTGTGCATTGGTCTTTCCGGGTGCATGGGCACCGAACCGGCACCCCCGGCGATTCATGCCGAGGTCACCGCAGCTACCGGGCCAAGCGATGCTGATGCGCAGCGTCTGGTGGCAACGCATTATTTTGGTGATCACTGGGCCAAGAACTTCATCAATGCATTTCGTCGCGACGTGGTGCGAGGCGACTTTCAGCGCATCCGCGAAGACGGCTTCAATGCCGTCGTGCTGGTTGTTTCCTGGGGCGACTTTCAGCCGGTTTTTGAACCCTGCTGCGCGTACGATCCCCGCGCCTTCGAGCGCCTGCGCTTTCTGCTGGATGAGGCGCAGGCCGCGCACCTCAAGGTGATCCTTCGGGTCGGCTTCGCCTGGACCTTCCACCCGGATGCCGGTGGCAGCCTGTGGCGGCAGCAGCGGCTGATGAACGAGGTCGCGGTGCGCTCTGCCTACCTGGCATTTGCCGATCGGATCGCCGCCGAAATCGCCGATCGCCCGCAAGTGGTCATGTCGTTCGGTTCCTGGGAAGACCTTCCCTTGCACCGCATCGAAGCGAGCGCGGCCGCCGACTATGCGGAGTTCCTGGCCTCATTGCCGGCGGAAGATGCGCTGCATGCCGTTCAATCCGAGGTCGAACAGTCCGGCCGTTCGTTTCCTGAAAACGCGGGGGCCAGCGCCGAACTGTTTCAGCGCTACTGGGATTGGCTGCTGATCGAGAAAATCTTCAAACCAGTGCAGACGCGGCTGCCAAACTACAGTTTCGAAGTGCGCATCGACAAGGAGCCGTTGCCCATGGCCGATGGGGAAATTCGCTGGCTGGGTCACGAACGCACGTTTGCGCTGCCCAACGCGTCGGTGCTGACTATCTATTGGGCGCCCTTTTGGGGCGCACAAAACCAGGGCGAGCAGTTGCGTGCCAAACAGAGTCTGGCGCTGCTTGAGCACCTGCTGGACAGTGTCGGCACGGTCACCAAGTTGCCGATCTTTATCGATCAATTGAACTTCATGGACAACACCCCGGGCTTCGAGAACAACGCAGTCATCCGTAGCGATGAACTGCCCGCCTTCCTGGCCGAGGCGGCTTGCCTGTTGCGGGCAAAAAAAGTCCGCGGCTATGCCTTGTGGACCGGCCGCGATTATCGCGAGAGCCCGCTGCTCAATCCGACCTTTTCCTATGGGCTGGATGGTTGGGTCTATGCGCCATCGGCGTTCGCGCGCAACGCCGTGGAAGCGCTTCCCAATGGTGATTTTCAATTGCGCCTCAAGTCCGACGCCAGCCTTGAACAAACCATCACTGTAGAGCGCGGGCGCCTGCTGCACGCCGACCAGCGCCGCGACCGGATGTGCGTCGTGGCGCTTGCCGATCAAGACAGCGCGCTGGAAGTGCAACTGGGCCCGACCACGCCATCCAGCGTCTTGGCCTTTGCCGCCAGCACCCGCCCGCGAACCGTGTGCGCCGACCTGACGCCAACGATCGATGCGGGTCAGCAAGTACTGCATATCAAGGTACAGCGCGGCAATCTGGCGCTCCGCGATGTGCAGGTATTCGACCATGTGCAGAGCGGGGCCGTCTACGACGAGAACGGCAATGCATTGAGTTTGCGCGACCCGGTTCGTGCCATGAACCAGGCGTTTCTCGCGCAAGCTCCACCGGCGCGCTGCGCTCCCTAAGGCAGAGACGCCGAGCCCGCAACCGGAATCGCCGATCGAATCGGCGCTCTGACCGTGGCACCTACCGCGCAGCCACGCGCCAGCAGGGATCGGACTGGCCCGGATCAGGGTGCTAACATCCCCGCAAATCAACCGCTTGGGAGCGAACCATGGCCACCACCCTGGCAGAGGTCGAAGCGCAGGCGCTGCAACTCACGCCGCGCGAACGCGGTGAGCTCGCGCACCGCCTGATCGTCAGCCTCGACGGCCCGGCCGAAGACACGCCCGAAGCCATCGCGCAAGCCTGGGACGAGGAAATCGCGCGGCGGGTGGCGGAGCTGGACGCGGGCACGGCCGAACTCATTCCCGCCGAACAAGTGTTCGCCGAAATCGAAGCAATGCTGTAAAAGGTGGAGCGTTGAGATCGCATTGGCGCGGGCGGTAGCTCCAATGCTGGAGAGCAGAAATCGGGACCTGGAGCATGCCTTCATCACCAGCCATGGTCAGCCGCCAAACAGCCGTTCCAGTAATTGTTCGCGCGATAAGCCTTGATGCTTGGCAACCTCGGCGAGGACGGCAGCCAGCGTGCCAAGGCGCAGCTGCGCATGGTTGGGCACCGTGATGGCATTCCGTGGCGGGCCTTCATGCTGCAAGCGAATGTGGCTGCCGGTTTGCCGCACTACCGCGTAGCCTTGGTGCGCCAATGCCTTGATCAGTGTCGCTGCGTCGAGATCGCGCGGCAGTCTCACGCGGCGATCACCTGGTCGCGGACATAGTGCAGGCGAATCAACTTGGGCCGCTCGTGCTCGTCGAAGTGACAATGCACCGCGTCACGCACCTGCGCCGGCATCGACTCCAGATCATCGGCTTCGGTGAAGATCGCATGCCCGGCGGCGTGCGCTATATACCCGCCCTCCGGCGCCTGCTCTACGACAAACACGATCTCGGTAGTCATGGGTTTCTCCAGCGCTTGCCAGCGCGATTCAGGCACTGCGATTGAGTGTAACGCCTACCGAAATCAACGCGCATTGGTGCGAGCGGTGACACCGATGCGGAATGCTACGGGCACGGATTGGGCTGGCCCGGATCAGGGTGCAAACATTTCGCAAATCAACCGCTTGGGAGCGAACCATGACCACCACCTTGGCAGAGGTCGAAGCGCAGGCGCTGCAACTCACGCCGCGCGAACGCGGTGAACTCGCGCACCGCCTGATCCTCAGCCTCGACGGCCCGGCCGAAGACACGCCCGAAGCCATCGCGCAAGCCTGGGACGAGGAAATCGCGCGGCGGGTGGCGGACATGGACGCCGGGCGCACCCAATGGATTCCCGCTGAAGAGACCCTGCGCAGAATGCGCCAGCGCATCGCCACAGCCAAAGCCGCTCATGCGGATTAGCGTCTCCGACCAGGCACAAGCCGACTTCGAAGCCGCGCTCGATTGGTATGTGGATCAATTGGCGTTTGAAGCGGCAGACGACTTCGCCGCTGCGTTCGAAGGGGCGTTGGGCTTGCTTCAGGCTTTGCCCAATTTGGCGGCACCGCACCCATACCAGACACGTGCGCTCATCCTGCCAAAGTTTCCCTACAGCATGGTTTAGCTTTGCGGCCAGGACAGGTTCGCATCATCGCGCTCGCCCACCACGCCCGCCGCCCGGGGTATTGGGCCGGGCGGCAGTAGTGGGATTGGGGCACAGCATGGACTTGAAGCCCGGCAGCCACGCAGGCAATCCCCAAACCGCCGCAGCGACCGGCTTCGAAAGCCTTGCCGGCGCGCCGAAGCCATCGACTCCGGCCAGATGCTGGGGTTCGCTGCGCTCACCACCAGCCTACGACAACGCGCGCCCGACGCCCGCCGCCCGGCGTAGTCCGAATTCGGTGCAGCGGGGCCAGGGTTCCTGACCATCCCGCATCGCCGTTCGCCCATTAACTGTGCCGGCCAATGCCGCGGCGGTGGCTCAGGGCCTGAGGTCCATCAGGCGGAACCAGGTCATGGCGAGGACCAGGGCCGGGGTGCGTAGCCAGGGGCCGCCGGGGAAGGGGTGGTGCGGGATGCGGGCGTAGAGGTCGAGGCGTTCGGACTGGCCGACGATGGCTTCGGCGATGACCCGGCCGGCGAGGCCGGTGGCGGCGATGCCGTGGCCGGAGAAGCCCTGGGCGAAGTACAGGTTGGGGCAGAGCCGGCCCCAGTGCGGGGCGCGGTTCATGCTGATGTCTACGTAGCCGCCCCAGGCCGATTCGATCGCCACGTCGACGAGTTCGGGGAAGACCGCGAGCATGCGGCTGCGCATGCGCGCTTTCAGGCCGGGTGGCGGTAGGCGCGAGTAGCTGACGCGGCCGCCGAACAGCAGGCGCTGATCGCGGCTCAGGCGGAAATAGTCCAGCACGAAGTTGATGTCGGCGACCGCCATGTCGTTACCGATCAGGCCGCGGGCGCGCTCGGCGCCGAGCACTTCGGTGGCGCCGATATAGGTGCCGACCGGCATGATCTTCGCCTCCAGTTCCGGGGCGATACCGGATAGCCAGGCGTTGCCGGCGATCACGCCGAAGCCAGCCCTGAGCTGGCCCCCGGCGGTATGGAAGACCACCGGATCGCTACGGTCGATGCGGGTGACGGCGCTGTCTTCGAAGATGCGCACGCCGAGCGACTGCGCGGCGCGGGCCAGGCCCAGCGTGTAATTGAGCGGATGCAGGTGGCCGCTCCTGGGATCGAACAGCAGGGCGCGGTAGCGTCGCGTGGCCAGGCGCTGTTGCAACTGTTCCTGGTCCCAGAGTTCGGTGCCGACATAGCCGAGCGCTTGCAGTTCGTCCTGGAAGTGGCGCAGTTCCTCGACCTGACGCGTTTTGATCGCGGCGTGCGCGTGGCCGCGGCGCAGGTCGCAGTCGATCGCGTATTTGGCGACGCGCTGGTCGATCAGCCGGACGCCCTCGACCGACCACTGAAACAACCGGCGGGCGGCATCGGCGCCGAGCAGTCGCGTGAGTTTGGCCTGTTCGCAGCCGTAGCCGAAGATGATCTGGCCGCCGCTGCGGCCCGAAGCACCCCAGCCAACCCGCTGCGCTTCCAATACCGCCACCGAATAGCCGCGCTCGGCGAGTTCGATCGCAGTCGACAGGCCGGTGATGCCGGCGCCGAGGATCACCACGTCGGCGCGGATCTCGCCGGCCAGTCGCGGCAGGGCCGGGAACGGGGTGGCGGTTTGGGTGTACCAGGAGTCGGGGAGGGCGGGCATGGGGGCGAAGAGCGGTTTTAGGTTTTAGGTTTTAGGTATTAGGTTTTCGGTGTTCGGTGAAATCTGGCCTGCGGTGGTTGGCTTGATCGCTGCGCTTCCTCCGAGCACGTCCTAAAACCTGAAAGCTAGACGGATCGCAAGTACCAGTCGTATTCGATGTCGCTGACTTCACGATAGAAGCTGCGCAATTCCTTCAGTTTCTGCTGGCCGTAGATGTGCCGAAAGTCGCTGCCGAAGGCCTCGGCGATGAATTCGCTGGCCTGGAAGTCCCTGATCGTGTCGCGCCAGAACAGACTGCGCGCTGCGGTTTGTTCGTAGGCGTTGCCGACGATCGGTGGGCCCGGGTCGCGCGGCTGGTCGAGTCCGTGCAGGATGCCGGCCAGCACCGCCGCGGTGACCAGGTAGGGGTTGGCGTCGGCACCGGCGATGCGGTGTTCGATCCGGGTATTGGCCGGGTCGCTGTGCGGGATGCGCAGGGCCACGGTGCGGTTGTTGAATCCCCAGCAGTCGTTGAGCGGTACGAAGGCGTTGAGCACAAAGCGTCGGTGACTGTTGGCGTGCGGAGCGAACAGCAGCATGCAGTCGGCCGATACCGCCTGCAGTCCGCCGATCGCGTGCTTGAGCGTGTCGCCCGGTGCGGCCGGGGTGCAGGCGAAGATATTGTTGCCGTCGCGGTCGAGCACGCTGATGTGGATGTGCAGGCCGCTGCCGGCCTGTTCGACGAAAGGCTTGGCCATGAAGCTGGCGAGCAGGTTCTGTTGCTCGGCGACCGCCTTGATCGCGCGCTTCAGATAGATTGCGTCGTCGCAGGCGGCGAGCGCGTCGTCGCGGTGCTTGAGGTTGATCTCGAATTGGCCGGGGGCGTATTCGGCCACCGCGGTATCGGCCGGAATCTGTTGGGCGCGGGCGGCGGCGCTGACCGCGTCGGTGAAGCGCTGATAGTCGTTCAGATCCTGCATGTAATAGACCTGGGTGGACAGATTGCGCTCGCCGGTGCCGGGGTTGACCGAGGTGCGCGGCCGTCCACGGGCATCGCGCTCGCGGTCGAGCAGATAGAACTCGAGCTCGACCGCGACCACCGGCTTCAGCCCGCGATCATGGAAACGGCTCTGTACACGCTTCAGAATTTCGCGCGGATTGGCGGCAAACCGGCCGCCGGCAGCATCGTCCATGCCGAGCAGCAATTGCGCCATCGGCTTGTCCTGCCAGGGCACCGGGCGCAAGCTGCCCTGGATCGGACGGCAGATGCGGTCTTCGTCGCCGATCTCGTAGCCGAGCCCGGTTTCCTCGACGGTGTTGCCGGTGATATCGGTGGCGATCAGCGACATCGGCAGGCACACGCCGTCGCGGTAGACCTTGTCCAGCGCCTCGCGGCTGATGCGTTTGCCGCGCAGCAGGCCGTTCATGTCGGGCAGGATCAGATCGACCAGCGCGTCCTCCGGCAGACGGGCGAGGACGGCGGCATCGGCGGCATTGAGCGCGGGGCTGGCGGGTGTGGGCATGGGGGGCTCGGCTAGGGGCAGGCTAGGGGCTAGGGGCTGGGGCGATACATAGGTTGTGCTGAGCGCAGCGAAGCGCAACAGAACGGGGAGCTGGGGCGATACATAGGTTGGGCTGAGCGCAGCGGTGTTTAACGGCGGAGCCGGTCAGCGCAACAAAGCTAGGGGCTAGGGGTTAGGGGCTAGGGGCTAAGGGCGGGGCGATGTATCGGTTGTGCTGGGCGTGGCGGTGTTTAACGGCGGAGCCGGTCAGCGCAACAAAGCTGGGGGCTGGAGCCGGGAGTTTAGCGGTGTCGCCCGGTCTACTGTCAAAAATACTCAACGCTTGTCGGATTCGCCTGCGCGAGAATCATGCGCTCGAAGCAGCATAAAGGCCGTTGTTGCGCCGCAGCAGGCTCCGCGCATACGGGCGACCCCACGGCCGGCTGTTGATAAAATTGAACAGCATGGCTAAGGTTGCCCAAGCCGTCCGCGGCCCGGAGACCCGAATCGAGCCGGGTGGTTTGGGCGCCGATGCCCGCTCCCGTAGCCACCCACGTCGTGCCCGTGCCATGCCCCGCCTACCGCTGATCGGATTGCCAGCAGACCGCAAGCAGATTGGCCTGCACCCGTTTCAGGCGGTCGGCGAAAAATATCTGCGCGCGATTGTCGATGCCGGGGTCGGGCTGCCGCTGATGCTGCCCTCGCTCGATCCGCCCTTGCCGCTCGATGCCCTGCTTGATGGCCTCGATGGGCTGTTGCTGACCGGCTCGCTGAGCAATATCGAACCGCACCATTACAGCGACGAACCGAGCTTCGATGGCAACCACCACGATGCCGCGCGCGACGCCAATACCCTGTCCCTGGTCCGGCTGGCGGTGGAAAAAAAGTTGCCGCTGCTGGCGCTGTGCCGTGGCCTGCAGGAAGTCAATGTGGCCTTGGGCGGCAGCCTGATCCAGAAAGTCCACGAGCACGGCGACTATAGCGATCACCGCGAAAACAACGATCATCCGCTCGATGTGCAATACGGCCCGGCCCACGACATTGAACTCACTCCGGGCGGACTGCTCGCCGGCATCGCCGGGGCTGAGCGGGTGCAGGTCAATTCCCTGCACGGCCAGGGCATTCGCACGCTCGGTCACGGCTTGGTGGTCGAAGCGCGTGCCCATGATGGACTGATCGAAGCGATCAGGCTGGATGCCCCTGACCCATTCCTGCTTGCGGTGCAGTGGCACCCAGAGTGGAAGGTGCGGGAAAACCCGTTCTATCTCGGCATCTTCCACGCCTTTGCGGCCGCCGTCCGGCGCCGCGCCCAAAGCAGGAAGTAAGCCCATGGCCAAGAAGAAAGCGGAACCCAAACCCAGCGCCGCCGAGGCCCAGGAGAGCACGCTCAAGCGCTGGCTCAAGGACCACCGCATCACCGAAGTGGAGTGCCTGGTGCCGGACCTGACCGGCAACGCCCGCGGCAAGATCATTCCCGCCGCCAAGTTTTCGCACGACTACGGCACCCGGCTGCCGGAGGGCATCTTCGCCACCACCGTCACCGGCGATTACCCGGACGAGTACGACGAGCTGGTCTCCGCTTCGGATTCCGACATGTACCTGCGCCCGGATCCGGATACGGTGCGCATGGTGCCCTGGGCCAGCGACCCGACCGCGCAGATCATCCACGACTGTTTCACCCGCGACGGCCGCCCGCACGACCTAGCGCCGCGCAATGTGTTGCGCCGCGTGCTGGCGCTGTACGAAGGGCTGGGACTGCAACCGGTGGTGGCGCCCGAGCTCGAGTTTTTTCTGGTGCAGAAGAACACCGACCCGGATTTTCCCTTGCAGCCGCCGGCCGGACGCTCGGGCCGGCCGGAGACCGCGCGCCAGTCGTATTCGATCGACGCGGTCAACGAGTTCGACCCGATCCTCGATCTCATGTACGACTACGCCGAGGCGATGGAACTCGATGTCGATACCCTGATCCACGAATCCGGCGCCGCCCAGCTCGAAGTCAATTTCCAGCACGACGACCCGATGTCGCGCGCCGACCAGGTGTTCCTGTTCAAGCGCACCATGCGCGAGGCGGCCCTGCGCCACGGCATCTATGCGACTTTTCTGGCCAAGCCGATGGAGAACGAGCCGGGCAGCTCGATGCATATCCACCAGAGCATGCTCGACGTGAAGACCGGCAAGAACTTGTTCGCCGGCAGCAAATCCGGCCAGCACAGCCGCCTGTTCGACCATTACCTGGGCGGCCTGCAGAAATATGTGCCGATGGCGATGCCGTTCTTCGCACCCAACGTCAACTCCTACCGACGGCTGGCGATCGGTGAAGTCGCGCCGATCAACGTGCAGTGGGGCTACGACAACCGCACCTGCGGCCTGCGTGTGCCGATCGATTCGCTGGACAACACCCGTGTCGAGAGCCGCTTCGCCGGCTCCGATGCCAACCCCTATCTGGCGATGGCCGCAACCCTGGCCTGCGGGTATCTGGGCATCAAGGAAAAACTGCAACCGACCGAGCCGATGACCGGCAGCGCCCAGGCCAAGGGATTCGGCCTGCCGCGTTCTCTGGAAGATTCGCTGCTGGCCCTGCGCAGCAGCCTGGTATTGCGCGAACTGCTCGGCGAGCGCTTCGTACAGTGCTACACCGCGATCAAGTACAAGGAATACCAGACCTATTTCCGCGTAATCAGCTCGTGGGAGCGTGAATTCCTGCTGCTCAACGTCTGAGTCGGTGGCGCCGCTGCCCGACCGCTATGAAGTCCCATTGCAACCTCCAAGGCGAATCGCGATGCAAGCCAACACCCTCAACGCCCTGCAAAAACTCGACGCCGCGCACCACCTGCACCCGTTCAACGACAACGCCGCGCTGGCCCAGAAAGGCACGCGCATCCTCACCCGCGGCGAGGGCGTGTACGTCTGGGATGCCGAAGGCCACAAACTGCTTGATGCCTTCGCCGGCCTGTGGTGCGTGAACATCGGCTACGGACGCAAGGAACTGGGCGCGGTCGCCGCCCGGCAGATGACCGAGCTCGCCTACTACAACAGCTTCTTCGGCTGCACCACCGAACCGACCGTGCGCCTGGCCGCCAAGATCGCCGAACTGACGCCGGCCGATCTCAAGCACGCGTTCTTCACCAATTCCGGCTCCGAAGCCAACGACACCATCCTGCGCATGGTCCGTCACTTCTGGGCGGTGCAGGACCAGCCGCAAAAAAATATCGTGATCGGCCGGCACAACGGCTACCACGGCTCGACCGTGGCCGGCGCCAGCCTGGGCGGCATGAAAGGCATGCACAAGCAGGGTGGACTGCCGATCCCGGATATCCACCACATCGACCCGCCGTTCTGGTTTGGCGACGGCGGCGATCTGGACCCGGAAGAATACGGCCTGATCGCCGCACGCCGGCTGGAACAAAAAATACTCGAACTCGGTCCCGAGCGGGTGGCCGCCTTTATCGGCGAACCGATCATGGGCGCGATCGGCGTATGGATTCCACCGCGGAGCTACTGGCCGGAGATCGAACGCATCTGCCGCCGCTACGACGTGCTGCTGATCGCCGACGAAGTGATCTGCGGCTTCGGCCGCACCGGCGAATGGTTCGGCTCGCAGTATTTCGGCTTCACCCCGGACATCATGCCGATCGCCAAGGGCCTGAGCTCCGGCTACATCCCGATCGGCGCGGTGATGTTCAACGACCGCGTCGCCGGCGTGCTGGCCGAGAAGGGCGGCGAACTCGCGCACGGCTACACCTACAGCGGCCACCCGGTGTGCGCGGCGGTGGCGCTGGAAAACATCCGCATTCTCGAAGACGAAAAAATCGTCGATCAGGTCAAGCACGACACCGGCCCGTACCTGCAGCAACGCTGGCGCGAACTGGCCGCGCACCCGCTGGTCGGCGAGGCGCGCATCGCCGGCCTGGTCGGCGCGATCGAACTGGTGCCGAAAAAGCCCAGCCGCGAATCTTTCGCCGAACGCGGCCAGGTCGGCTCGCGCTGCCGCGACATCGCGCTCGGCAACGGCCTGATCCTGCGCGCCACCTACGACGCCATGCTGCTGTCGCCGCCGCTCATCATCAGCCGCAGCGAAATCGACGAACTGATGGAAAAGATCATCCGGAGCCTCGACCAGACCGCCACCGAACTCGGTATCCCGACCCGATCCAGCTGAAGCGTCTTGCCGGCTTGGCCCAGCGGCGGAAAAGGCGTAGGGTGCGGTTCAGCCGACAGATGACGGAGGCAGGAGACAGAACAGAAAAAGGAAGCCGTCGCCCCGGCGAACGCCGGGGCCCAGTGCCGGCGGCGGAACGGTTGAAAGCACTGGACCCCGGCCTGCGCCGGGGCGACGAAAGCGGACGCTGGCGCGGATCATCGCCCAAGCCGGCGTCAGCCAGAAGCAAGCACCCACCGGTGCCAGCAAGCAGTTCGTGAATCGGCAGACCTTAACCCGCAGTCAATTCTAGGAGGTAGATCACCATGAAATCGCGCATCCTGATCGTGGCCATGGCCAGCATTCTGAGTGTCTCCTGCGGCAAGCAGGAACCCGCCCCGGCGGCAACCGAAACCGCGGCCGCGCCGGCACCCGCAGCGGAGGAAAAGGTCCTCAACGTCTACAATTGGTCCGACTACATCGCCGAGGACACGCTCGACAATTTCACCAAGGAGACCGGGATCAAGGTCACCTACGACGTGTTCGACAGCAACGAAGTGCTGGAAGCCAAGCTGGTCTCGGGCAGCACCGGTTACGACATCGTGGTGCCCTCGCTGACCTTCCTCGCCCGCCAGATCAAGGCCGGCGTGTTCCAGCCGCTGGACAAGAGCAAGCTCAGTAACTGGGGCAATCTCGACCCGAAGATCATGGCCGAGATCGCCCGCAACGACCCCGGCAACGAGCACGCGGTCAACTGGCTGTGGGGCACCACCGGCATCGGCTACAACGTAGACAAGATCAAGCAGCGTCTGGGCGACAAGGCACCGACCGACAGTTGGGCGCTGTTTTTCGATCCGGCCAACCTGGCCAAGCTGAAGGACTGCGGCGTGTATCTGCTCGACACCCCGTCCGAGATCCTGCCGATCGCGCTCAAGTATCTGGGCGAGGAGCCGAACAGCTTCGACCCGGCGGTGATCCAGAAGGGCTTCGACCAGTTGATGAAGCTGCGGCCGTATATCACCCAGTTCCATTCCTCGGAATACATCAATGCCTTGGCCAATGGCGACGCCTGCATCGTGATCGGTTGGTCCGGCGATATTTTCCAGGCCAAAACCCGCGCCGAGGAAGCCGACAAGGGCGTACACGTCGAGTACTACATTCCCAAGGAAGGCGCGCCGATGTGGTTCGACATGATGGCGATCCCCAAGGACGCCAAGCACCCGGACAACGCCCACCAGTTCATCAACTACGTGATGCGTCCCGATGTGATGGCCGGCATTTCCAACTATGTCACCTATGCCAATGCCAACCAGGCCTCGTTCGAACTGGTCGACGAAGAAACCCGCAATAATCCGGGGATCTATCCGTCGGCGGAGGTGGCGGCGACGCTGTTCTCGCTGGCGGTGCTGCCGCCCGAAGTCGATCGCCTGTTCAATCGCGGCTGGACCACGCTCAAGACCGGCAAGTAATCGCAGCAGCCATTGCGGGGCAGCCAGCGCCGCCCCGCCCAAATCGGGAGGAATGCGCGTGGCAGCGAATGCAATGCAAGAAGCAGCGCCGGGACTGGCCGCGGGCGGCGACGACTATCTGGTGATCGATGCGGTGCGCAAGGAGTTCGATGGTTTCGTCGCCGTCGATGACGTCAGCATCACCATCCGCAAGGGCGAGATTTTCGCCCTGCTCGGCGCCTCCGGTTGCGGCAAATCGACCCTGCTGCGCTGCCTGGCCGGATTCGAGACGCCGACCGCCGGGCGCATCCTGCTCGAAGGCCAGGAGCTGATCGGGTTGCCGCCGTACCGGCGGCGGATCAACATGATGTTTCAGTCCTACGCGCTGTTTCCGCACATGACCGTGGAGCAGAACATCGCCTTCGGTCTGAAGCAGGATGGCATGCCGCGCGCCGCGATCGCCGCCCGGGTCGAAGAAATGCTCAACTTGGTGCAGATGACCCGTTTCGGCAGGCGCAAGCCGCACCAGTTGTCCGGCGGCCAGCAACAGCGCGTGGCGCTGGCGCGCTCGCTGGCCAAGAGCCCGAAGATGCTGCTGCTCGACGAGCCAATGGGTGCGCTCGACAAGAAACTGCGTTCGCACATGCAACTAGAACTGGTCAGTATTCTGGAAAAACTCGGGGTGACCTGCGTCATGGTCACCCACGACCAGGAAGAGGCGATGACCATGGCGCACCGGATCGCGGTCATGGAAAGCGGCCGGCTGCGCCAGATCGGCAAGCCGGACGAAATCTACGAGCAACCGAATTGCCGCTACACCGCCGAGTTCATCGGCTCGGTCAATCTGTTCGAAGGCAAGATCGCCGACGATCAAAAAGATTTTGTCGATATCAGCACGCCGGCCTTCCCGCACCCGATCCACGTCGCCCACGGGGTCAGTGGCTTCGAGGGCATGGATGTGGCTTTCGCGCTGCGCCCGGAGAAGATCCACATCAGCAAGCAGGAGCCGGCCGAGCCGTACAACAAGGCGCATGGAGTGATCGAGGACATCGCTTACTTCGGCAGCCACTCGGTGTTCCATGTGCGTCTGGATCGCGGCAGCAAGCTGCTGTGCAACTTCGTCAATCAGAAACGCTGGGATTCCGAGAATTTCACCTGGGGCGACGCGGTCTGGGTGTCCTGGGGCGATCTGGAAGGCGTGGTGTTGACCTCATGACCGCGCCGATCCGCAAGCTGCTTGGCTATCTGCCCGGTCCGCGCTGGGCGGTGATCTCGGTGCCGTATCTGTGGATGCTGCTGTTTTTCGCAATCCCGTTCCTGATCGCGCTCAAGATCTCGTTCGCGCGCTACGCCATGGCGATGCCGCCGTACACCGCCCTGCTCAATTTCGAGGACGGTTTCCTGGTGCTCAAGCTGCGCCTGGAAAACTATCTGTACCTGGTCAACGACAGTCTGTACGTCAATGCCTGGTTGAGTTCGCTGACCATCGCCGGGGTCTCGACCCTGCTGTGCCTGCTGATCGGCTACCCGATCGCCTACATGATCGCCAGGCTGCCGCCGGCCAGCCGCAATATCGCGCTGATGCTGGTGATCCTGCCGTCGTGGACCTCGTTTCTGATCCGCATCTACGCCTGGGTCGGCATCCTCAAACCCGAGGGTTTTCTCAATCAGGCGCTGCAATCGCTCGGCCTGATCGACGCGCCGCTGAAGATTCTGTACACCGATGTCGCGGTCTATATCGGCATCGTCTACGCCTATCTGCCGTTCATGGTGCTGCCCCTGTATTCCAATCTGGTCAAGCTCGACCTGCGCCTGCTCGAAGCCGCCTACGACCTGGGCGCCAGGCCGTGGCGGGCGTTTCTGTCGGTGACCTTGCCGCTGTCCCGCGCCGGCATCATCGCCGGCTCGATGCTGGTGCTGATCCCGGCAATCGGCGAATTCGTCATCCCGGAAATGCTCGGCAGCCCGGACACCTTGATGATCGGCCGGGTGCTGTGGCAGGAGTTCTTCAACAACCGCGATTGGCCGGTGGCCTCGGCGGTGGCGATCGTGATGCTGTTGTTGCTGATTATCCCGATCATGATCTTCCACCGCGCCCAGGCGCGCGAGCTCGAAGGGAGGCTGGCATGAGCAAGCGGGTCGGCGGCAATCGGCTGTCCTGGCTGGTGCTCGGGTTGGGCTTTCTGTTCCTGTATCTGCCGATCCTGAGCCTGGTCGTGTATTCGTTCAATGAGAACCGCCTGGTCACCGTGTGGAGCGGCTTCTCGGTGAAATGGTATGGCGAGCTGTTCCGCGACCAGCAGATGATCGACGCCGCCTGGGTCAGCCTGCGCATCGCCTTCTATACCGCTTGCGCCTCGGTGGTGCTCGGCACCATGGCGGCGATGGTGATGACCCGGTTCCGTGCGTTCCGCGGCAAGACCCTGTTCAGCGGCTTGATTACCGCGCCGCTGGTGATGCCCGAGGTGATTACCGGTCTGTCGATCCTGTTGATGTTCGTTTCGCTGCGCAGCCTGCTCGGCATCGAACTGCCGCTCGGCATGACCACGATCTGGATCGCCCATGTCACCTTCTGCATGGCCTTCGTCACCGTGGTGATTTCCTCGCGGCTGTCCGAACTCGACCGCGCGCTCGAAGAAGCGGCGATGGATCTCGGCGCCGGGCCGATCAAGGTGTTCTTCGTGATCACCCTGCCGATCATCGCCCCGGCCCTGTTGTCCGGCTGGCTCCTGGCGTTCACCCTGTCGCTGGATGATCTGGTGATCTCCAGTTTCGTGACCGGGCCATCGGCCACCACCCTGCCGATGAAAGTGTTCTCCTCGGTGCGCCTGGGGCTCAGCCCGAAAATCAACGCACTCGCCACCCTGCTGGTCACCCTGGTCTCGCTGGGCGGCCTGATCGCCTGGTATTTCATGGCCCGCGCCGAACGCAAACGCG
>JBFXKH010000019.1:0-34622 GCA_050173995.1 Lysobacterales bacterium | reverse complement strand
GCGAATAGCGGCCATCGTAAGCGGCTTCAGGTATTCGCAGTTCGCCACTGATCACACCGAACTCATCCAGAGTCAAGGCGGGCGAAGTCGCCAGGGGAAGGTCAAGATTCCGGTGACTGGCTTCCACCTTCCAGCCGGACCGCGACGCTGGTTGCCGGTAGTGATCGCGCTGCCACTCCCTGACTACCATCCGGTAGTGGACTGTTTCGCCCGGCAGGTACAGCAGCTTGTCGGTACTGCCGAATACGACTGCCGAGTGGACCCGCGAATTCGCCGTGCGTCGCGAGGCCGGGCGAAGGTCGTAGGTCTGATCTCCCCGCGACCAACCATCGATCAGCAGTTGCGCAGCCGCGCCGTTCTTCTGGACGATCAGCAGTGGCCGTTGTCCGACCGGCAGCGCGGGCAATGATGTAAACGACACCAGGCCACGCGCATCGGTGTTCGTGCTGATGATCGGTGTTGGGCCGGGCATCTCTGTGCCGATGTCGAGTGCCAACCCTGCCACTGTCACCGCCGCGTCAGCGATTGGCTCGCCGTTGTCCCAGTCATAGACCAGAACCGAGAGATCCTCGCCGACCGGGATTGCCACAACGCCGAACGCGGCGACGCCGACGATGAACCGCGGCTGCTGTAGTTCGTTATTGGAGGCGCCTGAGATGGCCTGACCCAGCAGTATTCCGCCATCTCGCCGCAAGCCACGCGGCAACCGCACAGTATGCGTGCGCAGCTGGTTCCTGGGCGGCTTGGCACGGTGAAAGTGCTGCGTGTTGCTGTGCTGGCTGGCGCTGTCCCAGGTAGAGATCTGCCAGTCCTTCAGGTTGACCGTCCGGAATCGAGCACGGGCCGGTTGCCCCGGGCGGAACAGTAGCGCTGGCTGGGGTACGTTTATCAAAGGCGCTGCGTCGTCGGCTGCTATATCGATCTGCAGTGAACGGCGGAGCGGGCTGCCGTCCTGGTCGGCAATGTGCTCGTCCAATACCAGCGTCTGCCGCATGCCAGGGGTGATGCCCTCGATCGCATAAGCATATTCGGGCCGGTCGCAGTTGCTCCCGTGGTAACGGTTGGCTTGCGCTGCTATTAGTCTGAGACCAGGCGAAAGTTGTTGGCGCAGAATCGTCACAGCCGAGTCTGACAGAGGCTGATTGAAAACCAGCTTGGGTGTGGGTTGGCTGCCGCAGGCTAGGCGTTGGTGCGGCGCTTGAGTGTCGATGGGGTTGACCTGATAGTCGCAGCCGATTGCCTTGAGCTGCAGCGGCAAGCGCCCTTTCAACTCGGTCAGCAAAGTGTGGGGCAGTCCCACCAGCGGGCCGGCCGGTGAGGTCAGTCCCGGCAACTGCTTGAGCTGCCAGCGCGATCCCGGGGGAAGGGGCCGGCTGGGGGTCAGTTGAAAATGTCCTTCGGGATCGCCCTTCGTGTGGGATATCTGGGTGGCGAAGCGCAGGCCTTGCGCATCTTCCAGGCTGAGGTGTTGATGGATGCTTTCCAGTTGGATCGGCTGGTTGGTGGCAATTTCCAGTTGCGGTCGGTCATCGTCCAGCCACCCGCAGCTCTGGAAGGTCAGTTTCGGCCGCGGGGTCTCGAATGCGATGCGGGTCGCTGGCAGCGCTTCACCAGCGAGCGAGAAAAACCCGGCACCAATTTCCAGCGTGTAGTTGCTGGCAAACGACAAGTCCTTGGCGTCGGACAAATCGCATAGCAGGTGGCGATCATCGATCCAATACCAGATGCACGGTACCTGTGGCGTGGTCCGAAGCAGTTCGGTTTCAAACAGCGAGTTCTGTCCCCAGGTTGCCATTGGCTGATCGAACTCGACCTGGATGCTCTGGCGCGAGTAGTTTTCCTCAAAGCGAACCGATTCGACCTTGGCTGGTACCGCCAGCGCCACTGAGCTGTACAGTCCTGCCAGCAGCAACCAAAAGGATCGATAGTTCATGAAAGACTCCCTGATCGCGCCCGAGTGCCGAAGTCAACAGCCGCTACAGAGCGCGGCCATGGCCTGATGGTAGCGGCCGAAGGCAGTGACCATGCTCGCGGTGTACCGGCGCGTCCATACCAATGTCGGTAAGGGTGGATCGACACCGCCGGCCGGTACGACGCGGCGTCGGCCCGGCAAAATCATCCGCCGAACTGCGAGTAGTGGCGGCCACGGCATGGGTTGGCCGCGAGGAACCTATTGAAGGTGGAAGCCCGCACCAGACGCTCAGTTCTGCCCGACTTCCTTGTAACCGAAGAAGCTCTTCAGCAGCTTGTCGTAGCCGTCGTAGTCGGCGGCGCTGGCCGGTACGAACTGGCTGATGCCGAGTTCGTTCAGCACTTCGAAAGCGGTGCTGTCTTCATGCAGTTTGAGCAGCGCGTCCTTGACTTGTGCGCGGGTGGCCTCGTCGACGGTGCTGGCGACCGACACGGCGGCGCCGGGAAAGGCGCGGGTGGTGGTCATCGACACCAGGTTCGGGTACTGGTCCTTGAGCCAGGTCGGTACGATCGCGGCGTCGGTCTCTTCGGCGAACACCATCTCCACGCCATCGCGCCAGGACTTGCCGCTGGACAGCACGTTCGGCTGCCGAATCGCGTCAGGAAAAATTTCGGTGAGCAGGGCAAAGCCCATGCTCGGCGAGGGCAGGGTCACCACGCTGTAGCCGATCAGAGAGTTGATGCCGCGCTGGGCCACGGTCTCATTGGCCAGCACCGAATAGCTGGAGTTCTCGGCAGTCCGCACCATTGGCGTATAACCCTGGCGTTTGGCCAGGTAGTCGGTGAAGTGGGCCTCGGCGAACATGAAATCGACCGGCACCTGCTGGCGAATGTCGCGCCAGAAAAACTGAAAGTTGCGCGAGGCAACCAGTTTGAATTTGTGCCCGGTGGTCTTGTCCAGATATTCGATGAATGGCTTGTACACCTCGATTTGCTTGTCGGCGGTGTAGATCGGTTCGACCGCGATGGTCAGATCGGCGGCCGGCACTGCTGTGGACAACATGCCACTGGCGAGCATGCTGGCAAATACCTTGAACACACGACGGGCAATCATGAGTCAACCCTCCTGAGGCACCCTGATCCTATAGCAATTTGGAAGCGGATGGTCAAAGTCCTACGTACCCTTCTTCAGTATTTACTTTAAGTTTGCTCAAACAGCCTTCGCAGCTCAGCGGTCGCGCGCTGGCCGGCGCTCTCGGGTAACAATAATTTTCCCCGAATCTCCGGGTCGGTGAGCGACGCGAGCAGGGTGGTTGCATCCGGACCGGCGACCGCCGCGACGATATCGCCGCGGTGCCTGCCTTCGGCGTCGCTCAAGGGTGTGCCGGCTGCGGGTGGCGCGGCGTCGCCTCCGTCCCTGCTGCTGAGCAAGGCGAGATGGCGCTTGCTCTTGCCGAGATAGTGGCTTCGGGTGACGATTTCCTGGCCCGGGTAACAACCCTTGCCGAGACTGACCGCGGGAAGCAGGTGCAATCCGATCGCCTGGGCGAGAAACTTCCCGCTGGCTGCCACGTCGAGGAAGGCCAGACCGTCTTCCAGATCCATGCGTCTCCAGTCGTCGCCGGCGGGTGGATAATGCTCGGCTTCGGATGCCGAGGCCAGCAGCCAGCGCCGCCCGGAGCGAAACGGCAGCGGCAGCGCTGCGCCGGGCGCTGCGGAGTCGGAGGCGATCGTGCCGATCAGGGCGGACGAAGGCGCGTCGCCCAGCTCCAGTTTGCGCCGCAGGACAAAACGCTGCAGGTTCAGTCGAAGCTCATCGCCGCGGTGATTGGGGACCGCCAGAAGAAATTCCTGGTCGCCGGTCCGGATCAAGGCCATCAACGCGATCACTCGTCCTTGCGGGGTGAGCAGGGCGGTCCATTGGGCGTTGCCGGCGGCCGTTAGCTCGCGCAAGTCGTTACTGAGCAGCGATTGCAGAAAAGCTGTGGCATCGGGGCCATGGACCTTGAGCAGATCGATGCCGGTGAGGTGTTGGATCGGTTCGGGCATGTTGGGGTCCGGTGGGCAGTAGGAGAATCGGCGGCCCGGGCGTCGATGCGAACTCCGGTGGCGGCCGGGATCGGGCGGTACTGTTTCGAAAAAAGCAAGCCTTGTCGCTGGCCGGTCAGGGTAATACTCTTTGCGGGTTATGAATCCGCCCCATACCGTAACTCAAGACCAAGTGCCCGCGTTGGACAGCAACCGACCGCCTACGGTTTCCGTCGATCAGTCGCCAACCGAGACCCCGGCAGCAGCCGAAGTGTCGCCGCTGCGGCCCGATCCGACCCGTTTCGGCGATTGGGAAAAGAACGGTCGCTGTATCGATTTCTAGCGGCTGGCGTGGGTCCCGGCCTTCGCCGCCTGGATGGTCGCTTGAGTCAGCGGTGCTTGTGGGTCGTTCGCCGGTCGTTTTGCTCACGGGATCTCATTGGAAGTTGATTCGGGAAGCCACACCATGCCAGTCGTCAGACCACTTTCGCCGCACATTTCCATCTATCGCAAGCAGCTCACTTCCGTGTTGTCGATCCTGCACCGGATGACCGGTGTAGTGCTGGCGCTGGGCTTGCTATTGCTGGCCTATTTCGTGGTCGCGCTGGCGGCTGGCCCGGAAGCGTTCGCCGGCTTTGCCCGGATCAGCCGTTCCTGGCTGGGTGCATTGCTGTGGCTGGGACTGGCGTTCAGCCTGGCCTATCACCTGGCCAATGGCGTGCGCCATCTGTTTTGGGATATCGGCCGCGGCTTCGAACTGCACCAGACCACACGCAGCGGCTGGAGCGTGGTGACGGTGAGCATCATTGCCACCCTGGTGGTGGCCTGGGGATTGTTTGGAGGTGCGCAATGAGTCTCAGAGACCCGCTGGCGCGTGCGCGTGGCCTCGGTTCCGCTAAGGACGGGGTGGCCCACTGGTGGCTGCAACGACTGAGCGCGGTGTTGCTGTTGCCGCTGTCGCTATGGTTTTTCTGGGCGGTTGCACCGCTGTTGCGCGCCGATTATCCCGACGCCCGCACCTATTTCGCCCAGCCGCTGGCGGCATTTTTGCTGATCGCTTTCCTGCTCGCTGCGATTTATCACGCGCTGCTCGGTCTGCAGGTGGTGATCGAGGATTATGTACACGGCCGTGCGCTCGAAGTCGGCCTGCAGTTGCTGGTCAAGCTCGCCGCCTTCATGCTGGCGCTGGCCGTGGTCTACAGCCTGATCCGCATCACCCTGGGGGCCTGAACGCAATGGAAGCTTATAAGATCATCACCCATCAATACGACGTGGTCGTGGTCGGCGCAGGTGGCGCCGGACTGCGCGCGACCATGGGCATGGCCGCCAAGGGCCTGTCCACCGCCTGCATCAGCAAGGTGTTTCCGACCCGCTCGCACACCGTGGCGGCGCAGGGCGGACTGGCCGCGGCCTTGTCGAATATGGGGCCGGACGACTGGCGCTGGCATTTTTATGACACGGTCAAGGGCTCCGACTGGCTGGGCGACCAGGACGCCATCGAGTACATGTGCCGCGAAGCCAAGGCGGCGGTGGTCGAGCTGGAACATTTTGGTGTGCCGTTCTCGCGCACCGAAGCCGGTCTGATCTACCAGCGGCCGTTCGGCGGCATGACCACCCAGTACGGCGAAGGCCCGCCCGCGCAACGCACCTGCGCCGCCGCCGACCGCACCGGTCACGCGATCCTGCACGCCCTGTACCAGCAGGCGCTGAAGCACGACGCGCGCTTTTACATCGAGTATTTCGCGCTCGATTTGATCTTCGACAACCACGGTGCGTGCAAAGGCGTGCTGGCCTGGAACCTGGCCGAAGGCAGCCTGCACCTATTCCGTGCGCATAGCGTGGTGCTGGCCACTGGCGGCTACGGACGCACTTATTTTTCCTGCACGTCGGCGCATACCTGCACCGGCGATGGCGGTGGCATGGTGCTGCGTGCCGGCCTGCCGCTGCAAGACATGGAGTTCGTGCAGTTCCATCCGACCGGCGTGTACGGCGCCGGCATGCTGATCACCGAGGGCGTGCGCGGCGAAGGCGGTTATCTGACCAATGCCAATGGCGAACGCTTCATGGAGCGCTACGCGCCGAGCGTCAAGGACCTGGCACCGCGCGACATGGTCAGCCGTTGCATGACCCTGGAGATTCGCGAGGGTCGCGGGGTCGGTCCCGAACGAGATCATATCCACCTGCACCTCGAACACCTCGGTGCCGACACCATTCGCGAAAAGCTGCCTGGCATCGAAGAGAGTGCGCGTATCTTCGCGGGCGTCGATGTCACCCGCCAGCCGATTCCGGTGCTGCCGACCGCGCATTACAACATGGGCGGCATCCCGACCAATTTCCACGGCGAGATGGTGACCCGGCGCGGCGACGATCCGGATGCGGTGGTGCCCGGGGTGATGGCGATCGGCGAGGCCGCCTGTGTTTCGGTGCATGGCGCCAATCGGCTCGGTTCGAACTCCTTGCTCGACCTGGTCGTGTTCGGGCGCGCCGCGGCCAACCGCGCCGCCGAGATCATCACGCCCGGCAGCAAACATGCCGACCTGCCCGGCGACGCGCTGGAGCGATCGCTAAGTAATTTCGATCGACTGCGCCACGCCGGCGGCAGCCTGCCGACCGCGCAGATACGCGACCACATGCAGCGCGCCATGCAGGCCGATGCGACGGTGTTTCGCACCGGCCAGTCGCTGCGCGAGGGTGCCGCCAAGGTCGATCGGATCAACGCCTCGTTCGCCGATGTGCGGGTCAGCGACCGTTCGCTGATCTGGAATACCGACCTGGTCGAGACCCTGGAGCTGCAGAACCTGCTCGGTCAGGCGCTGGCCACCATCCACTCAGCCGAGAATCGCACCGAAAGCCGCGGCGCGCACGCGCGCGAGGACTTCCCGGCGCGCGACGACGTCAACTGGATGAAGCACACCCTGGCCCACGTCGATGGCGACGGCAAGGTGCGCATCGACTACCGCCCGGTGCATTTGTGCACCTCGGGCGATGTGGCCGTGGTGCCGCCCAAGGAACGCAAGTACTGAAGGTCGGTTGCCCTGCGCCGGCGGGGCCCTTACGAAGTTCACCGGCGGGACGGCGGCGCAAGTCCGCCCGCATTGCAAGCAGAGGATGGTCATGGCCGAATTCACGCTTCCAAAAAACTCGCGGGTGACCAAGGGCCGGCATTTTCCGGTCGCCAAGGGCACCGGCGAACGCGCACTGCGTACGTTCCGCGTGTACCGCTGGAACCCGGACGACAGCGCCAATCCGCGCATCGACAGTTATGAACTGGACACCAGCGAATGCGGGCCGATGGTGTTGCACGCGCTGATCAAGATCAAGGACGAAATCGATCCCACGCTGACCTTCCGGCGCAGTTGCCGCGAGGGTATCTGCGGCTCCTGTGCGATGAACATCGACGGCACCAATACCCTGGCCTGTACCAAGACGATCGCCGACTGTGGCGGCGGCGATATCGCCATTTACCCGCTGCCGCATATGCCGGTGGTCAAGGACCTGGTGCCGGACCTGACCCATTTCTACGCGCAATACGCCTCGATCAAACCGTGGATCCGCACCCAGAGCGCGCCACCACCCGACCGCGAGCGTCTGCAATCCAAGGAAGACCGCGCCAAGCTCGATGGCCTGTACGAATGCATCCTGTGCGCCTGCTGCTCGACCAGTTGCCCGAGCTACTGGTGGAATGGCGACCGTTACCTGGGTCCGGCGATCCTGTTGCAGGCCTACCGCTGGATCATCGATTCGCGCGACGAAGACAGCGGCGAGCGTCTGGATAATCTGGAAGATCCGTTTCGGCTGTACCGCTGCCACACCATCATGAACTGCACCAAGACCTGCCCCAAGGGTCTGAATCCGGCCAAAGCCATCGCCGAGATCAAGCAGGCGATGCTGGCGCGGCGTTCGCTGTGATGCGCCGCCTGCGACCGCGCTGATCGCCGTGGCCATCGACCCCGCCACCCTCGGCCGGCTGCGCTGGCGCGCGCGCCGCGGCACCCTGGAAATGGACGCGATGCTGGAGCGCTGGTTGCAGCATCGTGCCGATTACGCCGAAGCGGCCGAGCTGGACGCCTTCGAGCGCCTGCTGGCCTGCGAGGATCACCTGTTGCAGCGCTGGTTTCTTGCTTACCAGGCCTGTCCGGATGCCGAACTCGCCACGCTCGTCGAAGCGATCCGCGCCCTCCCTGCGGATTGAACCGCGACCGTCCCGGATCGGGCGTGTCGCACTGCTGTCGGTGACCGCGCTGGCCTTGCTGGCGCTGCAGCGAAGCGCACTGCCGACGGCAGCGTTGCTGGCCGCGGTGCCGATGGTGATCGCGCTGGCCTGGCGTGGCGGGCGGGCGTTGTTCGATCCGCCGATTCTGGCCGCGGCCCTGCAGGCCGATGGCAGTTGGCTACTTTCGACAGCGGATGGCGATCAGCCGGCCGGATTGGTCGAATACAGCCTGCTGGCCGGCAGTATCGGTCTGATCTTCGCCAGTGCCGGCGCAAACCGGCGCTGGCGCTGGATGTTGTGGCCGGACTCCCTGCCCAGCGATCAGCGACGCCGCTTGCTCGTGTGGCTGCGATCGAGTCGCGCCGCGGCCGTTCGCGGCGCGGGTGAGGGGGTGGCATGACCGTTCGAACCGCGTTCACCAAAAAAAACGGCCCGCATCAGTGCGGGCCGTTTTGACAAGCCGAGCGACGCGATCAGCGGGCGGCGTTGGCGCTCATATTGCTGTTGCGGCTGCTGTCGGTGGTCTGCGCCGGATCGCGCATGCCGCTGGTATGGCACCAGCCGGTCTTGTGGCCCAGATTCACGCCACCGGAGAGCTGGCCATAAGTCTTTTCGGTGGTTCCATCGTCGGGGTCGCTGAGCAGCAGGTCGCTGCCCAGATGGCAGTAATCGTAAACGAAGCTGCGGTCCTTGAACGATGTGGTATGGAAGTTGGTCTTGGCCCGCGCCCAACTGGCGATGCCCGCCAGCCATGAGGCTGCACCGCTGTAGGTGAGGTCGGTATTGGAGCCACAACCGACCCCAAAAATCGAACCCAGGGCGGCCAGATTACCGGCCAGCGAGGTGCCCCGGTACGGCGTACCGACCGACTGGATCAGGCGCCCGGCACCGGCATTGTCGAGCCCGCTCCAGTAGTAGTTGTACAGGTGCAGAGCGGCGGCACCGCCCTGGCTGTGGGCGACGATGCCGTAGGAGTTCCAGGTGTTGCCGAAGGTCTGGATCAGTCGGGCGAAGGCGTCGTGCGAGCGGTTCTTGTTGAGATCCCGGAACACCGCGGCATTGCTGAACTGGCCGGCGACCCCGCCCCATACGTCACTGGAGCAGTAACCATGGACCAGCAGCAGTTTGCTGCCGACGCCCTTGCTCGAAATCAGCTCGGCCGGGCGTGGTCCCATGCGCATCGAATCGTCGATGGACACGCCACGATTGGCCGCCACCTTGCCGGCGCTGCCGAGATCGAGCGGCAGCCGCTCGGCCTTGGCCAGGGCGATGAAATGATCGGGATCTTCGATGCGCACATTGCGCAGCTCGAACGGCGCACTGGCGCCGGCCAGGGCGATCCAGCGGCGGTCCAGACCGAGCGTCAGGCCGGATTTGCCGAGATCGCTCATGCCACCGATCCAGGCGACCGGAATGGACTTCTGGTTGCTGTCTTGCCCCCAGACTTCGGCATACACGCGGTAATGCGAGCCGGCCGCCTTGGCGGCATTCACCGCCAGCCGCAGCTCGATGCGTTCATCGCCGACGGACTTGGCCTGTACTCCGACCGCGGCCAGTTGCAGCTTGCGGTCGATTACCGGGATCAGGTGCTCGGCGCTGCGCAGGAACGAACTGCCGGCCGCGTCGCGGCCACGCACCACCACCTGGGCGTTGAAGTCGCCGGCCTGATCGGCCAGGAAATCGGCGCCGAACACGCCGTCATTGGCGATGCCGTCCTGGTGCAGGCCGTCGTCGAACATCGGGCTCTGGCGCAGTTGGCCGTCCGGCGCGGTGACCCGCAGCCAGGCTTCCGAAAGCGCGTTGGCGTTTTCCACGTCGGCGGACTTTTCCAGATCGTAGACGCTGGCCACCAGACCGATGCGCTCGCCGAGCAACTGGTTGAAAGCCGCCTGGTGCGACATCAGGCGCTCGCTGCCGCCGCCCTCGACCAACAGGAAACCCCGGCCGGCGCTGGCGCCTTCGACCTTGACCTTCCAGTCGCCGCGCGGAATGTTGCTGAAGCTGTAGAACTCGGCCGGCACCCGGGCCTCGGCCATGCCGTAATCGGCGGCGCGCTTTTCGATGGCCAGATCGGCGGCCTTGTGTACGCGCTTGGAAGCTGGGTCCTGCAGGCTCAGGTTCCAGGCGCTCTTGGCATTGCCCGAGAGCACCACGAAACGCAGGTTGTCGCTCTCGACCGGGATGCTCGCCTGCCAACTGAAGCCGCCACCGACGGATTTCTCCAGGCTGATCGGCAACAGGGCGCTTTTCGAATGGATCGCCGCGCCGATCGGGTTGGCCGCGGCCATGCTGGCAAACTCGGACGGTGGTCCGGCCAGTTGTTTGGCGACCGGCGCCGCGTCGGGCGTGGCAATTGGTGCGGCAGCAAGCAGTAACAGCGACGCGGTGGCCGCCAATCGATTCTGTTTCACGTAACCCTCTCCCCGTACATGAATGGATGCCCGCACCGCTGATCCGGCCCGAGCGCGTGATATTGCCTGTGAGCTTACGTACGCCCCCGCCAGTGTTCGCCGGATTGCCCCGTCCTGCGGCCGCGAGCGCCGGGCGCGACTGGACCATACTCGGACGTATGCTGGCAAGCTGCACTGCACCATCGTCCGGTCGGGCCGGACCGCAGCCGGACTTGCCGAGGCCGTCAGCGCGGTCGGCTGAGCAGCACGATCACCGCGCCGCTGCCGCCATCGTTGGCGCGCGCCGAGCGAAAAGCCAGCACATCGCGGCGCTGGCGCAGGAGGCGGTCGGTCAGGCGCTTCAGTACCGGGCCCTCGGGGCTGGAATGCCGGCCCTTGCCGTGCACGATTTTCACGCACAGGCGACCGTGGTCGATCGCCTGGTCGAGAAACTGCTTGATCACCAGCCGGGCTTCGGCGCCGGTCATCTGGTGCAGGTCGATCTGGTCTTGCACACTGAACTGGCCGCGGCCGATCTGCTGCAATAACCGGGGATTCAGGCCATCGCGCAGGTAGCGCAACGGCTCGGCCGCGTCCGGGTCGAGCGATTCCGGCAAGGGCAGCAGCAGTTCGCGGCGGACCTGCTCGGCGTCACGCCGGGTTTGGGTCGGTAGCGGCGGCGGGGCAGGGCGGCGAAGCGCCACCCGCTCGTGCTGGATGCGCCGAACCGGACCGACCGCGTCCTGGAACAGGGCGATGTCTTCGGCGTCGGGTGCGGGTCTGGATTTCATCCGGCGACTGTAGCAAACAGAGGACAGGGAACGGGGAGCAGGGAACAGGGAACGGGGAACAGGGAACGGGGAACGGGGAACGGGGAACGGAAATAGGTTGTGCTGAGCGCAGCGCAGCGAAGCGAAGCGCAACGCAACGGTGCGGAGTCGGGAGTCGGGGAACGGGGATTGAGGAGCGGGGAACGGGGAGCGGGGAAGGTCGTCGTCCCGGCGAACGCCGGGACCCAGTGCTGGGCGATATCGGCAGGGTCGGGACTGGGCCCCGGCTTGCGCCGGGGCGACGACAGTTGTTGTCTGTCCTCAGTCTTCTGTCTTCAGCCCTCGGTCTTCTGTCCTCTGTCTTCTGTCCTCTGTCTTCTGTCTTCTGTCCTCTGCCCCCCATTGACCCGAAAACGGCTGTCCACTAGAATCCCGCGGCTGATCTGTGACGATTGGCGCTGGGTTGGCTGGCGGTTTGAGGCCTCCCGCGTATCGCGATCGGTTTTTCTCAGAATAACTACCAGATGAGGTTTCACCATGTACGCAGTCATGATTACCGGCGGTAAGCAATACCGTGTGATGCAGGGCGAGATCCTGCGGGTTGAGTTGCTGGAGGCCGATCCGGGCGCCATGGTCACGTTCGACCAGGTGCTGTTGCTCGGCGATGGCGAGGCGATCGTGGTCGGCCAGCCGACCGTTGCCGGGGCCAGCGTCAGTGCCACGGTCAGGGGCCACGGCCGCGCCGACAAGATCAAGATCGTCAAGTTCCGTCGGCGCAAGCACCACCGCAAGCAGATGGGCCACCGTCAGCATTACACCGAAATCCAGATCACCGGTATTGCCAGGGCCTGAGGGCGCCGGCATCCGCATCCTGAAGGAGAGCAAGCATGGCACACAAAAAAGCAGGCGGTTCCACCCGTAACGGCCGCGACTCCAATCCCAAGTACCTGGGCGTCAAGATCTACGGTGGCCAGGCGATCAACGCCGGCAACATCATCGTGCGTCAGCGTGGCACCGAGTTCCATCCCGGCACCAATGTCGGCATGGGCCGCGACCATACCCTGTTCGCGCTGACCGATGGCAAGGTCGAGTTCGCGGTCAAGGGCCCCAATGGCGGACGCCGCACGGTCAGCGTCAGCAACGGCTAAGTGGTGTTCCGATGCCGTACCGCAAAGCCCCGCCGCGTGCGGGGCTTTTCGTTTCAACCGGATGATGGCAGTTCATGAAATTCGTCGATGAAGCAGAAATCGAGGTCGCGGCCGGCAATGGCGGCAATGGCGCGGTCAGTTTTCGGCGCGAAAAGTTCATCCCGCAGGGTGGGCCGGACGGCGGCAACGGCGGCGACGGCGGCGACGTGTTCGTGGTCGCCGACAATAATCTGAATACCCTGATCGACTTCCGCCATCAGCGCACTTTCCGTGCGGTTCGCGGCCAGAACGGCATGGGCCGGCAGATGACCGGCGCGCGCGGCGACGACTGCGTGATCCGCGTGCCGGTCGGCACGGTGATCAGCAATGTCGCCACCGACGAAGTGATCGGCGATCTGGTCAAGGACGGCCAGCGCGTGCTGGTCGCCAAGGGCGGCCACGGCGGCGCCGGCAATGTCAATTTCAAGAGTTCGACCAACCGCGCACCGAGCCGTGCCACCCCCGGTACGGTCGGCGAAGATCGCTTGATCCGCCTGGAGTTGAAGCTGCTCGCCGATGTCGGCCTGCTCGGGTTCCCGAATGCCGGCAAATCCACTTTCATACGCGCGGTCTCGGCGGCCACACCCAAGGTCGCCGATTATCCGTTCACCACGCTCTATCCGAATCTCGGCGTGGTCTCGGTGGCGCGCGATCAGAGCTTCGTGATCGCCGACATCCCCGGCGTGATCGAGGGCGCGGCCGAAGGTGCCGGCCTCGGCATCCAGTTCCTGAAGCACGTGTCGCGTACCAGCCTGCTGCTGCATGTGGTCGATATCGCGCCGATGGATGCGGCGATCGACCCGGTCGCCCAGGTCCGGACCATCGAGCGCGAGCTGAAGAAATTCGACGCGGCGCTGGCCAAGCGACCGCGCTGGCTGGTGCTGAACAAGATCGACCTGCTGCCGCCGGAGGAACGCGAGGCGCGCATCGCCGACATCGTCAAGCGCCTGCGCTGGGGCCGCAAGCCCTGGTTTGCGGTGTCGGCGGTAAGCGGCGAGGGCACCGGGATCGTTTGCCGCCGGGCGATGGCCTTTCTGGACGCCGAGCGGCGCGAGACGGAAGCGGGCGCGCTGTCGTGATGCCGGGTTTTCCGGCAACAAAAAAGCCGACCGGGGTCGGCTTTTTCGATCGGATCGGGCGGTGCTTACTGGATCGCGCGGATCGCGGCAGTCAGCCGGCTCTTGTGCCGCGACGCCTTGTTCTTGTGGATCAGGCCACGGCCGCCGAAGCGGTCCAGCAGCGGCTCGGCGCTGACATAGGCGGTCTGCGCGGCGGCCTTGTCGCCGGCTTCGATCGCACGCACCACTTTCTTGATCGCGGAACGGACCATCGAGCGCTGGCTGTTGTTTTGCAGGCGCGCCTTTTCCGAGGTGCGGGCACGTTTTTTGGCGGATTTGATATTTGCCACAGGGGGGACTCCGGAATCGGGGTATTGAATGGGTAAGCGATCAGCCGGCTATTATCAATGCACTGGGCGGTGCAGTCAATGCGCGTTGCCGGTTGCCCAGGCAAAGCCAGCAAACGGTCGGGTTTGGCCCTTGACCCTGCGCCACACTGCCCGCCCATGAAACTGCTGCGATCGACCCTTACCTTCAGCGCCTTCACCCTGCTCTCGCGGCTGGCCGGCTTCGCCCGCGATACCCTGCAGGCCAGCTTGTTCGGAGCCGGGCCGGCGGTCAGCGCGTTCGTGGTCGCCTACCGTATCCCCAACTACCTGCGCCGGATCTTTGCCGAAGGATCGTTCGCCTCGGCGTTCGTGCCGGTATTGTCGGAACTGCGCCAGAAAGGCGACCAAGCCGCCCTGCAGGACTTCGTCGATCACGTCAGCGGCGCCCTGCTGGCCATGGTGCTGGTCGTCACCGGCCTCGGCATGCTGGCCGCACCGCTGATCGCCGAACTTTTTTTGGTGCTGTCGCCGCGCGGTTCGGGCCAGGTCGCTCTGGTCGCCGAGATGCTGCGCATCACCTTTCCCTATCTGGCGTTTATTTCGATGACGGCGCTGGCCGGGTCGGTGCTGAACAGCTTTCGCCGCTTCGCGCTACCGGCGTTCGCGCCGGTGCTGCACAACCTGGCGGTGATCGTGGCGATGCTGTTGTTCGCGCGCTATTTCGCCGTGCCGGAAAAGGCGCTGGCCTGGGGCGTGTGCGCCGCCGGTCTGTTGCAGTTGCTGTTGCTGTGGCCGGCGCTGGGCCGGCTCGGCGTGCGTCCACGGCTGCGGTTTTCTCTGCACCATCCGGGGGTGCGCCGGGTTTTTTCGCTGATGCTGCCGACGGTATTTTCGTCCTCGGTGGCCCAGGTCAACCTGCTGGTCGGCACCATGTTTGCCGCCATGCTGGTGGTCGAGGCGCAGAGCTGGCTGTATTACTCGGACCGTCTGGTCGAGTTTCCGCTCGGCCTGTTCGGGGTGGCGATCGGCACCGTGATCCTGCCGCACCTGTCGCGGCGCCACGCCGACACCGACGCCGAGGGCTTCGCTCTGGCACTGGACTGGGGCCTGAAACTGACCGTGCTGGTCGGCATTCCGGCCGCGCTCGGCCTGGCGCTGCTGGCCGAACCCTTGACCGCGACCCTGTTCGGTCATGGCCGCTTTCGCCCGATCGATGCCGAGATGACCGCCTGGGCGATCACCGCGATGAGCCTGGGCGTGCCCGCCTTCATGCTGAGCAAGGTGCTGTTGCCGGCATTCTATTCGCGCCAGGACACCAAGACGCCGATGCGCGCGGCGGTGGCGACGGTGCTGGTCAACGTGCTGCTGACCATCCTGTTGGTCTTGCCGCTCAAGTGGTATCAGGTGCCGATGGCGCACGCCGGCATCGCGCTCGCCACTGCCTTGGCCGGCAACTTCAATGCCTGGCTGCTATGGCGGCGCCTGCGCCTACTGGCGATTTACCGGCCCGCGCCGGGTTGGGGGCGGTTGCTGTTGCGCATCTTCGGCGGCTGCCTGCTGCTCGCCCTGGCGGTGGCGGCTTTGCGGCTACGCGCCGGTGATTTCATGGCCTTGCACTGGCTGGCGCGGATCGGCTGGCTGTTGGGCAGCGTCGGCGCCGGCGCAGCTGCCTATGCCGCCGGTCTGTGGCTCGGCGGACTGCGCCCGCGCGATCTCGGCGAACCCGGCCATGGCTGATCCATCGCGATCCGATCGCGGTGCGCACCGGGCCGCGCCGATCGGCGACAATGCGCGCCCCTTGCGTGTGGACCGCCGATGCCCTTGATTACCCTGAACCAGGTCGACTACAGCGTCGGCGGTCCCTTGTTGCTGGACAAGGTCAGCTTCGCGCTGGATGTCGGCGAACGGGTGTGCATCGTCGGCCGCAATGGCGCCGGGAAATCCACCCTGTTGAAACTGCTGGACGGCGAACTGCGGCCCGAGGATGGCGAAATCCGCCTGCAATCCGGCACCAAGGTCGCGCGGCTGGCCCAGGAAGTACCGGCGGCGACCGCGGGCAGCGTCTGGGATGTGGTCGCCTCGGCGCTGGGCGAAATGGGTCGCTTGCTCGCCGACTATCACCACCAGGCGCACGCCGAGGTCATCGATCCAGAGCGTCTGGCGGCCGCCCAGGAGCGGGTCGAGGCGGCGCACGCCTGGAGCCTGGACCAGCGCGTCGACCAGGTGATCGAACGTCTGCAACTACCGGCCGAAGAATCCTTCGAGGCGCAATCGGGCGGCATGAAGCGGCGCGTGCTGCTGGCCCAGGCGCTGGTGCTCGGACCGGACGTGCTGTTGCTGGATGAGCCCACCAACCACCTCGACATCGAAGCCATCGACTGGCTGGAAACCTTCCTCAAGTCTTTCACCGGTTGCGTGGTGTTCGTCACCCACGACCGCAGCTTCCTGCGCGCGCTGGCCACCCGCATCATCGAGATCGACCGCGGCCAGGTCAGCAGTTGGCCCGGCGACTACGACAACTACCTGCGCCGTCGCGAAGAACGCCTGCACGCCGAATCCGAAGCCAGTGCGCGCTTCGACAAGAAGCTGGCCCAGGAAGAAATCTGGATCCGCCAGGGCATCAAGGCCAGGCGCACCCGCAACGAAGGCCGGGTGCGCGCGCTCAAGGAACTGCGCCGGCAGGCCGCCGCGCGCCGGCAACAGGCCGGCAACGTGCGCATGGAAGCGGCGCAGAGCAGTGCCAGCGGCAAGCGCGTGATCGAAGCCAAGGGCATCGGCTTCGGCTACGCCGGCCAGATCATCGTGCGCGATTTTTCTACGGTCATTCAACGCGGCGACCGGATCGGCATCATCGGTCCGAACGGCTCGGGCAAGACCACTCTGATCAAACTGCTGCTCGGCGACTTGCAGCCGCAGTCCGGCGAGGTCAAACGCGGCACCCAGCTCGACGTGGTGTTCTTCGACCAGCACCGCAGCGAGCTGCGCGACGACTGGAGCGCGATCGAAAACGTCGGCGGCGGCAGCGACACGATCGAGATCAATGGCGCGCGCAAGCATGTGCTTGGCTATCTGCAGGAGTTCCTGTTCGCCCCGGACCGCGCGCGCGCGCCGATCTCGGCGCTGTCCGGCGGCGAACGCAATCGCCTGCTGCTGGCCAAGCTGCTGGCGCGGCCGTCCAACCTGCTGGTGATGGACGAGCCGACCAATGACCTGGATATCGAAACCCTGGACCTACTGGAAGAACTGCTCGCCGGCTACAACGGCACCCTGATCCTGGTATCGCACGACCGCGCCTTCATCGACAACGTGGTCACTAGCACCCTGGTGCTGGAGGGCGATGGCCGCATCGGCGAATACGTCGGCGGCTACAGCGATTGGCTGGCACAACGCGAACAGATGACGCGCAACGATGCCGCCGCTGCGGTCGAAACCGTCGCCGCCTCGCCGAATACCGCGACCAGCGCCGCGCGCCGGCGGCTGAGCTACAAGGATCAGCGCGAGCTCGATGCCTTGCCCAGGCGCATCGAACAACTGGAAGCCGAAATCGTCACCTTGCACCAGCAATCGGCCAGCCCCGCGTTCTACCGCGGCAGCGCTGCCGACATTGCCGAACACCACCGCATGGCCGCAGCGCAGCAACAGGAACTCGACACCGCCTACCAACGCTGGGAACAATTGGAGGCCGAGCGGCAGGGGTAGCCAAGCCACTCGCTTCAGCCGCGCGATGAATTCCCGGCTGCGCTGGCGCAGCTCGACCTCGGCGAGGATTTCCCCGGTGTGCAGAAGCCCAGGCGCGTCCAGGGTCGGAGTGAGGGCAGGTAGGAAAGGCCGCCGCGGTGGCGGCGATCAAGGGGAAACCCCTATTCACGCCGAATCGGTTGCACCCGGCGTGCACCCATAGGTGCATGTTGGCGGCCGACCAGGCAAATCCAGTTGGCTTTCGACCGGCGCGGAGCGCGCGATTACCTGGCCGTGACGGATCACGTACAGGCGGTGGGCGCGCAGGCGGACCGCTTCGAACGGGTCGGCGGCCTGCAGGATCACCAAGTCCGCGCGGCAGCCAGGGGCGATGCCGTAGCCGTCCAGGTGCAGGACGCGCGCTGCGTTAACGGTGACCGCGTCGAAGCATTGTCGGATCGCCGATTGCGAGGTCATCTGCGCGGCGTGTACGGCCATGTGCGCGACTTCGAGCAGGTCGGCCGAGCCGAACGAATACCACGGGTCCATCACGCAGTCGTGGCCGAACGCGACCTCGACCCCGGCCGCGATCAGTTCCGGTATGCGGGTCAGACCGCGGCGTTTCGGGTAGTTGTCGTGGCGGCCCTGCAGGGTGATGTTGATCAACGGATTGGCGATCGCGGCGACCCCGCTTTCAGCGATCAGCGGCAGCAGTTTGGATACGTAGTAGTTGTCCATCGAGTGCATCGAAGTCAGATGCGAACCGGCCACGCGGCCGGCGAGGCCGAGCCGGGCGGTTTCGGCGGCCAGGGTCTCGATATGTCGCGAGTTTGGGTCGTCGGTCTCGTCGCAGTGCATGTCGACCAGCAGGCCGCGCTCGGCGGCGATTTCGCACAGGCGGGTCACCGAGGCGCGGCCGGCGGCCTCGGTCCGCTCGAAATGCGGTATGCCGCCGACCACCTCGACGCCGCGGTCGAGCGCGCGCAGCAGGTTCTGCTCGGCATCGGGCGAGCGGTAGAAGCCGTCCTGCGGGAACGCGACCAGTTGCAGATCCAGGTAGGGCGCGACCCGGCGCTTGACTTCGAGCAGGGCATCGACCGCGAGCAGGCGCGGGTCGCAGATATCGACATGGCTGCGGATCGCCAGCAGGCCGCGTGCCACCGCCAGATCGCAGTAGGCGAGCGCGCGCTCGATCACCGCGTCGGCGGTCAACTGCGGCTTCAACTCGCCCCACAGCGCGATGCCTTCGAGCAGGGTGCCGGATCGATTCAGCCGCGGCTGGCCCAGGGTCAGCGCCGAATCCAGATGGAAGTGGGCATCGACGAACGGCGCCGTGACCAGTCGTCCGCTGGCGTCGATCTGTTCGGCCGCGGCGGCGTCGAGCCTTGGCGCCAGCGCCTTGATCCGGCCGGACTCGATGCCGATGTCGATACCCTGGCGGCCGTCGGCCAGGTTGGCGTTGCGTATGATCAGGTCCAACGCTGCACTCCGCGATCGGGGCCGGCAGTGTAACGCCGGGTCGGTCTGGCGTTCGCTGTCGTCCGCGATCTGTCGCCGATCTTCCGGTAGTGGTTAAATGGGCGTCCGGCCGCGCCCCACTATCGAGAATTGCCCCATGTCCGAAATACAGCACATCCCGCATTTCATCCATGGCCAGCGCTGCGATGGCGATGGCGCTCGCCGGTTGCCGGTGTTCGATCCGGCCTCGGGCCGCCAGACCGGCAGCATCGATCTGGCCGATCAGGCCCTGGTCGACCGCGCCGTGGCCGCGGCCAGCGCCGCGTTCCCGGCCTGGGCCGCGGTGCCGCCGATCCGGCGCGCGCGCGTGTTGTATCGGTTCCGCGAATTGCTCGAAGCCAATGCCGACCGGCTCGCCGCGGCGATCACCGCTGAGCACGGCAAAACCCACAGCGACGCGCTCGGCGAAGTCACCCGCGGGCTCGAAGTGGTCGAGTTTGCCTGTGGCATTCCACATTTACTCAAAGGCGAGTTCACCGACAATGTCGGCGCCGGCATCGACGTGGTGTCGCTGCGCCAGCCGCTCGGCGTGGTCGCCGGCATCACGCCGTTCAATTTTCCGGCGATGGTGCCGATGTGGATGTTCCCGATCGCGATCGCGGCCGGCAACTGTTTCGTGTTGAAGCCATCCGAGCGCGATCCGTCGCCCTCGCTGCTGCTCGCCGACTGGCTCAAGCAGGCCGGATTACCGGATGGTGTATTCAATATCGTGCAGGGCGACAAGGTCGCAGTCGATGCCCTGCTCGCGCACCCGGAGGTGCGCGCACTCAGTTTTGTCGGTTCGACCCCGATCGCCCGTTATATCTATGAGACCGGCGCCCGCCACGGCAAGCGCGTGCAGGCCCTGGGTGGCGCCAAGAATCACATGTTGGTGATGCCGGACGCCGATCTGGACCAGGTCGCCGACGCACTGATGGGCGCAGGCTACGGCTCGGCCGGCGAACGCTGCATGGCGATCTCGGTGGCGGTGATAGTCGGTGATGCGACCGCCGACGCGGTGGTCGCCAAACTGGCGCCGCGTGTGCGTGCGCTGAAGATCGGCGCCGGCGCCACGCCCGGCATGGACATGGGACCCTTGGTCACCGCCGAGCACCGCGAGCGCGTGCGCGGCTATGTCGAGCTGGGGGTCAGTGAAGGCGCCGACTTGGTGGTCGATGGCCGTGGCCTGGTGGTAGCCGGCCACGAACAGGGCTATTTCCTCGGCGGCTGTCTGTTCGACCGGGTGCAGGAAACCATGCGCATCTACCGGGAAGAGATTTTCGGGCCGGTCTTGTGCATCGTTCGAGCCGACAGTTACGAACAGGCACTGGCCCTGATCAATGGGCATCAGTACGGCAACGGCACCGCGATTTTTACCCGCGACGGCGACGCCGCACGCGACTTCGTACAGCGCGTGCAGGTGGGTATGGTCGGGGTCAATGTGCCGATTCCGGTGCCGGCGGCCTTCCACAGCTTCGGCGGCTGGAAGCATTCGCTGTTCGGCGATTTGCACGTCTACGGCCCGGACGGGCTGCGTTTCTACACCCGGCTCAAGGCAGTCACTTCGCGTTGGCCGACCAGCATCCGCGCCGGTGCGCAATTCGTCATGCCAACCGGCGGCTGAGCGTCGGAGCGAGTAGAGGGAAGCCCGCCAACCGGCCGGAGGGGAGGGATCTTCGGTTGATTCGGATGGCGGGCTAGGGGTTTGGCGCGGTGTGTGTCAGCCGCGCCCGATTGCTTTGTGGCTCAGGCCTTGGCGGCCGGTTTTGCCGAAGCGCGCTTGCTTGGCGCTTTCTTCGCTGCCGGCTTTCTGGCGGCGGGCGCGCGGGTGCTGCCGGTAACCGACTCGACCACGGCGTTCAGGCTGTCGCGGGCGGCCTTGGTCACCGTGTTCTTGAGGCTGGATTCGGTTTTGGCGTTGAGCTTGCGAACGGTGCGGTTGAGCTCTTCAACCCGCTCGACCAGCGCTTCCATTTCTTCGCGGCCCGGCACGCCCAGGCTGGACAGTGCTCGCGACACGCGGCTTTCGAATACCGCTTCGAGTTTGTCCCAGGTGTCGGTGGCGCGCTCCTTCACTTTGCCGACCTGGTCTTCGACTGCATTGCGCACATCACTCACCTTGCTGGTCGCGAATTTGCGGGACTTGCTTTCCAAAGCTACGCCTTCCTTGACCAGCGACTCGAACAGCTTGCCACCCTGCGATTGGGCGCGGTTCAACGCATCCAGTCCGGCCATCCAGACCTGCTGCGCGGTCTCCAGCAAGGCAGTGCTCTTGTCGGCAGACGGGGCCGCTTTCGATTTGAACTTGGGCTTGCTCATGACTCTCCACCGTGGTTGACAGGGTGCTGCAAGGACGCAGCAAGTGTCGGCACGGTAGGCGCGCAAGCTAGAATAATCACACTATCCATTCCGCGCCGGTGCGGGTTTTCGAGGCGCGCGGGTGACGGAGTCGGAAAACGAGAGTGGTGGTGCCGAGCGCAGCGGAGTTTAACGGCGGAGCCGGTCAGCGCAACAAAGGCAGGGGCGAGAGGCTAGGAACTGGCGGCGGGGCAGCGCGTAGCTTGCGCCTGGCGGCTCCGCCGTGAGCCACGGCACTTCGCAGCACCGATGCCGGCAAGGCTCGAAGCCAGCGCTCAGTGGCGGGTGCTGAGATTATGATCGAGCCGGTCCAGAGCCCGGCGCAGCCGGGCGCTGGCTTCGGTCTGGCGCGGCGGTTTGAGGCCCAGGCTCTGCATCAGGGAGCGATCGGAATCGTTGATTACGTCGGCGCGCAGGGCGAGACCGTGCCGGGCGAGAAGTGGCGCCATCCTGCTGGCATTGCGCCGCAGGTCGTCGAGCGTCGCCTGGTAGGCGTGTTCGGCCACCCGCACCCGGTTCTGGTAACTGAACACGTTGGTGAAAAACATCTCCACGTCGTCGGGATTGGGCTCCAGTAGAACCATATCCGCGGCCGGGTATTGTCGCTGGTATTTCTCCAGCCCGACCTGCATGCGCGAACGCAGCATGGTGCGGAATGTCTGCGAGAGCACCGCCGGCAGGCCGCCCTCGACCAGGTTTTCCGGCACCGGACGGCCATTCAGAGTGGCCAGGTTGGCATCGAACGGGACCAGTGGATTGACCGCGATCACCAGGTCGGCGCCGGCCTCGAACGCGACCGATGCGTGCATGGTGCGGCGTAGCGCACCATCGACGTAGTAGCGACCGTCGATTTCGACCGGCGGATACAGTCCGGGTAGGGCCGAGCTCGCCTGTACCGCTTTGGAAATCGGCACGTGGTCGAATCCGCTGCCACCGAAACGCACGGTATTGCCAGTGTCGAGATCGACACCGATGACGTACAGCGGGTGGCGCAGCTTACGGAAATCGTTGCCGAGGCCGTGCTTGGTGAACACATCGCGCAAAAAGCACTCGATCGCGGCATTGTCGAAGATGCCGTTCGGCACCAGGGTGCCCAGGCGGCCGACGATGTCGCTCCAGTCGGTGTCGATCGGTTTGGTGATCAAGTCGCCCAGCCAGCCGGTAATCACCCGGGGCAGAGCGAACAGACGGCGCGCATATTCGCCGAACGCCGGTCGCAGAAAGGATTCGGGCCGAAAGCGGGCGTGCTGGGAATCATTGGTCAAAAAGATTCGGCACATCTCGGCGGTCGGAATGCCGCTGGCCAGACCGCCGGCCAGGAAAGCGCCGGAACTGACCCCGACGTAGACGTCCAGGTCCGTGAGTTCGAGACCGCCCAGCGCTTCGTCCAACGCACGCAGTGCACCCAGTTCGTACATGCCCCCGAGCGGGCCGCCGCCAGCCACCGCCAGACCAATTTTCGGCATTGCCTTTTTTTTCGGTGGATTGGGCGCGGATTGCACGATCAGCATGTTGACTCACACCGTAGCGCGGACTGGCCGCCTGATCGTCCGATTGTAGCCGGGGCTTCGACACAGCGAAAATGTGTGGGCACAGGCGGCGATGTAAACAATCCGCCTTCCGTTTCTCGCCTTCCGTCCTGTCGTATGGGAGCGCTGCACCCGCCCGCATCGTTCAGGCTAAAGTGATGCCGATGAGCACCGAAGCACTGCGCCACCGACTGACCACGCTGCTCGAAACGCTGGGTGAGGCCAACCTGGCCGAGCGCAGCGGTGCCGTGCCGGCGGCGCGCCTGCAGCGACTGAGGCAGTGGCAGAGTCGGCGCCTGGGGCAGAGTTTTCATGCCCTGCGACAGCACCCGCACTATGCCGCCGCGGCCGAGTTCTTTCTCGCCGACTTGTACGGATCGGAAGATGTTAGCTGGCGCGATCGCGATGTTCGCCGGGTGCTGCCGACCATGCTGCGCTGGTTACCGAGTTCGGCGTTGGACACCCTCGCCGATGCGCTGGATCTGGACTTGCTATCGCGGCGCTTCGACCTGGCCATGGCCGCTGCACTTCCCGACGGCAGGATTTCGGTCGCCGTCTATGCCCGGGCATACCTTGAAGTCGGTGATGCGGAGGGCCGACGACGGCAGATCGAATTGATCCGGACGATCGGACGCGATTTGGAGCGAATCGTGCGCAAGCCGTTCATCCTCGGCGTGCTCAAGCTGGCCCGGGGGCCGGCGCGCGGCGCCGGGTTTGGTGAGCTGCAGGCCTTTCTGGAGCGCGGCTTCTCCGCATTCCGGGCGATGGGACCGGCCGAAGATTTTCTGGCCCGGATCGTCGATGGTGAAACTGCGGCGATGCAGCGTCTGTTCGCCGCCCACCCGGACCCGTTTGGGTTTGCGTTGGAGGGGTAGGAGCTGGGGGCCCCAGGGGCTAGAGACTAGAGACTAGGGGCTAGCGGGTGGCGGCTGGTGGCTGGTGCATAGGTTGTGCTGAGCGCAGCGAAGCGCAACGAATCGAAGCGATGTCGCGGCAGTGCCAGTTGCGCTTCGCTGCGCTCAGCACCACCAATGATTTGTTGCGCAGCGCTGCGCTTAGCACAACCAATAAAACGGCAGCGCTCAGCCGAATTCCTCGTCCAGCACGCGCAGAATTTCATCGTTGATCGGTTGTTTCAGCAGGGCCAGCAGAAAGCCGAGCTGCACGTGCACCTTGACCTGGCCCTTGCTCAGCGCGATGTGGCCATCGACGCCGCTGCGGGTGAAATGCAGGGTGTGCGCTTCCCATTGATGCTCGACCGAGAATTTTTTGGCGATGGCGCGGGCGACCTTGTTGACCGCGGTCTTCGCTTCCTTGATCGATTTGTCGTGCTTGCGGGTGATGCTGATCTGGCTCATGGCCTCGGTCTCAGGGATGGATTGGCCAGCGGCTTGCACTATGATTCTGCCAGAACTTTGGCGCAGGGGAACAGGCATGGTCCGGTCGCGATGGGCGGTTTGTTGGTCATTGCTGCTGGCGCAGTGGGCCTCTGCGGGCGAGCTGAGCGGCAGCGTGCAGATCACCGCCGACGGCCGCGCGCTGCGCAGTTCCGAAGCCGCCGAGGCGGTGGTTTATTTTCGTCCGGCGGTTCCGGTGCCGTTGCGGCCGGCCAGCGAACCGCAGACCATGGCGACCCGGCGCAAACAGTTCGTGCCGCACCTGCTCGCGATCCAGGCCGGCGAATCCGTGCGCTTTCCGAACGAAGACCCGATTTTCCATAACGCGTTCTCGACCGCGGCGGAGAACGCGTTCGACACCGGGCCCTACGGCCGTGGCGAAGGCAAACGGGTCGAATTTGCCAGTGCCGGGCTGGTACGGGTCTATTGCAATGTGCATCACGCCATGTTCGGTTTCATCCTGGTGCTGGATACGCCCTTCCACACTCGTCCGGATTCGGCCGGTCGCTTTGTGCTCAAGGACTTGCCGGACGGGCCTGGCGAACTGATCGTCTATCACGACCGTGGCGTGCCGCTGCGGCGCACAGTGGTGGTCGGCGAAACCGCCGAGCTCGACTTGTCCCTGCCGCTCAGCCGTCGCAAGATTCCAGCTCACGCCAACAAATTCGGTAAACCTTACGGGCAGCCGCACGATGCCAATTACTGACCTACAGCCTACCGAATCACAACCCCCGCAGATTGCGCACCGGCGGTTGTTCTTTGACGACTTTGCCGGTGGGGGTTCTGTCCATGTCCGCTAAGCCCGAGTCCAATCGCAATGCAGTGCCGGGCGGAGACGCGGCCGCTGCGGCACAATCGCGGCAATCCTTTGGTGCCGGTGCCGGCCGATCGCTGCCGCTGGCTGCACGAATGTTCCTGATTTCGGCCGGCCTGATCACGCTGGCGGTTGCCGTATCGCTGTTTATCACCTGGCAGCAGGGGCGGCGCATCGCCGGCGACACCGTCGCCCAGGCGATCGCGACCAGTATGGGCGTGCAGCAGGAAAGTACCCAGGCCCGGCTGGACCTGCTGGAAACCACGATCCAGGCGATTGCCGCAGATCCCGCGGTCGCCGGCTATTTCGAAAATGCGGTGGTCGACAGTCAGCTCGGTTTGGGCGATGGCGATGGCGACGGCACGGTAGCCGGCGCCCTATCGCTCCACGACCTGCTGCTCGAGCGGCAATCCGAATACCGCTTCGATTTGGGTATTTTTCTGGATGCCGATGGCAATGTCGCGGCGCGCAGCGATGAAGTCGAGGCGGTCGCCGATAACATGTCCGCCGACCCGTTTCTGCGCACCTCGATCGAGCGCGCAGTGGCCTTGTCCGGCTTCTGGCGTCAGGGCGCGCGCTTGTATCAAGCGGCAATCGTGCCGATCGATCGAGACCAGAATCTGCTCGGGTTTCTGCTGTTGGCGCGAGCCGTGGACACCGGATTTGCCCGCCGGATCGGCAAGGTCAGTGGCGCCGATATCGCCTATGTCGCAGCCGCCGATGGCGGCCCGGTCCTGTTCTCCAGCTCGCTGCCGGAAGGCGCTGCCACAGCGCTGATCGATGCGCTGCGGCGCAATCCCGAATGGCAGAATGGCGGCACCAAATCCGACACCGGCAAGGTGCTGGCGCTGTCGCTGGCCGGCAAGCCGTGGATCGCACGGGTGCGCCCGCTCGACGTGGACGCCGGCGCCAGTCTTGGGCAAAGCCTGACCCTGCTGCCGATCACCCGTGCCTACGCCGGCTACCGGAAACTGCTCGAACTGCTTGCCCTGACCGGCCTGTGCTCGTTGCTGGTCGCGTTGCCGGCGTCGTACTGGCTGGCCAAGCGGGTACTGCGACCGGTAACCGCGATGGCGGCAGCGGCCCGCCGCGCGGCTGGCGGCGACTATCATTCCGAGATTCGTTACCGCGGCAACGACGAGCTCGCGAGTCTGGCGCAGTCATTCGACCAGTTGTTGTCCGAGTTGCGCGAAAAGAGCGACATCGAGGGCTACGTTGGCAATTTGGCCCGGTTTCTACCGGAGCCGCGCGACGAGCCCGGCGCGCGCAGCGTGCCGAGCGCAACGCCGGCAGCGCCTCTGGCCGCGGGGCATTGGGTCTTGCTGGCCGTCGAGTGTCGTGCCTTGCAGCGATCGCTTGACGCCGTTTCGGTGGGTGGAATGCCGGTCGCGGTGGGCGCGTTCATCAGCGCGATCGATCGGCTCGGCCAGCGTGATGGCAGCGATCTGCTGCTGATTAGCGGCGCCCGGGTGCTGCTCGGGTTCAGCGGCGAGGCAGGGTTGGCGACCGCGTTGGCCAGCGCTAGTCAGTTGCAGCGGGACAGCAGCCTGGATGCCACGCTGCGTTCCGAATTGGCCTTTGCTGTGCACGCCGGTGCGCTGGTCAAGGGTCAGCTTTCGGTGTGCGGCAAATCCCTGCCGCTGGCGGCCGGTGCCAGCGTCTACCAGATCGAGCGGCTACTCGCGGAAGCGCCGGCCGGCTTCGTATTCGTGGCCAAACCCTTGTTGCCGGTGCTGGCCGGACTGATCGCGGCCCCGGTGCAGGCCTGCACCGGCGTCCTGTCCGGTCGTTCCTATCCGGCATTGCCGGTGGCGGCGCTGCAGCAGTTGCCGCCCCTTCCGCATCGGCCGACCCAGGACGATCAAGGTACCCGGGTCGCGCCATCGGCGGTTACTGCAACCGGAGGGCGCCACCATTCCGATGATGCCGCGATCGGAAACATCTTCGGCGAGCGCTACCAGATCGTGGCCAAGCTGGGTTCTGGCGGCATGGGCGTGGTCTACAAGGCACGCGATCTGGAGCTCGACGATCTGGTCGCGATCAAGATGCTGCGCAGCGATGCCAAACTCGATGCCGAGCAGCTCGACCGGCTTAAATCCGAGCTCAAACTGGCGCGCAGGATTACCCACCCCAATGTGTTGCGCACCTTCGATTTCGGCGAACACCAGGGTCGGCCCTACCTGTCGATGGAATACGTGCGCGGTATGACTCTGCGCTATTTACTCCAGCAGACCGGGCGGATACCGTTTTCGGCCGCATTGCGTATCGCCCGGCAGTTGTGCGCGGGCCTGGAAGCGGCGCACCAGGTCGGCGTCCTGCACCGCGACATCAAACCCGAAAACCTGATCCTGGAACAGAGCGGCAACGCCAAACTGATGGATTTTGGTATCGCCCGGCCGATCCGTCGCGTCGAGCCAGGACATACCCAACCCGGTATGTTCCTGGGCACCCCGCATTACTCGGCGCCGGAGCAACTGGCCGGCGAAGAAGTCGACCACCGCGCCGACATTTACGCGGTCGGGGTGCTGCTGTGCGAGATGTTCTGCGGCCGGCTGCCCTATGCCGGAGCCAATACCATGGAGATTTATCTGGCGCAGATGCAGCAGGAGCCGATCCGGCCATCGCAATATTGGGCGGAGATCCCGCCGGCGCTGGAGGCGATCATCCTGCGCTGCCTGGCGCGGCGGGCTGATGACCGCTACCCGAGTGCCAGCGAACTGGCCGCCGATCTGGGCGCGGTTCGCGGTTAGAATCGACCCCCCGCAACGGGTATCCTGGGGGGAGTGTCGATGCGCATGCGAAATCTGTGGTGGCTGCCGACAGCAGGGTTGCTGCTCGGCCTGTGTGGCCCTGCCAACGCGGCCGATCCGATCCTGGACGCCGAAGCCGGGGAGACGCCAAGGCATTGGTCGGCGTTCGGCGATCTGTTGCTGCGCGCCGAACAGACCACCGGCATTCCTGCGCGCGGCGACGACCTGGAACGCTTGCGCTCGCGCCTGCGCCTGGGAACCCGTGGCGCGTTCGGCGACTTCGAGGTGGGCGCAGCGTTGGAGGCTGCGCTCGGCAGCGATGCCAACCGGGACAATCGGCGCAACCTCGACAACGAACGCAGCGACGATCTGAACCTCGATCAGTTTTACCTGGGCTATCGTTTCGGCGAAGACTCGCGACTGCGGATCGGCAAGGCGCCCCTGCCGCTGACACTGACGCCGATGCTGTGGGATGCCGATCTGCGGCCGATCGGCGTCAGTCTGGCGCACTCGATCGCGGTCGGCGACTGGCAGCGGCTGAGCGCCGTCGCCGGGACCTTCGCTGGCGACCATCAGTACGGCGACGACTCCCGCTTGCAGGCTGTCCAGCTTGGCTGGCACTGGCGCGAAGGCAGCGCGCTGGCCCTGGACGCCAGGCTCGCCTGGCTCGACTTCAGCGATCTCGGTGATTTGGCCACGGCGGGACTGGCGCGTACCAACCGGCGTAATGGCAACCGCTTCCTGCATGGTTTCGAATTGTTGGACGCGCAGCTTGGCGTCAACGCACGCATCCGCGACTGGCCGTTGCAATTGCGCATCGACTGGGTGCGCAACACCGCAGCCACCGACCAGAATCAAGGCGCGCGTTTCAGTATGGGCCTTGGCGACAGCCGGCGTTCTGGCGGTTGGGAGCTGTCCGCCGCCTACCAACGCATCCAGCGCGACGCGGTTCTGGCCGCGTTCAATGACGACGACTGGTGGTTCCATAGTTTTGCCCGCGGCACGACCGCCGCGCTCGGTTACGGTCTGGATGCGCGCTGGCGACTGCGGTTCGCCCTGTTCGACGAACGCCGCGACGGCATCGGCAAAAATACCCGCCGCGCCATGCTGGAGTTGCGCTCGGACTGGTGACGGCCCCGTCACAAGCGCTGGGCGACCTGCTAAAGTCCACGAAAATGGCCTAGATGAACACCATGCGGCTGCATTTCCCGCACGCACAGACCAAGGACGCGCTGCTCGCCGAGGGCGAAACCAGTATCGGCTGCGATCGCAGTTGCACGGTGATCGTCAAGGGCGACGGCGTCGAGCCGGTGCACGTGATCATCACCAGCGACGTGCGCGGCGCGATCCTGTGGGTGCGCTCGGCCACCGCGCTGACCCACGTCAACGGCCGGCCGGTGCGGGAGAAAGCGCTGTTGCACGTCGGCGACACGGTCAATCTGGGTGGGGTGGGCATGAACCTGCTGCCGGACACTGATACCAGTATCACAGCGCCGCCTGCGCCGATCGAAGACACTGCTGCCATGACTGCCGATGACCTGGAAACCCGTTACCGGGCCTTGCCGCCACGCGCCTTGTTGCGCGGCGTTTCCGGTGCCTATTTCGGCAAGGTCGTGCCGATCCCAGGGCGCCTGGTGATCGGCCGTGGCAACGATGCCGACCTCAATCTCGACGAGCCAGAAATGTCCCGGCGACATGCCCAGATCGAAGTCAACGCCGAGGGTATCTACCTGCGCGACCTGGGTTCCAGCAATGGCACCTATGTCAACGGCGTGCAGGTGCGCGATGCGGTTCTTTTCGCTGGCGACCAGATCGCCTTCGACCGCAACCGATTTCTGATCGAAGCGCCCGGCACGCCGACTCGTGCCCAGGGCGCGCGGCCGCCCGCTGCGCGGGTCGCGGCCAGCGCGGTAGCGGCCTTGCAGGCCAACGTCGGCACCGATGCCCCGGCAGAAACCCCCGCCGCCGATTCGTCGCAAGCGGCCGCCAAGGGCAGCCCATGGTTGCCGCTACTGATCGGCGCCGGCATCGCCGCCGTCCTGGCCCTGCTGTTGTTCGGCGGAAGTCGCTGAGCGGAGGCTCGGCTGCGTCCGTCAAACATGGGCAGATCGACTTCGCCTGTAGGGGAGCGGGGAGCGGGGTGCGGGGAATTGTGGGAGCGACCGGCAGGTCGCGACTATCCGCCGCGACAGCCGTCGTGACAAAAACGTAGCAGCGACCCGGTGGGTCGGGGTGTAGGGGCGACCCGGTGGGTCGCCCTGGTGAGCACCGATGCCGCGCGCGCGACCAAGGCCGCCCCGTCCCCCCCAACTGCGGCTGCCCCGCACCCGCGACAAGGGTCCGCAAAAAGGGCTTGACAGCCGGGGGGGGGGCGTAACCTATGTTCACTTGAATATCTGTAGGTCAACCCGTTGTGATGTACGGCTACGTGGGTTGACGTGAAGTTGCTGGAGATTCAGGGACGAATCCATGTTTTGGACCGGATAACGGCGGACGCTTTAGTCCCCACGGTTCCTTCGCTGGTTCCCCTTGAACGATGTCGGCGCCGCCCGCCCGGGCGGTCTGGTTTGGCGTGTGGAACCTGCACAGGAGCGGACGATGAAAACTGGGTCATGGGGTGTGGTGCCGGGCGTTCTGGACACCTTTCTGCGAAAGAACGTGGTCCGGGGACTGGGCTTGGTGTTGCTCGGCGCTGGCCTGGCGCCTGTCGCCCATGCAGAGACGGATTTTTCCGCGCTGTTTCCACCACCGCCACCGCGAGTTGATCAAACCCCGCTGCCGAAGGAAGTGCTGGACGACCAGACCTTCGCCTTCGTGGGCGAAGAACACCACAAGCTGATCGACCAGGCGCGCAACCTTGCCGCACTCGGCCCCGATCTGTTCGGGGATCAGACCAACCTGCAGACCGGCAGTACCGAGTTCATCCACACCGACATCGATCTGCCCGGCAACAATGGCCTGCCGGTGCGCTTGCAGCGCAGGTTCACGGCGGCCAGCAAGCGCGGACTTACCCTGGTCCGGCAGGCCGCCTTCGCCGACTGGGAACTGGAAGTGCCTTATCTTTCGGGTGAGTTCGCCGCCGAGATCGGCTGGCGTGTGGATATCGGCGGCCTCAGCGGTGGCCAGAGCAGCGATCAACGTTGTTCGATCACTGCGCCGGAACGTACGGTGCCGCCATCGATAGAGGTGCCTGGCTTTCCGCAACCCGAACTCTTTCGGCCTCTCGAGTACTGGCACGGTTACAACCTGCACCTGCCCGGTGGCGGCGGCGGCGAGTTGCTGTGGCTGTCGCCGACCAACACCACGCAAAAGCCCACCGACGGCCCAAGCTATTACTGGGCGACCAATGGCATCTGGTTCTTCAGTTGCGCCAATGGTCCCGTCGGCGTGGGTGAAATTTTCATCGGCCGCGCGCCGGATGGATTGCGCTATACCTTCGGCCACCTGGTCAATCGCCAGGCATCCCGGTTGAGCGCCAACGGCAGCACCGCCAAGCTGTTGCGAACCGAGGTGCGCTTGGTGGCGACCCGAGTCGAGGACCGCTTCGGCAACTGGGTGGCCTACAACTGGAGCGGCAGTCAGTTGGCCTCGATCACCGCCAGCGACGGGCGCAGCATTACCTTCACCTATAACCCGACCACGGGCTACGTCACGACCGCGAGCGACGGCACCCGTACCTGGAGCTACGCCTATACCGGCACGGGGACAATCATCGGCGGTAGCCGAACCGGCGCGCCCTCGCTCAGCCGGGTCATCCGTCCCGACACCAGTACCTGGGCCATCAACTTTGCCAGTCTGGCCCAGGCCAATGTCGCCTCCGAGCGCAATACCGCCAATTGCTTCGGCTCGGGTGAGCCCATTTCCCCGGACTTCACCGGCACCCTGACCCATCCCTCCGGCGCCACCGGTACCTTCACCTTTGGACCGGTACAGCATGGCCGCACCCGGGTGCCGCGCTTCTGTGTCAATGAGGATGAGCTTGGAAATGTCGGCGACGATTATTCCTGGTTCACGCTCACCTTCGACGTGCTGGCGCTCAAGACCAAGCGGATCGTCGGCGGTGCCCTGCCCACCCTGCAGTGGGACTATAGCTATGCCTCCAACTTTTGTTTTGCCAGTGGCGACGGTGCTTGCACCGCGTCTACGCCCGACTTCTCAACCACTACGGTGGTGCAACTGGGCGCGGGCGTGGATCGCTATCGCTTTGGCAACGTCTACCGGGGCAACGAAGGCAAGCTGCTCAAGGTCGAGCACGGCAGCAGCGTGACCGTAAACGGCACGTTGCAGGGCGTCATCGGTAGCGAGGAGTCGCAATACCAGTTGGACGGCAGCAACCAGGTCTATCCCAGCCCGATCGCGGTATCGCCGCAGCCTCGCGGCGACGCCTTCACCGCCGAGAACTTCCTGCCCCTGCGGCAGAAGATCATCATCCAGGACGGCGCCAATTTCATTTGGGAGGCGCAGGCATTCGATCAGTACGCGCAACCGATCCAGGTCAAGCGCAGCTCCTCGCTCGGTTTCAACAAGATCGAGTTGACCAGCTACCGCAACGACACCAACCTGTGGCTGATCGGCCAGACCGAATCCGTGAAGGACCAAGAGAGCGCCCTGGTCGAACAACTCAACGAGTTTTTCCCGAACGGGCAGGTCAGCGCCAGCTTTGCCTTTGGCGACTTGCAAAGCAGCTTTCAGTATTACCCCGACGGCAGCGTCCGGTCGATCACCGATGGCCGCGGCAATGCCACCACCCTGTCCGACTATTTTCGCGGCGTGCCGCAGAGCGTCCAGTACGCCGACGGCGCCAGCCAATCGGCCATCGTCAGCCCGATCGGCAACATCTCCCAGATCACCGATGCCATGGGTTTCAGTTCCAACTTCGGGTATGACGCCATGGGCCGCTTGAACCGGATCGACTATCCGACCGGCGACAGCACCGTCTGGAACGCCACCACCCGCAGTTTTGCGCCGGTCGCGAGTATCGAGTTCGGTATTCCGGCCGGGCATTGGAAATTGATCGAACAGACCGGCACCGGTCGCACCAGTACCTTCTACGATGCGTTTTGGCGGCCGGTGTTGACCTTGACCGAAGACAGCAGCGATCCGGCGACGCGCAGCTACGTGGTCAATCGTTACGATGCCAAGGGGCGATTGGCGTTCACCAGCTTCCCGGTGGCCAGCCTGGCCACGATCAACGACAGCCTGCTCGGCACCAGTACCCAATACGACCTGCTCGGCCGGCCGACCGAGATCAGGCAGGACAGCGAGCTTGGGCCACTGCTGACCCGTAGTGCCTATCTACCCGGCTTCCAAACCCAGGTCACCGACCCGCGCGGTCAGGTCACCACCACCGACTTCCAGGCCTTCGATACGCCCTCGACCGAAACGCCGATGCGCATCGTCCTACCCGACGGCAGCACCACCACCTTCACCCGCGATGACTTCGGCAAGCCCTTGTCGGTCACCCGCTCGAGCAACGGAGGCTGAGCCATGACCCCGACCCTGATCCCAACACCCGCCCAAACCCGTTCGATCCGCCAAGTCTTGCCGATGCGCGCCCTGCTATGCGCAGCCGCCGCGTTGCTGGCCGGTGGTTTCACCGCGCCGGCCCGGGCGGTGGTGTGCGATCCGCTGGAAATCACCCTGACTTCCCCGTTGCACGGCGCGCAGTCGGTAGCGCCGGCCAGTTTCACCCTGACCGCGCAGACGCTCGCCGGTTTGAACGCCGAGGAGCCTAACCGGCCCAATGCCTGTCTCGCTGGAAACGTCAGTTTCTACGCTAATGGCGTGCTGTTGTTCAGCGATACGGCTGCGCCGTGGACCTACCAATGGAACGCGGTGCCGGTCGGGGTCTATGTGCTGACCGCGGTCGCCACCGGAACCAACATCCCGCCCAGCACCTCCGACAGCGTCACGGTCAGTGTGACCACGGGCGCGCCCAATGTGCCACCCACGGTGACCCTGACCGCGCCGGTGAACGGTGCCACCGCGAACGCACCCGCGAGCTTCGTGCTCGCCGCCACGGCCAGCGACAGCGATGGCGTGATCGACCGGGTCCAGTTCTTCCGCAACGGCGTGCAGATCGGCACGGACACCAGCCTCCCCTATGGCATGACCGACAGCAACCTCGCCGCCGGCAGCTACAGCTACACCGCGCGCGCTACCGATAATCTGGGTGCGCTCAGTGCCTTTTCGAACGCCGTCAACGTCATCGTCAATCCGGCTGGAACCAATCAAGCGCCGCAGGTCGCCTTGACCTCGCCCACGAATGGCGCCACCGCGACCGCACCGGCGACCTTCACCGTCGCCGCCAACGCCAGCGATGCCGACAACGGCGTCCTCAAGGTCGAGTTCTTCCGCAATGGCGTGCTGGCCCGCACCCTTGTCGCGCCCCCGTACAGCTACACCGAGAGCAACCTCGCCGCCGGCAGTTACAGTTACACCGCGCGTGCCACTGACACCGCCAGTCCGCCGGCCAGCACCACATCGAGCGCAGTCACCATCACCGTCAACCCAGACACCAGCAATCAGCCGCCAGTGGTGAGCCTGATCTCGCCCGTCAATGGCAGCACCGCGACCGCACCGGCGACATTCACTGACGACGCCAGCGACTGCGATGACGATAACGGCATCGCCAAGGTCGAGTTCTTCCGCAACGGCGTGATGGCCCGTACCTTCACCGTGCCTCCGTATAGCTACACCGATGCCAACCTCGC
>JBFXKH010000018.1:0-35067 GCA_050173995.1 Lysobacterales bacterium | reverse complement strand
TAAAACCTAAAACCTAAAACCTAAAACCTAAAACCTAAAACCTAAAACCTAAAACCTAAAACCGAAAACCGAAAACCGAAAACCGAAAACCGAAAACCTATGCCTCCCCACCCACCTCTTTCCGACGCAGCATCAAGAACACTGCCGGTAGGACCAAGAGCGACAGCAGTGGTGCGCTCAACATGCCGCCGAGCATCGGTGCGGCGATGCGGCTCATCACTTCCGAGCCGGTGCCGCTGCCGACGAAGATCGGCAGCAGGCCGGCGACGATCACCGCCACCGTCATCGCTTTCGGGCGCACCCGCAGTACCGCGCCCTCGACGATGGCGTCGTGCAGGTCGCTCTCGCGGCGCTGCCCGGCCGCGCATCGCGCCGACCAGGATTGGGTGAGATAGAGCAGCATGATCACGCCGAACTCGGCGGCGACCCCGGCCAGGGCGATGAATCCGACCCCGGTCGCGATCGACAGGTTGTAGCCGAGCAGGTACAGCAGCCACAGGCCGCCGGTCAGCGCGAACGGCAGGGTGAACATGATCGCCAGCGCCTCGTCGAAGCGCCGGAAGGTCAGGTACAGCAGTACGAAGATGATGGTCAGGGTGGCCGGCACCACCAATTTCAAACGGGCATTGGCGCGCTGCATGAACTCGAACTGCCCGGAGTATCCGAGGCTCATGCCGGGTTCGAGTTTCACCTCGGCAGTGACCCGGCCGCTCAGGTCCTTGACCACCGAAGCCAGATCGCGACCGCGCACGTCGATGAACACCCAGCCGCTCAGTCGTGCGTTTTCGGTTCGGAGCATCGGCGGGCCCATGCTCTGGCCGATGTCGGCGACCATGCCCAGGCTGATCTGCTGGCCGGCAGGCGTGAGGATCGGCAGCGCGCGCAGACGTTCGATGCTGCTGCGCCAGTCGCGCGGGTAGCGCAGGTTGATCGGAAAGCGCGCCAGTCCCTCGACGGTTTCGCCGATGTTTTCGCCGCCGATCAGGCCGGCGACCACCGACTGCACATCGTCGATATTGAGCCCGTACTGTGCGGCGCGGGCGCGGTCGATATGGATATCCACATAGCGGCCGCCGCGCAGGCGTTCGGCCAGGGCCGAAGACACCCCGGGCACGCCTTTGGCGATCTTCTCCACCTGTTCGGCGACGCGCTCGATCGCTTCCAGGTCGGGTCCGGAAATCTTCACCCCGACCGGGCTCTTGATCCCGGTGGCGAGCATGTCGATGCGGTTCCTTATCGGTGGCACCCAGATATTGGTCAGGCCGGGAATGCGCACCGCGCGGTCGAGCGCCTCGATCAGCTTTTCCGGGGTCATGCCGGCCCGCCATTGGTCGCGCGGCTTGAACTGGATGGTGGTCTCGAACATCTCCAGCGGCGCCGGGTCGGTGGCGGTCTCGGCGCGTCCGGCCTTGCCGAATACCCGCGCTACCTCCGGCACGCGCTTGATCATGCGGTTGGACAATTGCAGCAGTTCGCTAGCCTTCTGCGCGCTCAGGCCGGGCAGGGCCGAGGGCATGTACAAAAGGTCGCCCTCGTCGAGCGGCGGCAGGAACTCGCCACCCAGGTGCCAGAGCGGCCAGGCCGAGCTGGCGAAGACCATGGCGGCGAGCAGCAAAGTCGTGCGCGGCGCCGCCAGCACCCGGTCGAGCAGCGGCCGATAGGCGCGGATCAGCCAACGATTGAGCGGGTTGCGGTCTTCGGCGGGAATGCGGCCGCGAATCCAGTAGCCCATCAACACCGGCACCAGGGTCACCGCCAGGCCGGCGGCGGCCGCCATCGCGTAAGTCTTGGTCAGCGCCAGCGGGCCAAACAGCCGGCCTTCCTGGGCTTCCAGGGTGAACACCGGCAGGAACGAAGCGGTGATGATCAGCAGCGAAAAGAACAGCGCCGGCCCGACCTCGACCGCGGCGGTGCTGATCAGTTGCCAGTGTTCCTCGCCGCTCAGGGACCGGTCCGGATGCTGGTGCTGCCAGGCCTCGATGCGCTTGTGCGCGTTCTCGATCATCACCACCGCGGCATCGACCATCGCCCCGATCGCGATGGCGATACCGCCGAGCGACATGATGTTGGCATTGATGCCCTGCCAGCGCATCACCACGAACGCGGCCAGGATGCCGATCGGCAGCGAGATGATAGCGACCAGCGACGAGCGCAGGTGGCCGAGAAAGACCAGGCAGACCAGGGCCACCACCACGAACTCTTCCAGCAGTTTGGAGGACAGGTTGGCGACCGCGCGGTCGATCAACTGGCTGCGGTCGTAGGTCGGCACGATCTCGACCCCGGCCGGCAGGCTGTGTTGCAGTTCGGCGATTTTCTTCTGCACCGCCAAGATGGTGGCGCGGGCGTTCTGATCGCTGCGCAGTACGATCACCCCGCCGACCACCTCGCCCTCGCCATCGAGTTCGGCGACACCGCGGCGCATTTCCGGGCCGAGCCGGACCTGGGCGACCTCGGCCAGGGTGATCGGCACGCTGCCGGCCCTGCCGACCGGGATCGCACGGAAATCATCCAGGGTCTTCAGATAGCCGTCGGCGCGCACCATCCACTCGGACTCACCGAGTTCGAGGATCGCGCCACCGGTCTCCTGGTTGGCGTTCTGGATCGCCGCGCGCAATTGCTGGTGGCTGATGCCGAGACTGGCCAGCCGCACCGGATCCGGCAGCACCTGGTACTGCCTGACCATGCCGCCGATGGTGGCGACCTCGGCGACATTGGCGACCGTCTTCAGTTCGAAGCGCAGGAACCAGTCCTGCAGCGCGCGCAGTTCCGAGAGGTCGTGGCCGCCGCTCCTGTCGACCAGGGCGTACTGGTAGATCCAGCCGACCCCGGTCGCGTCCGGGCCGAGTTCCGAGCGGGCCCCGGCCGGCAGGCTGGACTGCACCTGGTTCAGGTATTCGAGCACCCGCGAGCGCGCCCAGTACAGGTCGGTGCCGTCCTCGAACAGCACATAGACATAGCTATCGCCAAAGAACGAAAAACCGCGCACGGTCTTCGCCCCCGGCACCGACAGCATCGCGCTGGCCATCGGATAGCCGACCTGGTTCTCGACGATCTGCGGTGCCTGGCCGGGATAGCGGGTGCGGATGATCACCTGCACGTCGGACAGATCGGGCAGGGCATCGACCGCGGTATCGCGGATCGCGATCACGCCGGCGGCGACCAGGAAGGCGCTGGCCAGCAACACCAGAAAACGGTTGGCCAGCGACCAGCGGATCAGCGCGGCGATCATGGCTGCTCTCCGTCCGCCTGCGGGTCGCTGCGATCATCGGAGTGCGCGCCGTCATGGCGGTCGGCCGGGGCCGATTCGGCACGCAGCAACAAGCCTTGCAGGCTGGCTTCCGAATCGATCAGGAACTGGCCGCTGGCGACGACCTGCTGGCCGGCCTTGAGCCCGGACAGGATGACGCGACGATCGCCGAGCTCGGCGCCAGCGACCACGATCTGCGGTCGATAGCGGCCCTGGCCCTCGGCCAGCATCACCAGGGCGCGCTGGCCACTGTCGATCACCGCCGCCGCCGGCACCAGCACCGCGCCGGCCGGCGTGGCCGCCTCGGCGGTTGGTCGCGAACCCAGTAACTGCACCTGGGCACTCATGCCCGGCCGCAGATGATGCCCGGGATTGGCCAGCGCCACGCGCACGCGCAGGCTGCGCGCGGCCGCGTCCAGGGTCGGCAACAGCAGTTGTACGCTGCCGGCCAGGTCACGGCCGGGCCGGGCTGCGAACCGCACCATGGCCGGATCGCCGACCGCGAGCCCGCCGGCTTCGGCCTCGGGCACCGCGACTTCCAACCACACTTCGTCGATATCGCGGATGGCGAGCACGGTGGTGCCGGCCGCGGCGCTCATGCCGGCGCGCAGGCCGACCTCGGTGACCACCCCGCCGATCGGCGCGTTGAGCGCGATTCGGTTGTCGATGCGGCCACTGGCCAGCACCCGCTCGATCAATGCCTGCGACATGCCGGCCGCGGCCAGGCGCTCGCGCCCGGCGGCGAGCAGGGCCGGGTCGCCATTGGCCTTGAGCGCCAGCAATTCCTGCTGCAGCGCCACCCAATCCGGCAGCAGCAGGCGGGCGACGGTCTCGCCGCGCTCGACCAGGTCGCCCTCGGCCAGTGGTTTCACCCACTCGACGAAGCCGGCGCTGCGGGTCTGCAAGACCGCGACCTGGCGCTCGTTGAATCCGAGTAGGCCGGTCGCGACCACCGCCGCGGCCATCGGCTGCTCGCTGTCTGCATAGGCGACCGCGGTGGCCAGCCGCATACCCAGATTCTGCGCGACCTGCGGATCGATGCGCAGGGTGTCCGCGGCATCGGCACCGGCGCCGGTAGCGGCGTATTTCGGGATCAGCTCCATATCCATGAACGGCGACTTGCCGGGCTGGTCGAAATGCTGCTCGGGCCGCATCGGGTCGTACCAGTACAACACCTTGGCGGTCGGTTCGGGCTGGGCGGCGCCGGGTTCGAGCGCTGCGGTCGGCGCCGTGGGCGCAGTCCATCGGCCGAGCAGCAGGCCGGCCAGAATCAGGGCCAGGGCGATCGCCAGCACGGCCAGCGGCGAGCGCAGCCAGGCGGGGCCCACGGTTGGGGGGGAGGGTCGGTTAGCGTTCATCAGCGGTACTCCGGGTGGGGGACGGCGGCGCTGATGTAATGCAGCGCGGCGGCGGCAGCAGCGCGTTGGCCAGCCAACGCGATACCTTCGAGTTCGGTTTCGATGCGGGCGCGGCGCGCCGCAATCAGATCGGCGAGCGTGCCGCTGCCGCCCTGATAGGCGGCCAGCGCCAGCGCCGCCTTTTCGCGGGCGAGCGGCAGCCATTGCTCGCGGTTGCGCTGCCAGGCCTGGTCGAGTCGCCGGTACTCGGCGAGTTCGGTCTCCAGCGCCTGCAGGTGTTCGCGCCACAGCGCCTCGCGCTCGGCGTCCACGGCGGCGCGTTCGGCGCGCTTGGCGGCGATCGCCGGATCCTGGCGGTGGCGACCGAACAGCGGCAGGTCGATCGACAGTTCCAGCGAAACCATATCGCCGAAGCGCTCGGCGCGGTCCTGGTACTTGAACGCCAGCGACCAATCCGGACGCTTGCCGGCGAGCGCCTCGCGCACTTCGGCGTCGAGCTCGGCGCCGCGCGCATCGAAGCGCTTCAGATTGGGGTGTTCGTGCAGCTCGGCGTGCAACTGCCCGGCATCGACCGCATAGGCCGGCGACGCGCCGACCAGATCGCGCTCGGCGGCCGCGCCGATGCGCCGGCGCAGCGCGGCGATCGCAGCGGCGCGCTCGGCCTGCAGGCGGTCGCGGCGATCGGCGATCCGCGCCGCCTCCTCGCGCGGCAACACCAGGTCGGTGGCGCTGCCCTTGCCACCAGCAAACGCGGCGCGTACCGCGGCATCGAACAACTGGTTTTCGCGGTCCAGTTCGTCCAGATGGCCGAGCTGCTGCTCGATACTGTGGCGCTCGACCCAGGCGACCGCGGTGTCGCGCAGGGTCGCAAGCAGCACCGCCTCGCGGCTGGCGTCGAGTTCGCTGACCCGCGCCGTTGCACGCTCGGCGCGGGCGCGGCGTTTGGCCCGGTTGGGCATTTCCTGCATCAGCCCGACCGCGCGCATGGTCATGAAGTCCTGATCCAGGCTGTAGGCGTTGCCGCCGCCAACCGGAAAGTTGTCCAGGCCGAGCAGCAGCTTCGGGTCGGGCAGTTGCGCGGCGCGCTCGCGGTCCTGTTCAGCGCCGCTGCGCTCGAGCTCGACCGCCTGCACCGCCGGCGACTGCTCGCTGGCCAGCGCCAGCGCCTGTTCGAACGACAGACCGGCGGACGAACCGTCCGGCGAAATCGCGGCCGCGTTCGCGCCATCGATGGCCAGGCCGGACAACAGCAGCACAGCAAAGCCGCCCAGAGCGGGGCGGGAAAATCGACAAGCCATGGGACATTCCTCCAACGATCGTGCTGGCGCACGGTGCAGCCGCGCGGCGAGGCGCCGCGGCTTCAATCAATCGTTCAGAGGAAACGGCTCGGTGGTCGCCAGATGCCGGCCAGCCGCAGCCGCGCCGGGGGGCAAACCAGGGCATCGCCAGGGGCGCCTGCGGCGATCGGATCGAGCACCGTCGCGAGTGGCGGCAGGGCCATCGCCGGGGCCGCCAGACAGGCATCGCCCATCTTGCACGGCTTGCCATTACCGCCGGACTGGTCCGCATCGTTGCAGCAATCCGCGCGCTGCATGGCATGCTGTGCGGCCATGTGCTGGTGCGCCGGTTCGGACGCCGCCGCTTGCGAAGCCGCAGCGGCCCGCGCCGCCATTGGACAGGGCGAAGGCAACATCGCCGCCGCCAGCCCCTGCAGCGGCAGGGCCAGGCACAGCAGCAGCGACAGCAGGGCGCGATAACGAGACATACGGCTATTGCAACACAAATTCCCCGGTGCTGCATTGATGGCGGTCAAATGCGTTCGCGGGAGTCGGGAGTGGGGAACGGGGAACGGGAAGAACTGTGGGAGCGACGGCACGTCGCGACTTTGCTATCGAAGCGACAGTCGCGACGTGCCGTCGCTCCCACAACAGCGACCCACAACAGCGACGGCTGTCTGTCCGCCAACTTCCCGGCTAGCACTCCCCAGGGGCGATCGCTGGAGTGCGGTGCGGGCGGGCAAGCCGCCGGTCCGGAGCGGCGGCTCCGGATCGGGGCGGTTTGGGGCGGGGCGGCTTAGTCGGCTTGGCGGCGCAGGAAGGCGGGGATGTCCAGGTAGTCGCTGGGTGCGGCCGTGGGGGCCGCGGCGGCGGCGACCGCGGTGCGTGCGGCGAACGATCCCGCGCCGGCCGCTGCTCGTGCCGGCGGCGCCGGTTCTGGCTCGGCCGCGGGCAGCGGCTGGCGCACCAGCCGGGCCGGACGCGGCAGCGGTGCCGTGGCGATCGCTTCGCGTTGTGCCGGACGCAGGACCTGCGCGACGCGATTGAGGCCGGTGGCGACCACGGTGACGCGGATTTCGTCTTCCATGTCGGCGTCGAGCACGGTGCCCATGACCACAGTGGCGTCTTCCGAGGCAAACTCATGGATGGTGCGACCGACTTCATCGAACTCGTGCATCGACAGGTTCATGCCAGCGGTGACGTTGACCAGGATGCCGCAGGCGCCGGCCAGGTTGATGTCGTCGAGCAGTGGGTTCTTGACCGCGCTCTCGGTGGCGGCGACTGCACGGTCCTCGCCCGTGGCGCTGCCGCTGCCCATCATGGCCATGCCCATTTCGCTCATCACGGTGCGCACGTCGGCGAAATCGACGTTGATCAGGCCGGGCCGGGTGATCAGGTCGGCGATGCCCTGCACTGCGCCGAGCAGCACGTCGTTGGCGGCGCGGAAGGCGCTCAATAGGGTCACGTCGCGGCCCAGTTCGGAGATCAGCTTCTCGTTCGGGATGGTGATCAGCGAATCGACGTGCTGGGACAGCGAATCGATGCCCTGCAGCGCGATCTGCAGGCGCTTGCGGCCTTCGAACGGGAACGGTTTGGTGACCACGGCCACGGTCAGGATGCCCATTTCCCGGGCCAGTTGTGCGACCACCGGCGCCGCGCCAGTGCCGGTGCCGCCGCCCATGCCAGCGGTGATGAAAATCATGTCGGCGCCGGTCATCAGTTCGCGCAGGCGTTCGCGATCTTCCATCGCTGCCTGCTTGCCGACTTCCGGATTGGCGCCGGCGCCAAGACCCTTGGTTATGTTGGCACCCAGTTGCAGGGTGGACTTGGCCGGGCAGTTGCGCAATGCCTGGTTGTCGGTGTTGACGCAGATGAAGTCGACCCCGTCGATGCCGGCGTTGACCATATGGGTGACCGCGTTTCCGCCACCACCGCCGATGCCGATGACCTTGATGACCGCACTGGGTGCGGGTGTTTCCACGAATTCAAACATGCCCCTTCTCCTCGTTGTGTGCTGCTGGTTGATTGCCGTTTTTCATTCCGGAGACCTGCTCCGGTGTGTCGCCGGGTCCATCCGGCTGGCCGCGGGCGTCGCTGCCCTTGACCACAGTGCCGCGCCCACCGCCGTGGGCACGACTCAGAAACTCTTGTTGAACCATGATTTGGCCCGATCCCAGACATTGCCGATCAATTCGCCGGCGGCGTGGCCGGCGCTGCGTGGTTCGGTCTGGCGGCTGCCGTGCAGCAGCAAGCCGACCCCGGTCGCGTGGACCGGATTGGCGAGCAGGTCGCCGAGTCCATTGACCCCCTGCGGAATCGCCACCCGTACCGGCATGTGGAACATTTCTTCGGCCAGTTCGACCACACCCTCCATCTTGGCGCCGCCGCCGGTCAGCACGATGCCGGCGGCGACCAGCTCTTCCAGGCCGGAGCGGCGCAGCTCGGCCTGGACCATTTCGAACAATTCCTCGTAGCGCTTCTGCACCACATCGGCCAGCATCTGCCGCGCCAGCCGCCGCGGCGGGCGGTCGCCGACGCTGCTGACCTCGATGGTTTCCTCGGGCCGCGCGAGCTCGGCCAGCGCGCAGGCGTAGCGCACCTTGATTTCCTCGGCCGAGGGCGTAGGCGTGCGGAAGGCGAACGCGATGTCGTTGCTGACCTGGTCGCCGCCGATCCCTAGTGAGGCGGTATGGCGCATCGCGCCCAGGGTGAACACGGCGATGTCGGTGGTGCCGGCGCCAATGTCGATCATGCACACGCCGAGCTCGCGTTCGTCGGCGGTCAGCACGGCCAGGCCGGAGGCGACCTGGGCCGGGATCAGATCGTCGACGCGCAGTCCGCAACGGGTGATGCACTTGCTGATGTTCTGCACCGCCGATTGTGCGCCCGAGATGACGTGCACGCGGGCTTCCAGGCGCACGCCGATCATGCCGACCGGGTGGCGGATGCCTTCCTGCTCGTCGATAACGTATTCCTGTGCCTGTACGTGCAGGATGCGCTGGTCGGCCGGGATCGCAACCGCACGAGCGGCGTCGAGCACGCGTTCGACATCGCTCTCGGTCACCTCGCGATCGCGAATCGCGACCACACCCTGCGAATTCAAACTGCTGATGTGGCTGCCGGAGATCGAGGCGTACACCGAACTGATCGAGCAACCGGCCATCAACTCGGCTTCCTCGATCGCCCGCTGGATCGATTGCACGGTCGACTCGATATCGACCACCACCCCGCGCTTCAGGCCCTTGACCGCGTGCGAGCCGATCCCGATCACATCGATCGGTTGGCCGGGGGCGAACTCGCCGACCACCGCCGACACCCGCGAGGTGCCGATGTCGAGGCCAACGATCAAGGTTTTTTCGTTCGGTCGGCTCATATCCTGGGGGCTTTGTTGTCGGTAGTGGGAACCGGATTGGGTTCGGGCACGGCGCTTGCCGATGGCGTATCCGCTGCGGCCGGGGCGGACGGCGCCCAGGCGATGGCAAAGCCGTTCGTGTAGCGCAGGTCGGCGCGCAGCAGGCGATCCGGCTCCGCCCCGGGCAGTTCGCGGAACACCGCGACGAAGCGCGCCAGCCGTTGTTGCGCCAGCTCGGGGTCGTCGTCCAGGCTGAGCTCGCCGTCGTTGCCAAGCCGGTAGCGCCAGGAGCCCCGCTCGCTCATGCGCGCCGCTACTACGGTGAGGCCAGCCCCGGCCAGTACCGTGCCGACTTCCCGAAACCCGGCGAGAATCTCGGCTGCGCGTGCATCCGGTCCAAACAGCGACGGCAGGTTGGGCGGGAAAGATTGTTCCGGCACGCTGAAGATGCTGCCGTCGCGGTTCAGCAGTCGGTCGCCGTTCCAGCGCGCCACCGGTTCGCGTTCGAACACGCTGATGTCGAGCAGGTCCGGCCAGACCTTGCGCACTTCGACCCGCTCGACCCAGGGTAGGGATTGAAGCGCGCTGCGCACTTTGTCCAGATCGGCGCCGAAGTAGCCACCGGACAGCAGGGGCTGAGCGATGGTCTTGACCTGTTGTTCGGATACGTGCACGAAGGCGCCGTGGCTGACCAGGCGCCGAAACGGCCAGCGCTCGGCACCGAAACCGCCTGCGACCAGCAGGGCGATCGGCAGGGCGATCAATACCAGGGCGCCCGCCCAGGCCATCAGCCGCGCACCGTTCGGACGATTCATGGCTGCACCTCGGTGAGGGTCTGGGCGAGAATCCGCCAGCACAGTTCCGGGTAGTCGATGCCAACCGCGGCCGCGGCCTTGGGCACCAGCGAATGGTCGGTCATGCCCGGCGCGGTGTTGACTTCGAGCAGCCAGTTGCGGCCGTCGCGGTCGCGCATGAAATCGACCCGGCCCCAGCCCGAGCAGCCGAGCGCGTCGAATGCGGCCAGCGCCAGGGCCTGCATTTCGGCCTCGGCCGCGCCTTCCAGGCCGGGACAGAGGTAGCGGGTGTCGTCGGCCAGGTACTTGGCCTGGTAATCGTAGAAGCCCTTGGCCGGCACGATCTCGATGCTCGGCAGGGCCTGTCGGCCGAGGATGCCGACGGTGAACTCGCGGCCGTCGATCAATTGTTCGATCAACACGTCGCCGTCCAGGGCGCGTGCCGCCTCGATGCCACTAACAAGTTGTTCGCGTTGCCAGGCGCGGCTGATGCCGACCGTCGAGCCCTCGTGCGAAGGCTTGACGATCAAGGGCAGGCCGATCGACTGGACGATCGTGTCGACATCGGCCGGGTGCAGGGGATCGACCACGCGGTAAGCCGGGGTCGGCAGCGCCAGGGTCTGCCAGACCTGCTTGGAGCGGATCTTGTCCATGCTCAAGGCCGAGCCGAGCACGCCGGAACCGGTGCAGGGAACGCCGAGCGCGGCGAGTGCACCCTGCAGTACGCCGTCTTCGCCACCACGACCGTGCAGGATGTTGAACACCCGAGCGAAGTGACCGGCGCGCAGCGCGTCGAGCAGGGCCGGGATGCCGTCGATGGCGTGCGCGTCGATGCCGCGGGCGCGCAGCGCGGCGAGCACGCCGGCGCCGCTTTTGAGCGAGACCTCGCGCTCGGCGCTGGCGCCGCCCATGACCACGGCCACCCGGCCGAAACTGCGGGGGTTGGTGGCGGTCATGCGGATTCTCCAGAGACAAGGCCGGCGGCGGCGATTTCCAGCGCAACCGCGCCGATATCGCCGGCCCCGGCGAGCAGAATAAAATCGCCGTCGCGAGCCATCGGCGAGAGCGCTGCGGGCAGTTCGCGCGCCGACTTGACCAGCACCGGATCGATCCGACCGCGCGCCCGCACCGCGCGCGCCAGGGCTTTGCCGTCGGCGCCTGGGATCGGGCTCTCGCCGGCCGCGTAGACCTCGGTCAGCACCAGGGCATCGACTTCCGACAGCACCGAAGCAAATTCGTCGAGCAGGTCGCGGGTGCGGGTGTAGCGGTGCGGCTGGAAGGCGAGCAGCAGGCGCCGCTCGGGCCAGCCGCCGCGCGCGGCGGCAATGATCGCGGCCAGTTCGCGCGGATGGTGGCCGTAGTCATCGACCAGCAGCGCCCGCCCGGCCGGGATCGCGATCTCGCCGTGACGATGGAAGCGCCGGCCGACGCCGCCGAACTGCGCCAGCGCCCGCGCGATCGCGGCGTCGTCCACGCCGAGCTGCCAGCCGATCGCGGCCGCCGCCAGGGCGTTCTGCACGTTGTGCCGACCGGGCAGGGCCAGCGCGATGGCGAGCGGCTGGTCGCGGTGCGGCAGCCATAGATCGAACAGCATCCGCCCGCCATCGGCGCGCACATCGCTGGCGCGCACGTCGGCCTCGGCGGCTTCGCCGTAAGTCATCGCGTTGCGCGGGGTGGCGCGCGCCAGTTCGGCCACTTCCGGGTCGTCGATGCCGAGCACCGCCAGGCCATAAAACGGCAGCCGGTGCAAGAAGTCGGCGAAGGCACGCCGCAATCGGTCGAAATCGCCGCCGTAGTTTTCCAAGTGATCGGCGTCGATATTGGTAATTACCGCCAGTAACGGATTCAACAGCAGGAAGGACCCGTCGGATTCGTCGGCTTCGGCGACCAGGTAGCGGCCGCTGCCGAGCCGGGCGTTGGCGCCGGCACTGTTCAGCAGGCCGCCGATGACGAAGGTCGGGTCGAGTCCGCCCTCGGCCAGCACACTCGCGGTCAGGCTGGTGGTGGTGGTCTTGCCGTGGGTGCCGGCGACCGCGATGCCGTGACGGAAGCGCATCACTTCGGCGAGCATTTCGGCGCGCGGCACCACCGGGATGCGCCGTGCACGGGCGGCCAGCAACTCCGGGTTGTCGGGCTGGATCGCGCTGGACACCACCAATACGTCGGCCTCGCCCAGATGATCGGCGGCATGGCCGTGTTCGACGCGGATGCCGAGCGTGCGCAGGCGCCGGGTGGCCGGGCCGGCGCCGATGTCGGAGCCGGACACCTCGAAGCCGAGCGTGTGCAGCACCTCGGCGATGCCGCACATGCCGGTGCCGCCGATACCGACGAAGTGCACGCGTCGGTACACCTGCATCACATCCGGGCTGTCGGCGATCCGGCGCAGGGTCATGCGGCCTCCAGGCAAAGATCGGCGACCCGCGCGGCGGCGTCGGGCCGGGCCAGGGCGCGGGCCGCGCCAGCCATGGCCAAACGCTGCTCGCGCTGGCCGGCCAGGGTGCGGATCGCGGCGGCCAGGGTGTTCGGGTCGAGCGTGGACTGGGGCAGCATCAGGGCGGCCCCGGCGTCGACCAGAAACGCCGCGTTGGCGGTCTGGTGGTCATCGACCGCGGCCGGAAATGGCACCAGGATCGCGGCCACGCCGGCCGCGCACAGCTCGGCCAGGGTCAGCGCGCCGGCCCGGCATACGACCAGGTCGGCGCTGGCATAGGCGGCCGCCATATCGTCGATAAACGCGCACACTTCGGCCTCGACCCGCTGTTCGGCATAGCCGGCGCGGGTCGCCTCGAGCGCGCCGGCGCCGCATTGGTGGCGGACTGCGATTGCCATATCGCCGAGCCGGGCCAGCGCCGCCGGCAGTGCCGCATTGAGCGCGCGGGCGCCCTGGCTGCCGCCGATCACCAACAAGCGCAGCACGCCGTTCGGACTGGCCGGCCGTTGTTCCGGTGGCGGCAGAGCGGCGATCGCGGCGCGCACCGGATTGCCGACCCAGAGCGCGGCGCGATCGGCGAAGGCATCCGGAAAGCCGGCCAGCAGGTGCCGGGCGAAACGCGCCAGCACGCGGTTGGTCAGGCCGGGGATGCGGTTTTGTTCATGCACCGTCAGCGGCACCCGGGTCAGCCAGGCGGCGAGCCCGCCCGGGCCGGCAGCGAAACCGCCAAAACTGATCGCCGCCCGTGGCCGCAGCCGACGCAGCACCGCCAACGCCTGGGTAAGCGCGCGCAACAACCGGTAAGGTGCGGCGAGCAGGGCCAGCGTCCCTTTGCCGCGCAGGCCACTGACACTGATCGTTTCCAGTGCGATGCCGGCTGCCGGGACCAGATGGTTTTCCAGGCCATGCCGGGAGCCCAGCCAGACCACCGGCACGCCGCGGCTGGCGAGCGCGTTGGCGACCGCAATACCGGGAAAAATATGGCCGCCGGTTCCGCCGGCCAGGATCAACACCGGTCGGTCAGCGCGCATGGTCGACCCCATCTGCCTGTGGCGGCGTGCTGGCAACGGTTGGACTGATGGCGGCGATCGCCTCGGACCGAGTCGACTCCAGGCCGACACGTAGACAGACGCCGATTGCGGCGCAGGTCATCAGCAGGCTGGAACCACCGGAACTAATCAAGGGCAAGGTGAGACCCTTGGTAGGCAGCACGCCCAGATTGACCCCGATCGAAACCAGCGCCTGCGCCGCGATCCACAGACCGACGCCATGACAGACGAATCCAGAAAACTGCAAGCCTTGCATGATCGCCCGGTTACCGAGCAGGAACAGCCGGCCACACAAGAACGCAAAGGCAGCGACCACCAGGATTACGCCGAGCAGGCCGAATTCTTCGGCGATCACCGCAAAAATGAAATCGTTGTGCGCCTCCGGCAGGTAAAACAGCTTTTGCACGCTGGCGCCCAGCCCCACGCCGAACCACTCGCCCCGGCCGACTGCGATCAGCGCCTGGACCAGTTGGAAGCCGCTGTTGTAAGGGTCCTGCCACGGATCCAGAAACGAGGTCAGACGCTTGAGCCGGTAGCTTTCGGACAGCGCCGCCCAGGCCATCATCGGTGTTGCCGCGACGACCAGCACAACCAAGTCGCGCAGGCGCGCACCGGCCAACCAGATCATGCCCAGGGCGATCGCGATCAGCAGGGCGGAACTGCCGAAATCCGGCTGCGCGAGCAAGCACAAAACCATCAGCGCGGTCACCAACAGCGGCTTGACGATCGCGCCGAGCCGGTGCTGGACCTCGCCCTGAAAGCGCACCAGATAGCTCGCCAGATACAGGATCAGCAGCAGTTTCACCGCCTCGACCACCTGAAAATTGGCCAGGCCGAGGTCCAGCCAGCGGCGCGCGCCGTTGATGCGCACGCCGAGCATCGGCAGGAACACCAGCAGCAGCAGCAGAAAGCCGAACAGCAGCAAGACCCGGCTGTGGCGGTTCCAGAACGCCATCGGCACCAATGTGGCAGCCGCGGCGAGGCCGCAGCCCAGCGCCAGAAAAATCAGATGACGGAAAAGAAAATAGTGCGGGCCGAGGCCCTCGCCTTCGGCCACCGCGATCGAGCTGGAGGCGACCATGACCACGCCGAACGCGGCCAGTGCGACCGCCGCCGGCAGCAGCCACGGGTCGAGCCGACCGCGCAATTGCTCGCGGCGCAGGGCTTGTAGCGGTGCGGTCCAGGTGTTCATCTCAGCGCACCTTCAGGGTCGCCAGACCGAGCAAAACCAGGATCACGCTGATGATCCAGAAGCGCACGATCACGCGCGGCTCCGGCCAGCCCTTGAGTTCGAAATGGTGATGAATCGGCGCCATGCGGAACACCCGCTTGCCGGTCAGCTTGAAGCTCGCCACCTGGATCATCACCGACAGCGTCTCGATCACGAACACGCCGCCCATCAACACCAGCACCAGCTCCTGGCGCACGATCACCGCGACCGCGCCGAGTGCCGCGCCGACCGCGAGCGCGCCAACGTCGCCCATGAACACCTGCGCCGGGTAGGTGTTGAACCACAAAAAGCCCAGCCCGGCCCCGCCCAGAGCGGCGCAGAAAATGGTCAGTTCGCCAGCGCCCGGAATCGAGGGGACGCCCAGATAGTGCGAGAACACGCTATTGCCGGCGACATAGGCGAACACCCCGAGCGCGGCGCTGACCAGCACCGTCGGCATGATCGCCAGGCCGTCGAGGCCGTCGGTCAAATTGACGGCATTGGAAAAGCCGACCAGCCAGAAATACGCGACCACAATGAAACCCATGCCGAGCGGCCAGGCGAAGTTCTTCAACAGCGGCAGGTACAAGGTGGTCGCCGCCGCCACATCGGCGCTCTGGTACAGCCAGACCGCGGCGATCAGTCCGAACAGCGATTGCAGTAGATATTTCCAGCGCGCCGGCAGGCCGCGACTGTCTTTCAGCACCAGTTTGCGGTAATCGTCGATCCAGCCGATCAGGCCGAAGCCGACCAGCACGAACAGCACCACCCAGACGTAGCGGTTGCGCAGGTCGGCCCAAAGCAGGGTCGCCGCCACCACCGCGATCAAGATCAGCGCGCCACCCATGGTCGGCGTGCCGGCCTTTGAATAATGCGACTGTGGACCGTCGCTGCGGATCATCTGGCCGACCTTGTATTCGGCCAGCTTGCGGATCACCGCCGGGCCGGCGGCGAGCGAAACCGCAAGCGCGGTCAGCGCCGACAGGATTGCGCGCAGGGTCAGGTACTGGAACAGATTAAAGCCGCTGATGTGCGGTTTCAGCCAGGCAAACAATTCAAGCAGCATCGGACCGCCCTCCCTGGTCGTGGCCGCGCAGGGCGGCGACTACGTGTTCCATGGCCGATCCGCGCGAGCCCTTGACCAGCACCGTGGCGCCGGTTGTCAGCTCTGCCCGGAGCGCGGCGATCAGAGCCGGCTGGTCGATGAAAGGGCGGGCGGTACTGCCGAACGCGGCGGCCGCATGCGCGCTGAGTGCGCCGACCGTAAACAAGGCGTCGATGCCATGCTGGGCGGCATAATGTCCGATCGCGGTGTGCAGTTCGGGCGCCTCTGGCCCGAGCTCGCGCATATCGCCGAGCACCAGCCAGCGTGGCGCCGGGTAATTGGCCAGGACCTCGATCGCGGCGCGGGTCGAGGCCGGATTGGCGTTGTAGCTGTCGTCGATCAAGGTGATGCCAGAAGCCAGCCGCTCGGCCTGCAACCGGCCACTGGCGGCGGTCACGGATTCCAGCCCGGACTGCACGTGGCCGAGATGGGCGCCAGCCGCCAGGGCCGCCGCGGTGGCGGCCAGCGCGTTCATCGCGTTGTGGCGGCCGGCCAGTGCCAGATTCACTTCAATCTCGCCCAGTGGCGTCGTGATCGCCAGGCGGGTGCCGGTGCCGCTTTCGAGAATGCGCCCGCGTACCTCGGCCGGGTGGTCGAGCGCGAAGCGCAGCACCCGGCGGTTGCCGGCCAGCCCGGTGAAATAATCGGCGTAGGCGTCGTCGCCATTGATCACCGCGATGCCCTGCTCGGGCAGCGCCGAATAAATCGCACCCTTGGTCGCGGCGATGCCATCCAGGCTCAGCATCCGCTCCAGATGGGCGGGGGCGATATTGTTGACCAGGGCGACATCGGCGAAGGCAATCGCGGCCAGCGACGCGATATCGCCGGGCTGGCCGGCGCCCATCTCCAGCACCGCGAAGCGGGCGCTCTCGGGCAGGGCGGCGAGCGACAAGGGTAGTCCAATTTCGTTGTTGAGATTGCCGCTGGTCGCGTGGCAGGGGCCGGCAGCGGCCAGGATTGCCGCGGTCAGGTTCTTGACCGTGGTCTTGCCGTTCGATCCGGTGATCGCGACGATCCGTGCCGGACAGCACAGCCGCCAGCGTCGGGCGATTTCGCCGAGCGCGGCCGCGCTGTTTTTGACCAACAGTTGCGGCAGCGCGCAGGCCACGCTGTGCTCGACCAGGGCGGCGGCGGCACCGGCGTTTTGGGCAGCGTCGACGAAGTCGTGGCCATCGACGCGCTCGCCAGCGAGCGCGACGAACAGATTGCCGGGCTGCACCCGGCGGCTGTCGATCGCGACACCGGCGATTTCGCGTTCGCCCGATCCGATCAGGCGGGCTTGGATGGCGGTGGCCAGGTCGGCGGTGCTGGCGTGGATCATCAGGCTGCCTCCAGCGCGTCGCGCGCTTCGGCCAGGTCATCGAATGGAAACTTGCTGGCGCCGACTTCCTGCCAGCGTTCGTGGCCCTTGCCAGCGATCAGCACGGTGTCGTTGGCGGCGGCACGGGCGACCGCCAGGCGGATGGCGTGGCGGCGGTCGCGTTCGACCAGAATCTCGCCTGCGTGGCTGAAGCCGGCCAGAATGTCGTTGACGATTGCCGCACCGTCTTCGCCGCGCGGATTGTCGTCGGTGACGATTATCTGGTCGGCGCCGCGTTCTGCCAGCGCTGCCATCTGCGCACGCTTGCCGCGGTCGCGTTCGCCGCCGCAGCCGAACACCAGCCACAGGCGCCCACGTGTGTGTTCGCGCAGGGTGGCGAGCGCCTTGTCCAGCGCATCCGGGCTGTGCGCGTAGTCGACGACTACCAGCGGCCGCTGGCCATCGCCGCCCAGCCGGCTCATGCGGCCGGGCACCGGTTGCAAGGCCGGGATCGCTCTGGCGATATGCTCCGGGGTCCAGTCGAGTGCGAGCAGGATGCCGGACACGGTCAGCAGGTTGGCGACATTGAAGCGCCCGAGCAGTGGGCTTTGCACCGGCAGGCGGCGACCATCGACGCACAATTCGAAGCAGAGCCCGTGCGGGTCGGTGCGGAGCGCGCGCGCCGCTACCGTGGCGTCGGGATCGCCAGCGGCGCTGGTGCGGATCAGGCGCGCGGCACTGCAATCGCGGGCCAGGGCAGCGCCGGCCGGGTCGTCGCTGTTGATCACCGCCGCGTGCAATCCCGGCCAGGCGAACAGCCGCGCCTTGGCGGCCAGATAGGCGTCCATGTCGTGGTGGTAGTCGAGGTGATCGCGGCTCAGATTGGTGAACGCGGCGACCTCGAATTGCAAGCCATCGACGCGGCCCTGGTCGAGCGCGTGCGAAGACACCTCCATGCTCATCACGGTCGCGCCCTGGGCGCGCAGACTGGCGATGCCGGCGTGCAGGCTAAGCAGGTCCGGCGTGGTGCGCTCCGAGGGAGCGAGCGCGCCGAACAGGCCTATTCCGAGTGTCCCGGAACTGGCCGCCACCAGCCCGGCCTGATGCAAGGCCTGGGTCAGCAGTTGCACGCACGAGGTCTTGCCATTGGTGCCGGTGATGCCGATCAGGCGCGGCCGTCGCGGGTCGCTGCCATAGGCACGCGCCGCGATCGCGCCGAGATGCCGACGCAGATCGGCGATGCCAAGCACCGGCACCGGCAGGACCGGGATTTCCTTCGCCGGCGTCTCGACCAGCACCGCGACCGCGCCACGGGCCACTGCATCGGCAGCGGCGCTGATACCGTGTTGGTGGGCGCCGGCCAGGGCGACAAAGGCATCGCCCGGCCGGATCGCGCGGCTGTCCAGGCATAGGCCGGAAAGCAACGGGTCCTGCGCCGGATCGGGCCTGGCCAGCCCTTCCAGCAGTTGCGACAGGCGCATCGGGATCATGGCGCCACCCCTTCGGCGGCGTTGGCCGGATCGAAGCGCAGCGCTGCGGCCAGGGTGGCATCGGCACCGCCGGGCACACCGGTGGCGAGCGACTCCGGGCGCAGATCGTCCGGCGCGATATTGAGTAGCCGCAGCGCATCCGGCATCACCTGGCCAAACACCGGCGCCGCCACCAGACCGCCGTAGTAGGCGCTGCCGCTGGGATCGTGGATCACAACCACCGCCACCAGCCGTGGTCTGGCCACCGGCACGATGCCGACGAAAACACTGTTGTAACGGCTGCTGTAGCCCCCGCCTTCCGACTTGCGGGCGGTTCCGGTCTTGCCGGCGACGCGAAAATTCGGCACCCGGGCGCGGGTGCCGCCACCGTCGGGGCCGGTCACCGTTTCCAACATGCCGAGCAGGCTCTCGGCAATGGCCGGATCGAGTAGACGCGATTCTCTTCCCGCCCGCGCCTGGCCCAGAATGAAGGTCGGCTTGACCTGCATGCCGCCATTAGCCAAGGTCGCATAGGCAGTGGCCAACTGCAGGCAGTTCACCGACAGGCCATAGCCGTACGATAGCGTGGCCTTTTCCACATCGCTCCAGCGCTGTGGGGTCGGCAGCCGGCCCGTCTCCTCGCCAGGAAAGCTGGTGCCGCTCGCTTCACCAAAACCGAAACGATGGAACATGTCGTACAGGTGTTCATCATCCAGGGCGAGTGCAATTCGGGTGGCGCCGACATTGCTCGACTTGGTGATCAGCCGGGTCAGATCGACGACCCCATAGTCGAGGATGTCGTGGACCACATGCTTGCCCACCCGCAGGCTGCCCGGGTGGGTGTCGATGGTGCTGCGGGTGGTGAACTTCCCGCTTTCGAGACCGGCGGCGACGGTGAACGCCTTGACCACCGAGCCCGGTTCGAACAGGTCGGTCACCGCGCTGTTGCGGCGCAGCTTTGGCGACGGGTTACCGGCGGCATTGGGATTGAACGAAGGGTAGTTGGCCATGGCCAGGATTTCACCGCTGGGCGCATCCAGGATCACCATCGAGGCACTGGTGGCGCTGTTTTCGAACACGGCCGACTTCAGCCCGCGATAGGCCAAATATTGCAGGCGTCGATCGATCGACAGGCGCAGTTCGCGGCCGGGCTCGGCGGCACGGATCTCCTCGACATCGACCAGCTCGACACTGGCACCGTGCAGGTCCTTGACCACCCGGCGCACCCCGGTCTGGCCGCGCAGCCAGGCTTCGTAGCTGAGCTCCAGGCCCTCGATGCCCTGGTCATCGATATTTGTGCTGCCGAGCAGTTGCGCGAACACTTCGCCGCCAGGGTAGAAGCGGCGGTATTCGCGTTGCGCGTGCACCCCGGCGATCTTCAGTGCGAGTACCCGCTCTGCCTGGTCTGGCGGCAAGCGCCGCCGCAGGTAGACGAATTCGCGCCGGGCAAAGGCCTGCAGGCGCTCGCTCAGAGTGGCCAGCGGCAGGTCCAGCGCGCGGGCCAGCTCGGGCAGCCGGCTGGCCTCGGACGACAGGACCTTGGGTTCGGCCCACAGCGAAACCATCGGCGTCGAAATCGCCAGTGGTTCGCCGTTGCGGTCGCTTATCTGGCCGCGCGAGGCGGGGGTTTCCAGGTCGCGCAATGTGCGTGCGTCGCCTTCGCCCTGGTAGAAGTCCTGGTGCAGCACCTGCATCGAAAACGCTGTGCCGACCAGCCACAACGCCGAACCGGCAAGCACCACCAGCAGCGCGTGCAGGCGCATCGGGTGCGGGTTGCGGGGCTGGTACCGTGGCGCGTTCATGACGCACTCCGTGGACCGCCGCCGGTTGGCTGCCAAGCGCCCGCGCCGCTGCGTTCCGGCTTCCGAGGCGGTAGCCAAAACGCTTCGCCGCCATGGTCGTTGGACCATGCCGGAATGGGGGAAAACGGAAACCTTCGCTTCCATTTTCCGGCGTGAGCAGAGTTCCCCCTCACAGCCGTTGTTCCTCGTTGTGGATTGCGAATACCTGGTCGTTCGACGACGTCCTTGCGGTATTCCGTTTGCGCATGCGTCCCGCCGAATGCCGGACTCAAGCGCGCTTTGCCACCACTGCTGCCACCGTCGACGACTAGCGTCTGATCACTACCGTCTCTGACGCTGTCGGAAACACCATGCCCAACTGTCCGCGCGCCACCGATTCGAGGCGGTTGGATTCAACCCAGGTCGCCTGTTCCAACTGCAGGCGGCCGTATTCGATATTCAACTCATCGCGGCTGGATTCCAGTCGGCTGATCTCGGCGAATAGCCGTCGCGCGTCCTGGCGGGCGTCGACGATGCCGATGCAACTGGCCAGCACCGCGCACAGCGCGATTAGCGCGAACAACGGGTCGGCCTTCATGGCAGGCGCTCCGCCTGACGCAGCACTGCACTGCGCGCGCGCGGGTTGTGCGCGCATTCGCTGTCGCTTGCAAACTGCGCCGCCGCGGTCAGACGCCAGCGCGGTGCCGGTCGTGGCGGTTGCGGCAGACCGCGGCGTACCGGCCGCTGTTTGCTGTCGCCACGCAGGAAGCGCTTGACCGCGCGGTCTTCCAGCGAATGGAAACTGATCACCACCAGCCGGCCACCGGGTTTCAGCGCCTGCGCCGCTGCTTCCAGTCCGGCGTCGAGTTCGCCCAGTTCATCGTTGACGTGCATGCGGATCGCCTGAAAGCTGCGCGTCGCCGGATGCTTGCCCGGTACGCTGCGACCGATCGCCCGCGCGATCAGTTCGCGCAACTGCGCGGTACCGGTCAGCGGGGTCAGCACGCGCTGCTCGACGATCGCCCGGGCGATGCGGCGGCTGGCTTTTTCTTCGCCGTAACGCCACAACACATCGGCGATTTCGGTTTCGCTGGCCGCGGCCAGCCAGGTCGCGGCGCTGACGCCGTGACTCGGGTCCATGCGCATGTCGAGTGGGCCGTCCTGCTGGAAGCTGAAGCCGCGCGCCGGCTGGTCCAGTTGCGGCGAAGACACGCCCAGATCCAACAGCACGCCATCCAGCGCCGCTGCGCCAGGTCCGGCGGAAAGCATGGTGGTGAAGCTACCCTGGCGGATTTGCACCCGCCGGTCATCGCCAAACGCCGACTGTGCGGCGCGCACGGCGTCAGGATCGCGGTCGATCAGCCACAGTCGGCCGTGCTGGTCGAGCCGGGCGAGGATGGCACGGGCATGGCCACCGCGCCCGAACGTGCCGTCCAGATAGGCGCCATCGGGACGCAGCGCCAGGGCGGCGAGCACCGGTTCAAGCATTACCGGCAGGTGTCGGCCGTCGCCACCGGGTTCGGCGCGCGTAGCGTTGCGGGATGGGCTTGGTCTGCTCATAGGCTGAGCTTCAGCATTTCTGGCGAAACCTGGGATTCGGGGATGGTCGTCTGGATCTGCTTCAGGTGGGCGGCTTCGCTCCACAACTCGAATTTCGAGCCCGTGCCCACCAACACCGCTTTCTTGTCCAGTCCGGCCGCGCTGCGCTGGCTCGTTGGAATCAGCACACGACCATTGCCATCGATATCGGCGGCGGTAGCCGCGCCGACCAACTTGAGACGCAAATTGCGGTGCACTGCGACCAGTTCGGACAGTGTGTTGACCTGATCGCGCACCTTCTCCCAGTCGCGCACCGGGTACAGCCACAGGCAGCCGGGCTCGAACGGGTTGTAGGTGAACACCAAGCGATTGCCGCATACTGTGGCGATGGCCTCGCGCAGGGCAGTCGGAATCGACATCCGGCCCTTGTCGTCGATGGTTATCGCGGTCTCGCCTTGAAACATGGCATCGCTACTCGGAAGCTATTCCACCTCAAACCACCTTTTTCCCGAAAATTACACGGGTGCCCACCTTAAACCCCGGCATGTGGCCCGTCAAGTCCAGAGGACAAACGACAGATGACCGAGGACCGAGGAGCGAGCAGGGGACAGAGGACCGAGGACAGAGCAGAGGGCAGAAGAAAGCAAGAGCCGTCGCCCCGGCGAACGCCGGGGCCCAGTGCTGGGTCTAGCGGCACGCCAGAGACTGGGTCCCGGCGTTCGCCGGGACGACGCCTCTTCCCGGTCCCCGTTCCCCGTTCCCCGTTCCCCGTTCCCCGTTCCCCATTCCCCATTCCCCATTCCCCATTCCCCATTCCCCATTCCCCATTCCCCATTCCCCATTCCCCATTCCCCATTCCCCGTTCCCCATTCCCCATTCCCCATTCCCCATTCCCCATTCCCCGCTTGTCGCGCCAGCCACTGCATGAAAGAATCCGTCCATTGAAACCATTGAGGTGCCGAGGTGATCGATCCCGACGGCTACCGACCCAATGTGGGAATCGTGTTGTTGCAGGCAGATGGTCGTGTGTTCTGGGCGCGGCGCATTTCGCGTGATGGCTGGCAGTTCCCGCAAGGCGGTATGAATACCGATGAGACGCCGCTCGAGGCGATGTACCGCGAGCTGCGTGAGGAAACCGGATTGCTGCCCGAGCACGTCGAAGTGCTGGCGGCGACGCCTGGTTGGCTGCGCTACCGCCTGCCGCAGCGTTTTGTAAGGCGCGGCGAACGGCCCACCTGTATCGGCCAGAAGCAGGTCTGGTACCTGCTGCGCTTTCACGGCGAGGAATCGAATTTTCGCCTGGATTTGGCCGACCGGCCGGAATTCGACAGTTGGACCTGGGTCGATTTCTGGCATCCACTGGAGAACGTCGTGCCATTCAAGCGCGATGTCTACCAGCAGGCGCTGCTGCACCTTGCGCCGCATGCGGCGAAGATCTGTCCGATCGCCGAACCTGGCTTCGTGCCCAGCGACAGCCGCTCGCAGCGCTTCGGCGGCTTTTTCGGTCGCCGCCGCTTCCAGTAGACCGAGGACCGAAAGAGCCGTCGCCCTGGCGAACGCCGGGGCGCCCAGTGGCCGATGCGGCTAAAGGCTGGCTCGGTCCCCCGGTGTGGGCCGCAGCCGATCGTGCCGGGCGGCCTTGCCTGGCTTTGTGGCCTGCCCGGGGACTGGGCCCCGGCGTTCGCCGGGGCGACGAGCTCCCCGCTCCCCGTTCCCCATCTCCCGCCCCAAAATTGACGCGCTCCGGGCTTGTCGCTACGGTTGCCTATCCTTTCAACCCTCCGGGGCGTGCGGTCGGTCCGAGACCGCCGCCGACCGGAGATTCCGGAACCAACTCAATGCGGATTGTATTTCTTGGTGCGCCGGGTTCCGGCAAGGGCACGCAGGCGAGCACGGTCAAGACCGCGCTCGGCCTCGCGCATATTTCCACCGGCGAGCTGTTGCGGGCCCAGGTCCGGGCCGGAACCGAATTGGGGATTGCGGCCAAGGCGGTGATGGACGCCGGCAAGTTGGTTTCCGATCCCATCGTGCTTGGCATGCTGGAGGCGCGGCTGGCCGAGCCCGATACGGTGAACGGATTCATCCTTGATGGTTATCCGCGCAATCTGGCCCAGGCGGCAGCGCTCGACCAATTGTTGACGCGGATCGCGCAACCGCTGGACGTAGCAATCCTGCTCAATGTGCCGAGCGAGCTGATTATTGAGCGGCTGGCCGGGCGCGCCGCTGAAGAGGGACGCAAAGACGACACGCCGGCGACGGTGCGCGCACGGCTTGAAATCTATCAGCAGCAGACAGCGCCGGTGATCGCGTTCTATCGCGAGCGCGGCAAACTGGTCGAGGTCGATGGGGTGGGCGATCTGCACGCCGTCAGCGCACGGATACTGGGCTCGCTGCAGTCGCTGGCCTGAAGGTCTCGATCTCGAAACATGTGTACTCTTCACCGCCGGTTTCCGCCAGCAGGCGATGGCCGCCGCGCAGGCAATAAGCGCGTATGTCGATGCTCGCCATCGGATCGCTGGCCAGCAGGCGCAGACGAGTGCCAGCCGGCACAGCGCGTACACTTTGGCGCAGGCGCAGCACCGGTTCCGGGCAGGACAGCCCGCGAACATCGATGATCGGAATGGAGGTTTCTGTCATGGCGCGCAGTATGCAGGAATCGATCGGCCATCAACTTGGTGCTCGGTCCGGGAAGGCACGGCAGTGCACGCCGAGTCAGGGTCCGACCCGCTGCCCGGGCATGTGGCCAGCAAGCGGCCGGATCGCAAGACGGATGCTGACCGCATGCCGGGATGCTGCCATGGCCGACACTATCTCCGGGACTCGGTTGGTTCCAGACACCCGCCTGGGCGACCGGCGGCGCCCGAGTGCTACGGAGTCGAGATGAGGCTGTTGATGGCACGATGGCTTGCCCTGCTGACTTTTCGTTGTGGGCCGGCCGACCTTCCACACGCGCCGCAGCTGCTGGGGGCGTTGCTGATGGCGGCGTTCGCGTTGGACTGGATCGGCAGTCAGTTGATGCAACCCTTGGCCGGGGAGCCCTGGTGGAGTCTGCTGCGCGCAGCGATTGGTATGGGCTTGCTGTGGGCGCTGCTGGCCAGTTCCGCACGGGCGGCGCGGTTCGTGCAGACCGCGATCGCCATGCAAATGGCGGCGATCGCGGTGAATCTGGCGTTCTTGCCGATCCTGCTTGTGGTGTGGCCGTTGCCCTCCGATCCGATGGAGATGTCGCCGATCCAGGCTGGCCTGGGTCTGGCGCTGATGCCGCTGCTGGTCTGGTTTCTGACCTTGCGCGCCGGCATCATCAAGAGCGCGCTTGAAACTGCCTGGCTGGCGGCGTTCTTCCTGTCGCTGATGCTGCTGTTCGCCGAGGCTGCGCTGTCGATCAGCCTGATCCGGATGCTGCAATGAAACTGCATATTCTTGGTATTTGCGGCACCTTCATGGGCGGCCTGGCCGCCCTGGCGCGGGAATTGGGCGAGGTCGTCGAAGGCTCGGACCAGCAGGTCTATCCGCCGATGAGCGAGCAACTGACCGCGCTCGGGATCGGCCTCTGCGATGGTTATCGCGGTGAGCATCTGGCGGCTGATACCGACCTGGTCATAGTCGGCAACGCCACGTCACGCGGCAACCCGGCGGTCGAGCATATGCTGAATGCGCGCATGGCCTATACCTCGGGCCCGCAATGGTTGTCCGAGCGGGTGCTGCCCGGGCGCCGGGTGCTGGCAGTCGCCGGTACCCACGGCAAGACCACCACCAGCAGTCTGCTCGCCTGGCTGCTCGAAGCCGGCGGCCAGCAGCCGGGGTTCCTGGTTGGCGGCATTCCTGCGAACTTCGGTTGCTCGGCGCGACTGGGCGGCGGGGCCGCGTTCGTGGTCGAGGCGGACGAATACGATACGGCGTTTTTCGATAAGCGCTCGAAGTTCGTACACTACCGGCCGGAGGTCGCCATCCTCAACAATCTGGAGTTTGACCACGCCGATATCTTCGACAATGTGGCCGCGATCCAGAAGCAGTTTCACCATCTGGTGCGCACCCTCCCTGGCAACGGTCGGTTGATCGTCAACGGTGAAGACCCACGCCTGACCGAAGTATTGGCGATGGGCTGCTGGACGCCGGTCGAACGCTTCGCCATTGCCGGCGGCGACGCTGGCGATGCGGTGGAATGGCAGGCGCGTCTGCTCGCTGCGGATGGCTCGCGCTTCGAACTGTGGCGCCGCGGCCGGCGGGTCGGTATCGCCGAATGGTCGCAGATCGGCCGGCACAGCGTGATGAACGCGCTGGCCGCCATCGCCGCCGCCGAAGCGGTCGGTGTCAGCGCCGAACGTTCGCTGGCAGCGCTGAAGGACTTCCAAAGCCCCAAACGCCGGTTGGAGATCGTCGCTCGCGCCGATGACATCGTGGTCTACGATGATTTTGCCCACCACCCGACCGCGATTGCGACCACGCTCGCCGGCCTGCGCGCCAGCGTCGGCGCGGCCCGTTTGATCGTGGCTCTGGAGCCGCGCTCCAATTCGATGCGCCAGGGCGCCCATGCCGAGCAATTGGCCCCGGCCCTGGCCAACGCCAATCAGGTCGTGTTGCTACAACGCCCGGAATTGCCCTGGGATGCCGGCCGGGTCATCGCCGCCCTTGCCGGGCGTGGCCAGACCGCCGCCAGCGTAGACGCCCTGCTGCTGCAATTGCAGGCCATGGTCCGCCCCGGCGACCAGGTGATATTCATGTCGAACGGCAGCTTCGAAGCCGCGCCACGGCGTTTTGGCGACTGGCTGGCGGCGCGGCCGGGGTGACGCAGGGAATGGGGAGCGGGGAATGGGGAATGGGGAATGGGGAATGGGAAAGGCGTCGCCCCGGCGAACGCCGGGGCCCAGTCCCTACCCTGGCGACCATGCCCAATACTGGGCCCCGGCCTGCGCCGGGGCGACGGCTTCACGCCGTCATCTGTCCCCGCTCCCCGCTCCCCGCTCCCCGTTCCCCCAAAACCAGCAAGGCCCGCGCAAGCGGGCCCTGTTGGTTTTGGCTGGGAGACTAGGATGACTCGGGCCATCCCTGGCCCTCGCCCTTCGGGCCAGCTCCGTCGCTGCGCGACTGCGCTGTTCACGATCGGCAGTCCTGCCGATCGTGTCGAACCAGAGGTCCGATCCGTCTTCCCAGCCAAAATGCACAGGGCCCGCTTGCGCGAGCCCTGTGCTTTTTGGCTGGGAGACTAGGATTCGAACCTAGATTCACGGAGTCAGAGTCCGTTGTCCTACCGTTGGACGATCTCCCAATGCGGTTCCCATGGCAGCGCCGACCGAGGTCGGGCCCGGGCGGGATCACGGCGGCGCCGGAGGGCAGAACGGCGTCTGCCGTCCGGGCGGGTTCGCTGCGATCAGCGCTTGGAGTACTGGGTAGCGCGGCGGGCTTTGCGCAGGCCGACCTTCTTGCGTTCGACCTCGCGGGCATCGCGGGTCATAAAGCCGGCCTTGCGCAGCACTGGCTTCAGATTCTCGTCGTATTCAACCAAGGCACGCGCCAGACCCATGCGGATCGCACCGGCCTGGCCGGTCATGCCGCCGCCCTCGACCGTGACCAGCACGTCGAAACGGTCGGCCAGTTGCACCGCTTGCAGCGGCTGGCGCACGATCATGCGCGAGGTCTCGCGGCCAAAGAACTCGTCGAGCGACTTGTCGTTGACGGTGATGTTGCCCTTGCCCGGACGCAGAAACACCCGCGCGGCGGAGGATTTGCGGCGGCCAGTGCCGTAGTTTTGTTGCAGAGCCATCGAACGGTTCTCCGGGGATTAGCCAATGTCCAGCGCTTGCGGCTGCTGGGCGGTGTGCGGGTGGTGGGTGCCGCGATAGACCTTGAGCTTGCGCACCATCGCCCGACCGAGCGGGGTCTTCGGCAGCATGCCCTTGACCGCGATCTCGATCGCGCGCTCCGGGTGGGCGGCCAACATGTCGCGCAGCGAGGTGGTCTTCAGGTTGCCGATGTAGCCGGTCACCCGGTGGTACATCTTGTCCTGCAACTTGTTGCCGGTGACCGCGATTTTCTCGGCATTGACCACGACCAGATAGTCGCCGGTATCGCAATGCGGGGTAAATACCGGCTTGTGCTTGCCGCGCAGGCGCAGCGCCAGTTCGCTGGCCAGGCGGCCCAGCGTTTTGTCGGTGGCATCGACCAGGAACCAGTCGCGCTTGACGGTCTGCGCGTTGGCGCTGATGGTCTTCATGGGTAAGACTCCGAATGACGGGAGGGGCGAAAAAGGCCGAAAACTATAACCCGAATTGGCGCTACACGCAAGTTCAGGGTGGGCTTGGTTAGACCGCCCATCATAACCGGGATTGGGTCGGTGCAGGCGACCGCCCTTGCGGCAGCCGGTTCCGGGGCGGCCGGGGCATCTGCGTGCTAGGATTTTTGCCCTGCCCCGAAGGAGTCAGCGCATGGCCGAAATCTACGACGACCGCCGCCAGGCCACACGCTTTGCGACCACCGGCGAGGTGGAGCTGGAGATCGATGGTCAGCAACTGCGTGCCGGCCTGATCGACCTTTCCATCGACGGGCTGAAGATGCGTCGTCCAGCCGCCTTCGGCGCCCCGGCCGGCAGTCGTTTTGCGCTCAAGTTGTTGCTGCCCGAGGCCGACGCATTCACCGCCGAGGTGGTGTTGCTGCGCGCCGACAGCGACAGCGTCGGCGTTGAGTTCATGGACATGCCGCCGCGCGACTTCGGGTTGCTCGCGGCGCTGATCGACCGTTTCGCCCATCTGCAGGCGCAGGCGTTGATTCAGGGCTAAGGCGTAGCGGCGGCTGGCGGCGGTAGGTCGGGTCAAACGCCGCAGGCGTGGACCCGACAATCTCGAGCAGTGCCGCTCTGATGACGATGTCGGCTCCACCGCTGCGCGGTCTTCCGCCGACCTGCGCCTGGCTCAAAACGCGGTCGGGTCGTAGGGGTCGTGCTCGGCACTGCCGGAGCCGCCCTCGGCCAGGCGGATCTTGAGCGCCAGGCCATCGCGCGAATCGGCCTTGTTGAGCGCTTCTTCCAGTTCGACCTTGCCGTCCTTGTACAGCCGGTACAGCGCCTGGTCGAAGGTCTGCATGCCTTCTTCCAGCGAGCGGTCCATGGCTTCCTTGATTTCGTGTACCTGGCCGCGTCGCATCAGGTCGCGGATCATCGGCGTGTTGATGAGGATTTCCACCGCCGGCAGGCGCTTCGCGTCCTTGCCCAGCACCAGGCGCTGCGAGATAACCGATTTCAGGTTCAGTGCCAGGTTCATCAGCACGTTCTTGTGCGATGCCTCGGGGAAGAAGTTGAGGATGCGCTCCAGGGTCTGGTCGGCGTTGTTGGAATGCAGTGTGGCCAGGCAAAGATGGCCGGTTTCTGAAAACGAGATCGCCGCTTCCATCGTCTCCATGTCACGGATTTCGCCGATCAGGATCACGTCCGGCGCTTCGCGCATGGCGTTCTTCAGGGCCTCGTGATAACTGCGCGTGTCAAGGCCGACCTCGCGTTGATTGACGATCGATTTCTTGTGCCGGTGCAGGAATTCAATCGGGTCCTCGATGGTCAGGATATGCCCGCTGCTGCTGGTGTTGCGGTAGTCGAGCATGGCCGCGAGCGTGGTCGATTTGCCCGAGCCGGTGGCGCCAACCACCAGTACCAGGCCGCGCGGTGCCATAATCACATCCTTTAGTACCTCGGGCAGCTTGAGCGCCTCGATGTTGGGGATCTCGCTCTTGATCGCGCGGATCACCATGCCGACTTCGCCACGTTGTTTGAACACGTTGACCCGGAAGCGACCGGCGTCCTTCACCGCGATCGCCATGTTCAGTTCGAGGTCGCGCTCGAACTGCGGCACCTGGCCCTCGTCCATCAGCGAATAGGCGATTTTCTTCACCATGCCGCCGGGCAGGCCGGTATTGCCGAGCGGGTACAGCTTGCCCTCGACCTTGATGTTCACCGGCGCCCCGGTGGTGAGGAACATGTCGGACGCGCCTTTCTCCGCCATCAACTTCAGAAAGTAGCCAATGTCCATAGGTTTCAGGCCCTCGAGTTCGCCGTTGCAATCGCTGCTCAGGGTTCACACAATAGCGCGAGCGATTCGATTTTTTCCATACAGGTGCGACGAACCCCATGAAGCGTTCCAGAAACTGGCTTTGGCCGCTGCTGTTGCTGCTGGCGGTCGCGGTGGCCCAGGCGGCCAAGCCGCCGACTGCCGAGTTGACCGAGGCGGCGCAGCGAATCGAAGCTGCGGCGCTCGAACAGGCCGATAAATACGCGCCAGTCGAGTGGCAGTTTGCAATCGACAAACTGGCCGAGGCCGAAACGCTCTCGGCCGACAAGAAATACAAGGAAGCCGGCCCGTTGGCGGGCGAGGCGGCGGTCGACGCCGAACTGGCTGCGGTGCGGGCACGCGCCGCCAGGGCCCGCGACGAGGTCGCCAGGAAAGTCCAGTCGAATCGAAATCTGCGGCAGGAATTGCTCGGGGCGCCGGCACAATGAAGCGACTGACCGCGACCCTGCTGTGGCTGTGCCTGCTGCTGCCGGCAGTGCTGGTAGCGGCGCCCAAACGCGACCTCGACGTGGAACGGATCGAGGCGCAACTCGGACAATTCCTGGAAAACCGCGAAGCCTCGGCGCGGGTAAGCAGCGAGATCGCGCGGGTGCGAGAAGCCCTGCGCGCGCTAGCCGCCACCCCGCAGCGCAAGAAAGAGCTGCGCCAGCGGCTGGCCTATATCACCGAACGTCGCCTGGATATCGCGGTGGCGACCGCCGAATGGCTGGCGCTGAAGGAGCAAGTGGTCGAACTCGACCGCGAACACGACCAGATCCTGCTCGAAGCCAGCCGCCGCGATGCCGAGCTGTCGCGGCTCGAGGCGGAAAAATTGCGGGTGCAGTCGCTGGCCCGCGCCGAGGAAATCGAACGGGTGCGGCGCGATGCCAATGCAGCGCGGGCGGAAAGCGCAGAAAACGCCCAGGCCGCCGAATCGGCCCGCGACGAGGCCGAGCAGGCCCGGCGCCTGGCCCGTGCCCAGGCCACCGAGGCGGATCTGGCCCGGCGCGAGGCGGATCTGGCGATGGCCGCGGCCGACAGCCTGCGCGCCCAGATGCAATCGCTGAAAGCCCGCCAGGACAGCCGCGGCATGGTCATGACCCTGGGCGAATCGGTATTCGCGCCCGGGCAGTCCAGCCTGCGCGAGGACGCGCTGCAGAACCTCGACGCGGTTCTGACCTTCGTCAACCAGGATCGCACCCGGCTGATCCGCGTCGAGGGTCACACCGATACCCAGGGCAGCGCCAACCTGAATCAGGTGCTGTCGCAGCAACGCGCTGACGCCGTCCAGGCGGCCCTGATCGCGCGTGGCGTCGAAGCCGCACGGATCAGCGCCGTCGGCCTGGGCCCGGCGGTGCCGGTGGCAAGCAACGACAGCGCCGCCGGGCGGGCGCGCAACCGGCGCGTGGAAGTGATCCTGCTCGAGCCAAAGTAAAATTTTATCGACGCTCGCTGCCACGAATTGTTAACGAAAACGCATCCTTGGCACTGAATCGAAGCCGATGCCGCGGTTGCCTCGCGGGTCTGATCGGAGTAGCTTTGGTCTCCCGAGCAAGCCGGTTTCTGGACCGCGGTTTTCGGTCCGCTTCCGGCCTCGAACCTGGCCGAGCACCGCCGCATGATCGTAGCCGTCGCGCACGCTCAGATCGCAACCGACCTGGAACCTGGTCGTGGTGCCGCTCAGCTTGACCGGCTCGGCCATTCCCCCACGCGTACCGACACCCGAATTCCCGGGTGCGGGCTGTTGCGCGCGTTTATCCACCCACACCATGCAGAGGAGGTCGGCTGATGTTTGAAAATCAGCAGGATGAAGTCGAAGTGCTCATGCACCGGAACGCCGAGTTCCGCAGTCTCTACCTCAAACACCGGGAACTCGACCGGCAGGTGCGAGACGCCGAGACCGGCGTGCTGCCCTTGCCGGATATCGCTCTGGTGCAGATGAAAAAGGAAAAACTCTGGGCCAAGGACAAGCTCACCCACCTCTGGGATTGTCGACACAGCACGGCTTAAGGCTGGACCAATCCCTTGAACGATCGCCGCCGGCCGGGTCATTGCGACTCGGCCGGTCGCGTTTTGCGCGGGGCGGGAGTCGGGAGTGGGGAGGCGGGAGGCGGGAGGCGTAGGTCGGCTCAAGTCGTAGGTCGGCTCAAGCCGCGCAGCGGTGGAGCCGACATCTTCAACAACGGCTGTCGGGTCCACGCCTGCGGCGCTTGACCCGACCTACGGCTACGGCTGTCGGGCCCTTGCCTGCGGCGCTTGACCCGAACTACGGCCGAAAACCGAAAACGCCCGGCGTTCAACCATGATTCGGCCGACGGCAGATCACCTGTTCCAACTGGATGGTGCAGTGCTGGATGCCGAAGCGTTCGGCGAGCAGGGTCTGTGCGTCAGCCAGCAAATCGTCGCCGTTGCGCTCGCCGTCGTGTTCCAGATGCACGGTCAGTGCCGGCACCGTGGTGCTCAGCGACCAGACATGCAGGTCGTGGGCACGCAGCACCCCGGCGATGGTGTGCAATGCGCTCCGAATCTGGTCCAGGTCGAGACCGCGCGGCACCGCGTCCAGGGCCAGATCGGTGGCGTCGCGCAACAGTTGCCAGGTGCTGACCATCATCACCGCGCTGATCAACAGGCCGGCAACCGGATCCAGCCAATACCAGTCGGTCAGCAGCAACAGGCCGCCGACCACGACCACCATCAGACTCACCGCGGCATCCGCGGCCAGATGCAGGAAGGCGCCACGCACATTCAGATCGGCTTTGCGCCGACGCCAGAACAGCATCGCCGATCCGGCGTTGACCACGAAGCCCACCCCGGCCGCCGCCATCACCCACAGGCCGGGCACCTGCGGGCGTTGCTGTAGGTGCTGCAGGCTTTCGACCGCCAGCCACAGGCTGGCCAGCAGCAGGGCCAGCGCATTGAACATCGCAGCGAGGATGGTCGATCGGGCGAAGCCATAGGTGTGGCGCCGGTCGGGCGCGCGCATCGCCAGCCGCGCCGCGCCCCAGGCGGCGAGCAGGCCGAGCACGTCCGAGGCATTGTGGCCGGCGTCGCCGAGCAGGGCCAGCGATCCGATGCGCAGGCCGACCAGCAATTGCAGCAGGACCAGTGCGGTATTCAACGCCACACTGAGCGGGAATGCCCGCCCGGCGCCGGCTTCTTCGCTGGCGTGGTGATCGTGCGGGTCGTGGTGCCGGTGGTTTGGATGGTGGTGGGCGTGGGACATTCGCCATTATGGCGTGCGGCGCTCGGCGCCGCTTGGGTCAGGGTGGCAGGGGGTTGGATGGTGGATGCGCTGCGCTTATCCACCCTACGAATACGTGCTCCCGTTCCCCGTTCCCCATCCCCCGTTCCCCGCGAAGTTCCCCGCGAAGGGCTTGCCGCCTCCAGCCCGGACCCGTAGAATCCGCGGGCTTTGCGCCCGGCTGCGGCCGGTCACTCTTTCGTGTCAGGGAGTATTCCTATGCTTTTACAAAACGGTCTGACGATCGCGCTGGTCTGCGCCGCACTGGCGGTGCTGTATGCGGTCTGGTCGATTCGCTGGATTCTTGCCAAACCGGCCGGCAATGAGCGCATGCAGGAAATCGCCGCGGCCATCCAGGCCGGCGCCAAGGCCTACCTGAATCGCCAATACGGCACCATCGCCATGGTCGGTGTGGCCTTGTTCGCGGTGATCTGGTGGCTGCTCGGCGCGCATACCGCGATCGGCTTCGCGATTGGTGCGATCCTGTCTGGCGCTGCCGGCTACTTCGGCATGAATATCTCGGTGCGCGCCAATGTGCGCACCGCTGAAGCCGCGCGCTCCGGTCTGGGCGCGGCGCTGGAGGTCGCGTTCCGCGGCGGCGCGATCACCGGCATGCTGGTGGTCGGTCTCGGTCTGCTCGGCGTGGCGGGTTACTACTGGGTGCTGCTGCGCACCGGTGTGGAAATGAAGGAAGCGTTGCATGCCCTGGTCGGTCTGGCGTTCGGTTCTTCGCTGATTTCGATCTTCGCGCGGCTGGGCGGCGGCATCTTCACCAAGGGCGCCGACGTCGGCGCCGACCTGGTCGGCAAGGTCGAGGCCGGCATCCCGGAAGACGACCCGCGCAATCCGGCGGTGATCGCCGACAACGTCGGCGACAACGTCGGCGACTGCGCCGGCATGGCCGCCGATCTGTTCGAGACCTATGCGGTCACCCTGGTCGCGACCATGCTGCTTGGCTCGCTGATGTTCGCCAGCGTCGGCATCGACGCCGCCACCGCCGTGCTTTATCCGGTCGTGCTGGGCGGCGCCTCGATCATCGCCTCGATTGTCGGCACGTTCTTCGTCTCGGCCAAGGACGGCAAGGGCATCATGCCCGGCCTGTATCGCGGCGTGATCGTGTCGGCCGTGCTGGCCGCGGCGGCGTTCTATCCGATCACCCAGCAGATGATCGGCGCCCAGGCCAATGCCCTGTTTGGCTGCACCCTGGTCGGCCTGGTGCTGACCGGCCTGATCGTATGGATCACCGAGTACTACACCGGCACCCAGTACGCGCCGGTGCGCAAGGTGGCGGAAGCCTCGACCACCGGCCACGGCACCAATATCATCGCTGGCCTCGGCATCTCGATGAAGTCGACCGCCCTGCCGGTGCTCGCGGTCTGCGCCGCGATCTACGCCTCGTTCACCCTGGCTGGCCTGTACGGCATCGCGATCGCGGCGACTGCGATGCTGTCGATGACCGGCATGATCGTCGCGCTCGACGCCTACGGCCCGATCACCGACAACGCCGGTGGCATCGCCGAAATGGCCGAACTGCCGAGCGAAGTGCGCGCCATCACCGACCCGCTGGACGCGGTCGGCAACACCACCAAGGCGGTGACCAAGGGCTATGCGATCGGTTCGGCCGGCCTGGCCGCGCTGGTGCTGTTCGCCGATTACACCCATAACCTGGAAGCGGAAGGCAAGCTGGTCGAGTTCTCGCTGTCGGATCCGGCGGTGATCATCGGCCTGTTCATCGGCGGCCTGATCCCCTACCTGTTCGGCGCCATGGCGATGGAAGCGGTCGGTCGTGCGGCCGGATCGGTGGTGGTCGAAGTGCGCCGTCAATTCAAGGAGATTCCCGGCATCATGGCCGGCACCGCCAAGCCCGAATACGGCGTCGCCGTG